>NZ_JAAGMG010000325.1 GCF_010548525.1 Streptomyces sp. SID14478
GGCAGCACCGGCTCACCGCGGCGCTGCGGCAGCTCGCCGCCGCCGCGGACCCCGGGCGCCGCCTCGCCCTGGCCCGGCTCCTGTCCGAACGGCTCGGCCGTGCGCAGGTTCCGGGGACCCCCGTCGACCTGCAGCACATCCCGGACCTGGCGTCCGCGGCCCTGAACACGCCGACGGGCGTCAGTACGGTGCTCGAAGCGGTCCGCGCCACCCAACTCCCCGCCGACGCCGACATGTTCGCCCGCCTCCTCACCCCGGACGACACCCCGGACACCTCCTTGAGCGACACCCCGGACACCGCCCCGGACGACAGCGCGGACAGTCCTCCGGCCGAGACCCCTGAGAGCCCCCCGGCCGAGACCCCCGAGGAGGCCGCCCCCTCCCCTCTCACCGCCCAACTGACCGCACTCCTGGACGCGTTGCCCCTCATGCGGAACCCGATCGACCACCGGATGTTCGCCGACACCCTCCGGGACTTCTTCGGCCGCCCCGCCGGACTCCCCGGCACCGGGCCTCCCCCCGACGCCTCGGTCCTCGCCCGGGTCACCCTCGACCAGCCGGAAGGACTCGTCATCCTGGCCGCGACGGTGGAGGAGTTCGACGGCGCCGAGGCGGCCGCCCCCTTCCACCTGCTGGCCGCGCCCACCCCCGAGCCGGCCGTCCGCGGCCCCCTCCCCCTGCCCTCCGACGGCGCCCCGCCCACGCCCGCCACCCCGGACACGGCGCTCGTGTACGCACGCCCCGACGGCAGTCTGACCCTCACCGCCCCCGACGAGACCGACCTCGCCTGGGAGTACTACGAGGTCGACCTGGCCGAGCGCGAGGTGCACCTCGACGGCGGCCTCGGCGCCCGGGCCCTCGCGCGGGTCGACGACCCGGTGGAGGCCGCCCAGGACCCCGGTCTGAACCTGACCGCCGCCCTCGCCGAACGCCTGGAGGCGGAGGCGGCCCGGCTGCCCGTCCCCGCCGCCATGGACAAGCTGCGCCGCCGCCTGGACCGCTGGCCGGTGCCGGGTTACGCGGTCCGCTGGCGCCTGCCGCAGACGGACCCGCGCACCCTGCCCGAACGGCCTGCCGCCACGGCCGAGGACCCCGTCCGCCTGCGCGAGGAGCTGGCCCGCATCGTCGACACGGCCGAGTGCGTCCTGATCGGCTTCGACGGCCCCCTCGCCCGTCTCTACCGGCGCTCCCGCGACGCCCGCCGGGCCGCCCAGGA
>NZ_JAAGMG010000366.1 GCF_010548525.1 Streptomyces sp. SID14478
CACCGTCGTCCGGTGCCGCAGGAGCCGGTGCGTCAAGGCGGCCGAGGCGAGCGTGGGCCGCCGGTCGAGCCCGGGCGCGGCCCAGACCGCGAAGAGCACCGCGGCGCCGAACAACACGGCGCGCGACATGCCCTGCACCGTCTCCCACGGCCGGCACGCCGCCACGACCAGGGCGACGCCGAGCACGCGCACGGGAACCGTCGCCGCCCAGTGCACGACGTAGACGCGCCACGGCACCCGTGGATCCAGCACCGTCATCGCGGCCGCCCTCCCACCTGTCCGGCGAGCAGCGGCGCGAGCGCCAGGTCCAGCGGCTCACCGGCCGCGTGCCGCAGCACCGGAACCCCGCTGTCGCGTAGCGCGAACCGCATCGCGTCCCGGTCTGCGCGCCACAGCCGCAGCCCCAACTCGCCCGCCACGTCGCCCGGTTCGACCCGGGGGTCACCGCTCGGGATCTCCACGACGACCGGCCGCCGGGCCCGCCCCTGCAGATCGCGCAGCACCTTGAGGATGCGGGCGTCGCTGAGCGGCGTGAAAACGTACACGAGGGCGCCCTCCGGCAGCGCGGGGCGCGGTACGCGCTCCAGGCCCGGGGCGTCGAACCGGCGGTCCTTGCGGACGTCGAGGACGCTGTCGACGATCCGGTAGAACGCGGCGTCCCCCGTCGCGGGCTGCAGCCACCGCGTGGCGCCGCCCGTCGAGACGACACCGACCCGGTCGTGCGTCTTCAGGTAGGCGCGGGCGAGACCGGCGGCGACGCGGACCGTCTCGTCCAGCGAGGAGACGCCGGTCTCCGGGTCGACCACGTCGCCGAACGCGTCGAGCAGCATCACCGTGTCGACGGCCCGCTCGGCGGCGAACCGGTGCAACTGCACCGTGCCCCGCCGGGTCGTCGACGGCCAGTGGATGCGCCGCTGACGCTCGCCCGGCTCCCAGGCCCGCACCCCGATGACCTCGACGCCCTCGCCGGTCTGCGCCGACGCGTGCTCGCCGAGCCGCTGCGGCAGCCGCACCGGGACGGGCGTGAACCGGGTGTGCGCCGCGTGCGGGAACACCGCGACCTCCACCTCCTCGACCCGGACGCTGCGGCGCACGGTGCCCCCGGCGTCGTACACGTCGAGGTCCACGGGGCCGAGCGACCAGCGGCCCCAGCGCAGCGCCGTGTGCCGCAGCGTGAGCGTGGAGCGGCCCGTCACGACCTCGTCGAGCCGCAGGCCGGGGCCGAGCGTGACGCCAGGATCGAGGCGGACGGTGCCGCCGTCGTGGGCCACCGAGATCCGCAGGGTGACGGTGTCGCCCTCGAAGCAGCGCCGCGGCTCGACGCTCACCGACGTCTCGATCCGCGTGGGGTAGGCGCGCGGCAGCGACAGCGCCAGTAGCACCAGCGGCGCGGCGGCGAGCGCGAGCAGCCACGGCCGCCCCGTCAGGAG
>NZ_JAAGMG010000410.1 GCF_010548525.1 Streptomyces sp. SID14478
GGGGCGGGCGCGGTGCTGCTGCGCGCGGGCACGTACGGCGAACCGGGCAGTCTGCTCGCCTTCGACCTGGGCAGCGACGGCAGCGGCCACGAACTGATCCAGGTCGCCGGCGGGGGCGCCGCCGAACGTGCCCGGCCCGCCGGCCACGACCCGCTCGACCGGCACTTCCGGATGGCGGGCCGCGAGGTGTACCAGCACGCGGTGACCCGGATGACCGAGTCGTCGCAGCGGGTGCTCGCCCGTACGGGCTGGACGGCCGACGACGTCGACCGGTTCACCGCCCACCAGGCCAACGCACGCATTCTCGACGCGGTCGGGGACCGGCTGCGGCTGCCCGGCGACCGGCAGGTCGCCAATATCGAGCGGGTCGGCAACACGGGCGCCGCCTCACTGCCGCTGGCCCTCGCCGACGCGGCGTCACGAGGTGAACTCGCCGTCGGCGAGCGGGTGTTGCTGACGTCCTTCGGCGCCGGTCTGACCTGGGCCTCGGCGACACTGACCTGGCCGGACCTGCCCGCGGTGGCACCGGTCGACACGGCGGCTCACGCGAGCGCCGCCCGCTGACGGCACGCGCCGGGTTCCCGCACCCCTGCCTCGCCTGACCGCACGTCACCCCCGTCACCGCTCGCCGCCCCGCGCGGCGCGCGCCTTCACCATGCCCCGCCCCTCCTCCACGCCGGTTCCTCCCGGCTGTCCCGAAAGGTGCCTCATGACCTGCGAGTCCCCCGTGACGTCCGCCCTCACCACCGTCCTCACCGAGAAGTTCGAGGTCGATCCGGCCGCCGTCCACCCCGACGCCACGCTGGAGAGCCTCGACCTCGACTCCCTCGCGCTCGCCGAACTCGCCCTCGCTCTCCAGGAAGAACTGGGCGTGAAGGTGGAGGAGTCCGAGGCCACGAAGCACACCACCGTCGCCGGGCTGACCGCCGCCCTCTCCGCCAAGTGCGCCGCGGCAGGGGCCCGATGACCACGGCCGACCGCCACGTCGCCGTCACCGGCCTGGGGCTCATCACCCCGGCCGGCGCCGGCCGCGAGGCCACCTGGGCAGGGCTGCTGCGCGGCGCCTCCACCGCCGCCACCGACGTCGAACTCAAGGGCTGCCCCGTCGACTTCTCCTGCCGCATCCCCGAACTCCCGCCCGCCGTGGGCCGGATCGGCGGCGGCAAGGCGTGGCGCATGGGGCGCTTCACCCGGCAC
>NZ_JAAGMG010000453.1 GCF_010548525.1 Streptomyces sp. SID14478
GGCGCGCGGCGAGGGCGCGGGCCGCATCGTCCTCGCCGGGGCGGACGCGACCGGCACCTACTACGCGGCGCAGTCCCTCAGCCAGGTGCTGCCGCACCGGAAGTCCCCCGGCGCGACGGTGCGCGGCCTCGCCGTGCGCGACTGGCCCGCGACACCGGTGCGCGGCGTCATCGAGGGCTTCTACGGCACCCCGTGGTCGCACCAGGCACGCCTGGACCAGCTCGACTACTACGGCGCGCACAAGATGAACATCTACGTGTACTCGCCGAAGGACGACCCGTACCTGCGGGCCAAATGGCGCGACTCCTACCCCGCCGACCAGCTCGCCCAGTTGAAGGAGCTGGTGGACCGGGCGCGGGCGCACCACGTCGAGTTCACCTACGCCCTCTCCCCCGGCCTCAGCGTCTGCTACAGCTCCGACGACGACCTCAAGGCCCTCACCGACAAGTTCCAGACGCTGTGGGACATCGGTGTACGCCAGTTCGCCGTGCCGCTCGACGACATCAGTTACACCGACTGGAACTGCGACGCCGACAAGGCGAAGTGGGGCACCGGCGGCGGTGCGGCCGGGCAGGCGCAGGCCTATCTGCTCAACCGCGTCAACCAGCAGTTCATCGCGACGCACGACGGCGCGCTGCCGCTGCAGATGGTGCCGACGGAGTACTACAACACCACCTCCACGCCCTACAAGACCGCGCTCGCCGGACAGCTCGACAAGGACGTCCTGGTCGAGTGGACGGGTGAGGGCGTGGTCGCGCCGACGATGACGGTGGAGCAGGCGAAGCGGGCCAAGGACGTCTTCGCGCACCCGATCCTGACCTGGGACAACTACCCCGTCAACGACTACGCGACCGGGCGCCTCTTCCTCGGTCCGTTCGTCGGCCGGGAGAAGGGTCTTGCCGAGCAGCTGGCCGGGATCACCGCCAACCCGATGATCCAGCCGTACGCGTCGAAACTCGCCCTGCACACCGTCGCCGACTACACGTGGAACGACGAGGCCTACGACCCCGACGCGTCCTACGCCGGCGCCGTGCGGGAGGCCGCCGGTGGGAGCGCCAAGGCCGAGCGGGCGCTGCGGGCCTTCACGGACGTCAACCACAGTTCGCCGCTCAACGCGTCCGAAGCGCCGGAACTCTCGGCCCTGATCAAGGGCTACTGGGCGGGCTCGGTTCCGGCGTCCCGGCTGAAGGACGCCTTCGCGGCGCTGCGCGACGCACCGGCGACCCTGCGCGGCGGCGGCGTCGAGAAGGGCTTCGTCGACGACGCCGGGCCGTGGCTGGACTCGGCGCGGGCCTGGGGCGTCGCCGGGATCGCGGCGACCCGCATGCTGGAGGAGCAGCGCGCCGGGCACACGGCCGCCGCCTGGAAACTGCGCCAGCAGTTGCCCGGGCTCGTCGCCGAGGCGACGTCGTACCGCTACACCGATCTGAACGGCAACAAGGTGCCGGTGGTCGTCGGGGAGGGCGTGCTCGCGCCGTTCTTCGCGAAGGTGCGGGACACGTCCAACGCCCTGCTCGGCCTGGAGCCGCAGCCGAGCGCCACGACGGGGATCCCGGTCTACAACGGCAACACGGCCGACCGGATGACGGACGGCGACGACTCCACGTACTTCTGGAGCAGCCGCGCCCCGCAGTCCGGCGAGAGCGTCGACGTCGACCTCGGCAAGGAGCAGGAGCTCGGTTCGGTGACGGTGGCCATGGGCAAGCCCGGCAGCACCGAGGACTACCTCCACCAGGGCGTCCTCGAGTACTCGTCGGACGGGAAGACATGGCACGCGCTGGGCACGGAGTTCACGGGGAAGGCGACGTGGACGGCGGACGTGCCGAGCGGGACGAAGGCCCGGTACGTGCGCGCCCGCGCGACGGCCGACCAGACGAGCTGGCTGGTCGTCCGGGAGTTCACGGTGCAGCGGCCGGGAGGTCCCACGGTGAGCGGAGGCCCCGCTGCGGCGGAGGGCAGCACCCTGTCCGCGGCCGCGGACGGCGTCCCCGAGAACCCCTACCGCGCCGCCGCGGCACCGGCCGCCGGTGACGCGCTCGCGGTGACCTACCCGGCGCCGCGCGACGTCGCCTCGGTGACGGTCCTGCGCC
>NZ_JAAGMG010000499.1 GCF_010548525.1 Streptomyces sp. SID14478
GCCGCCGAGCAGCGCATCGCCGAGGCGGACACCGCGCTGCGCGAGGCCCGCGCCGAGGCCGAGAAGGTGCTCACCGAGGCCAAGGACGCGGCGGCCAAGCAGCTCGCGGGCGCCGAGTCGGCCAACGAGCAGCGCACGCGCACGGCCAAGGAGCAGGTGGCCCGGCTCGTCGCGGAGGCCACCAAGGACGCCGAGAGCGTCAAGTCGGAGGCCGAGCAGCTCGTCGCCGACGCCCGCGCCGAGGCCGAGCAGCTGATCGCGCAGGCCAAGGAGAAGGCCCGTACGGTCACGGCGGAGGAGACCGCGGGCGAGCTCGCGAAGGCCGCCCGCACCGCCGAGGAGGTCCTGAACAAGGCCTCCGAGGAAGCCAAGTCGACGACGAAGGCCGCCACCGAGGAGGCCGAGCGGATCCGCCGCGAGGCGGAGGCCGAGTCGGACCGGCTGCGCGGCGAGGCGCACGACCTGGCCGAGGAGCTCAAGGGCGCGGCCAAGGACGACACCAAGGAGTACCGCGCCAAGACCGTCGAGCTGCAGGAGGAGGCGCGCCGGCTGCGCGGCGAGGCCGAGCAGCTGCGGGCCGAGGCCGTCGAGGAGGGCGAGCGGATCCGGGCCGAGGCCCGCCGCGAGGCCGTCCAGCAGATCGAGGAGGCGGCCAAGACCGCCGAGGAGCTGCTGTCCAAGGCGCGCACCGACGGCGACGAGCTGCGGGCCGCGGCGACCGCCGAGAGCGAGCGGGTGCGCACCGAGGCCATCGAGCGGGCCACGTCGCTGCGCAAGCAGGCCGAGGAGACGCTGGAGCGCACGCGCGCGGAGGCCGAGCGCTACCGCACCGAGGCCGAGGAGCAGGCCGAGACCACCCGGTCCGAGGCGGAGAGCGCCGCCCAGTCCCTGAAGGACGAGGCCGAGCGCGCCATAAGCGCCCGGCAGGACGAGGCGGCCCGCGAGCTGACCCGGCTGCACACGGAGGCCGAGGAGCGCCTGACGTCGTCCGAGACGACGCTGAACGACGCACGGGCCGAGTCCGAGCGGCTGCGCCGGGAGGCCGCCGACGAGAGCGAGCGGCTGCGCTCCGAGGCCGCCGAGCGCGTACGCACGCTGCAGGCGCAGGCCGAGACGGAGGCGGAGCGGCTGCGCACCGAGGCCGCGGCCGACGCGTCGACGACCC
>NZ_JAAGMG010000541.1 GCF_010548525.1 Streptomyces sp. SID14478
CGGCGGCGTCGTCCACCCCGCCGGGCGGCCGGACGCCGTCGGCCTCGCCCCGGCCGGGCACGTCGGCCCCCGCCGGCACGTCTTCCGGGACCGTGAAGAGTTATCCGACGACCGGCGGCCGCGCCGTCTTCGACCTCGGCCAGACGTCGGCGACCCTGGTGTCCGCGACGCCGAGCGCCGGCTGGGGCGTCCAGGTGTGGAAGCAACCGACGTGGATCCGCGTGGAGTTCACGTCCGGCGATCAGAAGGTGTCGGTGTTCTGTACGTGGCACGACCACAAGCCGTCGGTCGAGGTCGCCACGTACTGACCCGGCCCGTCAGCGGAACACCCGTCAGCGGAACACGGAGGGCGGCGGCGCCGGGGACGCCTTCGCGAACGCGTCCGCGACCGGCTGCGCCCCGCCCGTGAAGTCCGCCAGGTCCCGGCCGTGCGCC
>NZ_JAAGMG010000572.1 GCF_010548525.1 Streptomyces sp. SID14478
CGAGCGCGGTGGCGTCGGTCGTGGTGTGCGGCGCGGCGGCCTGCGCGGGCAGCGCGCCGAGCAGGGCGCCCGCGGCCAGCAGGGCGATCGTCGTCATCGTGGTGCGGTCTCTCATGGCCTCACCCTTCGGTCTCGCGTCACCTCGGATGGAAAACGCTTTCCCGGAGGGTCAGGGTGCAGGCGGGGCCACAGTGCGTCAAGAGGCCCAACAGGGCGTCAAGAGGCTCCACAGGGCGGGGAGTTGGGCGGACGCGTCCGTGGTAACCGTTCCCTTCACCGTGCCTCGTTCGCCGCCCTCACAGGTCCGTGCCGAGTCCGCTGCCCACGACGTAACTGCATTGCGTGTACGTATAGCCGGGCTGGATGTGGCCGTCGGCGGCGCGGCTGCTGGCGGTGGCCTGCGTGCCGCCCGGCTTGTGCAGGAAGTGGTACGTCCCCGCGGGCAGCCGCAGCGTCTTCTTCGGGTAGCTCTTGCCGCTCGCCTTGCAGGCCTTGCTCCGGCCCACGGCCTCGCTGCTGTACGAGGCGCACGAACCGCACGCGCCGATGGTGACGCGGCCGGTGACGGGGCCCGTGTAGAGGATCTCGACGGGGTCGGGCCCGTCGTTGCTGATCACCATCTGCATCCGGGCGCCGCCGGGCGCCTTGGTGGGCGGCAGCTCGGCTCCCGCCGCGGGAAGTTGACCGGCGATCTCCGCGGCGATGGCGACCTGCTGGGCCCGGCCGCGGCGCTTGTCGCTCTTGTACGTCCCTGCGAAGTCGGCCAGCGTCTTGCGGGCCTCGGCGAACTTCCCGTCCTTGAACTCGTCCATCCCGCAGGCGTAGTCGCCGTTCCTGACCGCACCGTCGACGCTGCCCCGCAGATGGGCAGGAGCGGGTGCGGGCAGCGCCTTCGCCGTGTCCCTGATGTGACGCAACTCCTCGGTGGCGCGGCAGGGTTCGGCGCCGGACAGCTCGCCCGTGTGGTCGCCGACGGCGGCGCGCACGGCGGGCTCCACCTCTCCCGCCTGCGCCGACTTCGGGAACGTCCGCAGGAGTTGACCGAGTTCGCCGCCGGTCCCGTCACTGTCGGCGGAGCCCAGCTTGCCGGTGCCGCACTTCAGGAGGGACACCGCGAGCGGCTTGTCGGGCCAGGTCACGAGGTCGCCGAGGACGTCGTGACCGATGCCCTTCGGCACGCCCCGCAGATAGTCGAGCGAGGCGACGGCCGCACAGTGGTCCTGCTTCGCGTACGGCGCGGAGACGGACTTGTAGTAGGTGTCGAGGCTGGCGTGGACGCGGTGCGCCGCGCGGGAGTCCGGGTGGTCCTCGGTCAGGGCGCGGTAGCGGCTCAGCGCGGTCTCGTAGTCGGGGCGGGCCTGGGCGAAGGGCCGCGCGGCGGCATCCTTGACGAGCGCGTCGGTCGCGGCGAGCCGGTCGAGCAGCATGTCCTCGACCGCGTCGTCCCGCAGTCCGCCGTAGGCGACCGCTCCCCCTGCGGGCACGGCGAGCAGGACGAAGCCGAGCACGAGGGCGACAACAGGCCGTATGCGTACGGTAGTTGAGCGGGTGCGCAGGCCGCGGCGGGCGCCGTCCGCCGCCGCGAGGAGCAGCAGCACCGGATAGCCGACGAGCGCCCAGGCCGGTACGCCGTCCGGGTCCGCGGGCAGGGCGACGACGAGGAGCGCGACCGTCGCGGCCAGGCACAGCGCGGCAAGCAGCCACTTGCGCAGGAACACGTAACCCAGGCCCAGGCCACAGAGGTTGAGCAGGGCGACGGCCAGGGCCCGGGCGGGCTCGGGCGGACCCGGGGGCGACTGCGGC
>NZ_JAAGMG010000620.1 GCF_010548525.1 Streptomyces sp. SID14478
GAACAGGCAGCACAGCACCAGCGGGTCGCGCCGGTCGCGCCGCGCGCGCAGCACCAGCGCCGCGCCGCCGACCAGGGCCACCAGCCAGAACCGGCCCGTGAGGTCCCGGTACAGGGAGCGGTGGATCTCCTCCAGGCCGCCGACGCCGAAGAGGCCGAAGAAGGAGTAGTACGGCCACAGGGCCAGCAGCGCCAGACCGAGTACGCATCCGGCCCCGAGCCGGGTCCACCTGGCCCGCGAGGGCCACGGCCGCGCCCCCAGGACCATGGCGAGCGCCCCGAGCGAGGCGACGACGCCGGTGAACTGGTGGCTGAGCAGGATCACCGCCCACAGCGCGCCCGCCCCGAGACAGTGCCCCCATTTGCGCGCGCGGCGCAGCAGCGTCCACAGCCAGAACGTCGCGCCGAGCGCGAACGTGCTGGGGTAGGAGACCGTCAGGGCAAGGGAGTTCAGGCCGAGGAAGCCGCTCCAGTCGAACAGCGTCGTCCCCCACAGCAGCACCAGGGACAGCAGCACCAGCGCGGCAGCCCCGGCCCGCCGCCACCGCCCGGCCGCGCTCGCCGCGCTCGCCGCGCTCGCCGCGCTCGCCGCGCTCGCCAGGAACGTACCCACGAACGCCCACACCCCCGTGCCGAGCAGCGCCAGCGACACCAGCGCCGCGATCCGCAGCACCACGAAGACACCGAGCCCGGTGGCCTTCGCCACGCAGCCCAGCAGCAGCGTCCAGGGCGTGTAGTACGGGCTGGGGGCGTCGGCCGCCACCAGTGGATCGCCGGGGTCGAGCAGGTCGTGCCGCAGTCGCTCGACGGTGGCCGCGTGGATGCCCAGGTCACCGGCCCAGGGCAGCCGTACGACGACGCCG
>NZ_JAAGMG010000652.1 GCF_010548525.1 Streptomyces sp. SID14478
CCGTCCGCCGATGCCGCGCAGCGAACCGCCGCGCGAGCGCAGCAGGGCGAGTTCGGCGCGCCGCCGGTCCGCGGCCAGGCCGCCCGCCATCAGCAGCACGATGCAGGCGACGGTGCCCGTGCCGTACGCGGCGACGGCCACCACCGGCGTGATGCCGGAGCGCAACTCCTCGAAGCGGGCGATGACATCGGTCAGGCCGCTGCTGACGTCCGTGGTCGTGCTGCCGGTCGCCTTGCGCACCGCCGGCAGTCCGGGGCCGTTCATCGTGTACGCCAGCCCGGCCTTCAGGGCGGGAATCCGGCGGGCCGTGAACGCCGAGGTGTCCGGGGCGATCTGCCAGTACTGCTCGGCCTGGCCCGAGGTGTTCACGAGCGCGGGCGCGGCGTCCGGGTGGAGCAGCAGGCCGGCCGCCCAGAAGTGCGAGGGCGGTATCGCGTCGGTGCTGCGCAGCGCCGCGGTGCGCAGCAGCGGTGTCGCCGACCAGTACGCGCCCGAGGCGTCGCGCGGGACGACGACTCCCGTGATGTGCACGGCGATCGGGCGTGCGTCGGCGCCCGGGACGTGCAGCACCGAGCCCACCTTCAGGTGCATCCGCCGTGCGGTGTCCCGCGTCACGGCGGCCTCGATCCGGTCGGCCGTGAAGTCCGCGCCGGGCAGCCGGCCCGCCGTCACCTCGGTGTGCGCGGCGAGCCCGTTCTGCGCGTACATCGTGAACTCCGGCGGCAGACCGTCCGGTTGGGGCAGCCAGTCCTCCGGGGATGCCATGCCTTCCGGGCTGCGCGCCCCGTACGACGACTCGCGCGGGTCCGCGACGAACGGCTCCTTCAGCGAGGCGGTGATCTTCCGGTACGCGGCCCCGATCGCGCGGGCCGTGGGCTTCTCGCCCTGGAACTCGGGCGGGAGCCCGGCGTCGGAGTCGGACGCGGTGATGTTCAGGATCATCCGGCTCGGCGCCTCGTCGGCGACGGCCTGCCGCAGCCCCTTGTCCTCGTAGCGGTCCACGGCCCGCGGGAACGCGGCGGCCAGGCACGAGGTGAGCAGCACGAGCAGGAACAGCGCGGCCGCCGCCCCCGGTGCGGTGCGCAGCCGGGTGCGTACCCAGGGCGCCACGGCCTTCGTCGCAGCGGCCATCTCACTCGCCTCCCTGGGCGCGCAGCGCGGTCGCGGCGCGCGGCGGCCTGCGCAGCGCCAGACCCGCGGTGATCAGTACGGGCGTGACGGCCACGCCCACGAGCAGCAACGCCACCTGGTGCAGGGGCAGTCGGACGAGTACGTCGGGCACGGGCCGGGTCGCGTCGCCGGTCAGCACGATCAGCGGCACCACCGCCCGGGTCAGGAACGTGCCGAGCCCCACGCCCACCAGGAGCGCGAGGGCCACGAGGATGCCCTGCTCGG
>NZ_JAAGMG010000692.1 GCF_010548525.1 Streptomyces sp. SID14478
GCCCCGGCGACCTCGGGCAGATCCGCGACATTGCACCGCTCGGCGAGCCCCGGCTGCCGCGGCCAGCTCCCGATGACCACGCCTGCCTGCTCCAGGCCCCGGGCCCGCAGCGCCTCGGCCGTCAGCTGGACGGAGTTCAGGGTGCCGAGCCCCGCCTGCGCGACCACCAGGACCGGGGCCCCGAGCAGCCGCGCCGCGTCCGCCAGTGTCGCGCCCTGTTCGT
>NZ_JAAGMG010000721.1 GCF_010548525.1 Streptomyces sp. SID14478
ACCTCGCTGGGCCGGGAGGCCCGGGCCGTCGGGTCCGCGCTGGAGGCCGGGGACGTGGAGCTGGCACGGGAGTTGCTGCCGCGGCTGTGCGGGCGGGACCCGCAGGGACTCGACGCCGACGCGATCGCGCGGGGGGTCGTCGAGTCCGTCGCCGAGAACACCTCGGACGCCGTCGTGGGGGCGCTGGTGTGGGGGGCCGTCGGCGGGGTGCCGGGGCTGCTCGCCTTCCGCGCCGTGAACACGCTGGACGCGATGGTCGGGCACAGGTCGGCGAAGTACCGGCGGTTCGGCTGGGCCT
>NZ_JAAGMG010000756.1 GCF_010548525.1 Streptomyces sp. SID14478
GACCGCGCCCACCGCGCCGGACGCGTCGGGCCCGTCGCACCCCCGGCAGTCCCCGGCGCCCCGCGCTCGCGCCCCAAGCGGGCCCTCGTCGAGGCGTACACGGACCCGGCGTCGCTGACCCGGCGGGCCTTCGACACGATCACCCCGGCGCCGGACGAGAACGACCCCGGCTACCGCGCCGCCCAGCTCCCCGGTTCCAACGGCATCGGCACGGCGGAGGGCCTCGCCCGCTTCTACGCCTCGCTCATCGGTGAAGTCGACGGCAGGCAGCGGCTGTTCACCGCCGAGACCGTGCAACTCGCGCGCGGCGAACGGTCCTTGGGCCCCGACCGGGTGCTCGTCGCCCCGTCCCGCTTCGGCCTCGGATACATGCTGCACGGCGTCGCCTCACCGCTCCTGGGCCCGGACTCGTTCGGTCACCCGGGCCGCGGCGGCGCCCTCGGCTTCGCCGACCCGGAGTCCGGCATCGCGTTCGGCTACGTCACGAACGGCATGCAGAAGGGCGTCACCGCCGACCCCCGCGCCCAGGCCCTGGTGAAGGCGGTGCGGCAGGCGCAGGCCGGGTGACCCCCACCCTGTAGGAGACGGCGCCCCGGGGCCCGGGTAGCGTCACCGCATGACACGCTTCGAGGGGTACGCAGTCCTGGTCACGGCCGCGGGGCGCGGCATCGGCGCCGCCGTCGCCCACCGTCTCGCGCAGGAGGGCGCCCAGGTCCTCGTCACCGACATCGACGAGCCGGCCGCGCGCAAGGTGGCCGCGGAGATCCGCGAACAGGGCGGCACCGCAAGGGAGTTCGCCTGCGACGTGGGGGACAGGGCCTCCGTCGAAGGGGCGGTCGCGCACGCCGTCGACGCCTTCGGCCGCCTCGACGTCCTCGTCAACAACGCCTACGCCTGCCACCCCGACGCCGCGCTCTTCGAGGAGGAGGACGACGAGGGCTGGGCCCGCGACCTGGACCTCACCCTCACCGGCGCCTACCGGTGCAGCCGCGCCGCCCTCCCGCACCTCGTCGCCTCGGGCCGCGGCGCCATCGTCACCATCGGCTCCGTGAACGGCCTCCAGGACTTCGGCAACCACGCCTACAGCGCCGCCAAGGCGGGCCTGGTCTCGCTGACCCGCACCCTCGCCGGGCACGCCGGCCCACGCGGCGTCCGCGTCAACCTCGTCGCCCCCGGCACCGTCCGCACCCTCGCGTGGTCCGAGCAGGGCCGGGACCCGGACGCCCTGCGGGAGTTGTACCCCCTCGGCCGGGTCGGGGAGCCCGAGGGCATCGCGGCGGCGGTGGCCTTCCTGGCGTCCCGGGACGCGGCGTGGGTGACCGGCGTCGTCCTGCCCGTGGACGGCGGCATCACCGCGGTGAACACGGCGTTCAAGCACGCCGGGACCGACTGACGCGGCCCTCACCCCGCGTGCAGCATCAGCCCGATCCCGGCCACCATCACCCCGGCCGCGACGATCCGCGGCATGCCGAAGCGCTCCTTGAAGAACACCGCGCCGATCGCCGCCCCCACGATGATCGACGACTCCCGCAGCGCCGAGATCGGGGCCAGGTCCGCCCGGGTCTGGGCCCACAGCACCAGGCCGTACGCCGCCACGGACAGCGCCGCGCCCAGCAGCCCGCGCACGGCGAACGGCCGCAGGGTGGCGGCCAGTTCGCCGCGCCAGCGGTACGCCGCGTACACGGGGACCCCGCAGCCGCCGAGGACCATCAGCCACGCGGTGTAGCCCGCGGCCGAGCCGGACGCCCGTACGCCGAGCCCGTCCAGCACCGTGTACGAGGCGATGGACACCCCCGTCGCGAGGGCGG
>NZ_JAAGMG010000802.1 GCF_010548525.1 Streptomyces sp. SID14478
CGTCGGCGACGGGCAGCAGCCGGCGGGCGTCGGCCGGGCTGGGCTCCCCCGGGCGTACGGCCCTCGCGAACAGGGCGCGCACGGCTGCGCGCGTCTCGCGCACGCGTCGCAGGCTCTCCGCGTCGCCGGTGAGACCGGGTTCCAGGGGCAGTGCGGCGGCGTGCGCATGCACCCACGCGGTGAGGTCCTCGGGGGTGAGCAGGTCGTCGGCCACGCCGCCGTTCCCGTCGTGCCGGATGGTGAGGGCGAGGTCGAGGACGAGCCGGGTGGCGTCGGGTCCCGCCGTGCTGAAGTCACGCATGACCCTAATGATAGGTTCTCCGTCAACCATTAGCACCATACGGCGGCCCCACGGAGGAGATCATGGACGACCTGCGTCAACTGCTGCGCGGCATCGAGGTGTTCGCGGGTGATCTGCCCGGCTTCGACCCGGGCGCCACCCCGGACACCCCGGGCGAGCTGTTCGCCGACTGGCTGCTGGGGGCGCTGGACGCCGGGGTGCGCGAGCCGCACGCGATGACGCTGTCGACCGCCGGGGCGGACGGAAACCCGCAGGCCCGCACCCTGATCCTGAAGGCGGTGACCGCCGAGGGCTGGCAGTTCGCGTCGGACGGCGGCAGCGTCAAGGCCGGCGATCTCGCCGCGCGCCCGTACGCGGCGCTCACCTTCTACTGGTCGGCACTGGCCCGGCAGGTGCGGGTGCGCGGCCCGGTCACGGCGGCATCCGCCGAGGCGAGCGCGGCCGACTTCCGGGCACGGGGCGAGGACGCCCGCGCGGAGGCGCTCCTGGGCCGCCAGTCCCAGCCGCTGGCGGACCTGGCCGAACGGGACGCCGCGGTGCGGGAGGCCCGCGCCCGCCTCGCCGCGGACCCGGACGCCGTCGCGCCCGGCTGGACCCTGCACACGGTCCGCCCGGAGTCGGTCGAGTTCTGGCAGGGCGACAAGGCGCGCAGGCACACCCGCCTCACGTACCGGCGCACCGCCGACGGGTGGCACAAGCAGTTGCTGTGGCCGTGAACGACGGGACGCTCAACTACTGGCGCGCCGGGCTGGACCGCGTACCGGACGAGGTGTGGCAGCACCCGGCCCTCGAAGTGCTGCTGCTTCCCGACAACCGCCTCACCCGCCTGCCCGACCGCATCGGCACCCTGACGCGGCTGCACACCCTGGACCTCGGCCACAACCTGCTGACCGCGGTGCCGTCCCGGCTGGGCGACCTGACCGGCCTGAACCGGTTCCTCTACCTGCACGACAACCGGCTCACGGACCTGCCGGACACACTCGGCGCGCTGGACCGGCTGGCGTACCTGAACGTCGGGGAGAACCGTCTGACGTCGCTGCCGGCGACGCTGGGCGCGATGCGGGGCCTCGTCGAACTGCGCGCCCAGCACAATGAGTTGACCTCCCTCCCCGAGAACCTCGGCGCGCTGACCTCGCTGCGGGAACTGTGGCTGCGCGGCAACCGGCTCGGCACGCTCCCCGCCTCCGTACGCGCACTGCGCGAGTTGCGCGAACTGGAGCTGCGCGAGAACGCCTTCGACGCCGTCCCCGAGGCGCTGCGGGGCCTGCCCCGGCTGCGCCGACTGGACCTGCGCGGCAATCGCCTGCGCGAACTCCCGCACTGGATCACGCAGTTGCCCGCACTGGAGAAGCTGGACCTGCGCTGGAACGACGTACACCTCGCCCCCGGCCTGCTCGACGAGCTGGCCGGGCACGGGTGCGTGGTGCTGCGCTGAGGGCCTACGCGTCGGCCGGGGGGACGACCGCGACCGGGCTCGCCGCGTGCAGCAGCACGGCCTGGGTGACCGAGCCGAGCATGGGGGCGGGCCGGGTCAGGCGGCGGCGGTGGCGCCCGACGACGACCAGGTCGGCGTCCCGCGAGTGCGCGACGAGATGGCCCGCGGCGTCGCCGGGCGCGACGTAGAGATCGACCTCCACCTCCGGGTGGGCCTTGCGCAGTCCGGCGACGGCGCCCTCGGCGAGACGCAGGGTCTCCCGCTCGGCCGCCTCCTGGTCGGTCACGGTGGGCGTGAAGTCGCCGAACGCGGAGAAGGCCAGCACCGGCCACGGGTACGCGGCGAC
>NZ_JAAGMG010000858.1 GCF_010548525.1 Streptomyces sp. SID14478
CCGTCGCCCGCCGTGGCGACGACGTCGAGCCCGGCCGCGGCCAGGTCGCGGGCGACGGCGTCGCGCCACATCGGGTGGTCGTCGACCACCATCACCCTGATCGCTTCGCGTGGTTCGCTCATGGTTCCCGTCCTGCCTTCCCCCGTGATGACCGTGATGACCGGGCCGGCCGGTCGGCCGCGCCGTTCACGTCGTCGTCTTCCTCGGTACGTTCAGTTCGACCTCGGTGCCCTGCCCCGGCACCGAGATCAGTTCGGCGGTGCCGCCGATGTCGCGCAGCCGGCCCCGGATGGACTGGGCGACGCCGAGCCGCCCCTCGCCCTCGGCCTGGGCGAGGCGGCCCTCCGGGATGCCCGGCCCGTCGTCCCTGACGGTCACGACGACCGCGTCCGGCTCGTCCTCGACCAGGATCCAGGTGTGCGCGCCCTCGCCCGCGTGCCTGCGCACATTGTCCAGGGCGGCGCTGACGGCCGCGGCCAGTTCCCGGG
>NZ_JAAGMG010000897.1 GCF_010548525.1 Streptomyces sp. SID14478
CGCACGGCGTCGACGGCAGCCCGGCCCGCGTCGAGGACCTGCCGGGCGGGTTCCAGGAACCGCGCGCCGTCAGCGGTCGCCCCGACCCCGCGCGCGCCCCGCTCGAAGAGCCGCACCCCCAGCGTCGACTCCAGCCGGGCGACCCGCTTGGACAGTGCCTGCTGGGTGATGCCGAGGCGGGCGGCGGCGCGCCCGAAGTGCCGCTCGTCGGCGACGGCGACGAAGGCGCGGACCTGCGCGAGATCGAGGTCGGGGCCGGGATCGGGGCTCTGCTCCATGCGCCCCACCCTAAGGAAGCGGACCTCACGGCTCTCACCGACCCCGCGGACCCGCGAGGACAACCGCCGGTTGTCGTATCCGGCGGCCGGTTGTTGGCCGCCGCTCCCCCGCGCCGGGTCCACTGTCGGCATGAGAGCTTACGTACCCACGGGCAAGGCCCACATCGGTCAACCGCACGTCGTCCTCGCCGAGTTGTCGCAGCCGCGGCTGCGCCCCGACGAGGCGCTGATCAAGGTCGAGGCGTACTCGGTGAACCGCGGCGAGACGTTCAAGCTGGAGGAGCCGGGGGCGAGTTGGCAGCCCGGCAAGGACGTCGCCGGTCTGGTCGTGCAGCAGGCCGCGGACGGCAGCGGGCCCGAGGCGGGGCGCCGGGTCGTGGGCCACCCGATGAGCGCGGGCTGGGCCGAGTACGCCGCCGTGCCGACCTGCGCCCTCGCCGAACTGCCCGACTCCGTCACCGCGCCGCAGGC
>NZ_JAAGMG010000933.1 GCF_010548525.1 Streptomyces sp. SID14478
CCGGGTGGCGGGCCAGCAGGTCGAGGGTGACGATCGCGCCGCTGGACGCGCCCGCCACGTAGGCGGGCTCGCCGGGCGCCACCGCGTCCAGCAGGCGCAGGGCGTCGTCCGCGTGCACGGCGACCTGCTGCTCGGTGTGCGGGCCGTCCAGGGTGCTGCGCGAATAGCCCCGCGGGTCGTGCGTGAGGACCGTGAAGGTGTCGGTCAGCGCGTCGGCGACCGGGTCGAGCACGGCCGCGTCGCCGCCCGCACCGGGCAGCAGGAGCAGGGGCGGGCCCTCGCCCCGGAGCTCGTAGTGGAGCGCCGCGCCGGGGACGCGCAGGGTGTGAGAGGTGATCAACTGTCTTTCCTCCCCGGCCAGTTGGTGAGGGCGACGTGCAGGGCCTCGACGAGGTGCTCCCAGCTCGCGTCCGGTTCGCGGGCGTGCCGGAAGCCGCCCGCGAGTTCGAGGCTGACGAAGCCGTGGAAGGTGCTGCGCAGCAGCCGGCTCGCGTCGGTCAGGTCCGGCTCGGCCAGGTCGTACCCCTGGAGCAGGGCGTGCGTGCAGGTGAGATTGCGGCGCAGGCCCGGGTGTTCGTCGAACGCCGACGGGTCGAGGTCCTGCTGCTGGGTCGCCGCGTACCGGCCGGGGTGGCTCAGGGCGAAGTCGCGGTAGGCGTCGGCGAACGCGAGCAGCGCGTCGCGGCCCGCCCGGCCCGCCAGCGCGTCCGCGATCCGGTCGGCGAGGTCGAGGCCCGCCAGGATCGCGACCTCGGTGCGCACCTCGGAGAGGTTCTTGACGTGCGCGTACAGGCTCGCGTCCTTGACGCCGAAGCCGCGGGCGAGCGCCGCGACGGTGAGGTGCTCGAAGCCGACCTCATCGGCGAGATCGGCGGCGGCCGCCACCACCCGCTCCCTGGTCAGGCCCGCTCTGGCCATCATCATCGCCGCTCCGCTCCCGCTCGCGCCCGTACGTCCGCCGGTTGCGCTTCCCTGGACATTTCCTAGGACTCCTAGGTTTCTGCTTACGGTACCTAGTTTCCGCTGGGCTGATCAACGGATTTTCGGGGGACCACGCCGCGCGGCGCACCGGCGCCCGGCCCCGGCCGGGATTCCCTCGCCCCATGACCAGCCCCCTCGTACGCGGCGGTGTCGCCGCCCTGCTCGCGCTCGCCGCCGCACTTCCGG
>NZ_JAAGMG010000973.1 GCF_010548525.1 Streptomyces sp. SID14478
ACGGCGCGTACAGGTCCAGGAGCCGGGAGCGGGTGACGCTCAGGCGGTGGGCGAGGACCTGACCGACCCACTGGGCGACGAACGAGCCGAGGCCGGGGTCGGAGGCGCACAGCAGCCGCACGGTGACGGCGTCGAACTCGTGCGCGCGCACCGGGGTTTCGGTCTGCGCCCCGAGTTGCCACACATAGGGCGGGAAGAGCCAGGACCAGCCGATGAGTTCCCCGCGCCCCAACGTCTCGACGATGGGCGCGCGTTGTCCCGGTACGCGCATGTCGAGGGCGACGCTGCCGCTGCGTACGATCCAGAAGCGGTCGGCGCGCGAGCCCTCCTCGAAGAGCCTGCAGTCCTGCGGGAAGGCCACCTCGCGGGCGATGCGCAGCAGCCTGACGCGGTGTGCGTCGGGCAGGGTCTGACTCATGCGCGGGGCCGTGGTGGTCATGGGCTGCCTCCTTCTGGGGGCGCGCACGACGGCCGGGAACCCTTCCCTCCGGTGGGTCCGCCACCTGGGCCGCGTGGGTCGGCGCATGGCCCTGGCGGCGGTCCTCGCACTGTCCGGACTGCCGTCGTGCGATACCTCGACGATGGCCGCCCGGGGCCCGGGCGGCCAGGGGCCGAACGGCTCTGGCCAGGGGGCCTGTCGGCCACGGAAGGCCGAGGGCCTCAGGGCGGGCGGGGTCCCCCGTCCGGCGCGACGCGCCGCCAGTCCCGCGCCCAGCCGGCGAGGCGCCGGCGGTCCAGGACCCGACGCAGGACGAGACGGCCGGTGACGGCGACGGCAGCGACGGTCACGGCCACGAGGAAGCCCGCGGCGAACGTGTGCGACCAGATGTCCTCGGCACGCCAGGGCGCCACGGTGACGTCGCCCTGGGCGTCGAGCCAGACCGTGGTGCCATCGCCGCGCTTCAGGCCCGCCGGAACGGGGGCGAGAACGGTGATCGTGCGGCCCGCCGGGTCGGTCCAGCGCACGGCGACCGGGGAGACCAGGTTGTCCTGGGCGCCGCTCATGAACGGCACGAACTGCGGGGCGTCGTCCCGCAGTTCGGCCCGCTGTTCATGCCGGGACGCCTGCTGGGAGCGGGCCTCCACGCGGGCGTCCGCATGGGCGGCCCAGCCGCTCAGCACGCCCGCGGCCGGCGCCACCAGGAGGGCCAGCACGGCGAACACGCGCGCCGC
>NZ_JAAGMG010001012.1 GCF_010548525.1 Streptomyces sp. SID14478
GCAGCCGGGCCGTGACCCGGAAGCCGTCCTCGTGCGGGCCCGCGTCGAACGTGCCGCCGAGCGCGGTGATCCGGGCCCGCAGCCCGAGCAGCCCGGTGCCGCTGCCGCTGCCGGGCGAGGGGGCGTGCAGGGGGCTGCCGTTGGTGACGGTGAGCGTGGTCGCGCCGCCCCGGGTCCGTGCTTCTACGGTGACGGGGGCGCCCGGCGCGTGTTTGGCGGCGTTCGTCAGCGCCTCCTGGACCAGGCGGTAGGCGGTGCGGTCGTCGGGGGCGGGTGCTCCCAGGAGGTGGACGGGCAGGCCCGACTCGGCGGCGCGCTCGACCAGTTCGGCGATGCTCTCGCCGGGCGGGGTGAGCGGCGCCGGTTCGTCGTCCTCCTCGCGCAGCAGGCCGATGACGCCGTGCAGCCGGTCGGTGGCGTCGGAGGCGGCGGCGCGCAG
>NZ_JAAGMG010001052.1 GCF_010548525.1 Streptomyces sp. SID14478
CGCCGCGCTCCCCTCACGAGGGCGCCGCCGCAGAGGAGGAGGGCGGCGGCGGTGGCCCCCAGCCCGAGCAGTGCGCCGCTCGGACCGGTCCGGGCCAGTTCCTCCGCGAGGCCCGGCCGGGTGCGGCCGCCGCCGCCCGCGACGATGTCGAACGGGTAGTCGCGGGACTCCCCCACCCAGTCGCCGTCGTCGTCCCTGCGCTGCACGAGCGCGGCGGCGGCGACGACGTGGCCGGGGCGGGTGTCGGAGGTGAACGCGAGCCGGACCCGCACGGTGACCGTCTTGCCGGGGCCGACCGAGAACCCGGGGAAGCCGTCGTCGAAGACGCCCAGGTTCTCGTCCTGGTCGGTCTTCTCGAACGGCACCGGGCGCCAGCGCGCCCCGTCGTGGAACTCCAACTGGATCTGGGCGGGCCTGAGCTTGCGCTTCTCGTCGACGAGGACGAGCACCGGGTGGATGTTGCCGCAGCCCGAGTCCGTCGCGTTGGTCAGGTCCAACGACCAGCGCTCGTACCCTCCGCCCGGGTGGTACGTGTCCGGCCCCCGGTGGACCGCGGTCCCGATCGGGAACTCCCCGCTGTCCGAGGCGACTTGGCAGACGGGCTCCTGGGAGACGCCGCCCGGGTCCCCGGCGGCGCGGGCGCCCACCGGGGACTGAGTGGTGCCGGTGCCGGCCAGTGTCCGGACGGCACGCGTCCCCGCCGCCGGGCCCCGAACGACCCAACTGCCCGCCGCATCCCGAGCCGCACCCGCCCGCGCCGCGACG
>NZ_JAAGMG010001091.1 GCF_010548525.1 Streptomyces sp. SID14478
ACCACCGCCGCGCCGGGGCGCGGCGCCGGCGACGTCATGAGGGGACGGCGGCCGTGCGCCGCGTCGACGGCGTCCCGACCTGGTCGACGATCTCGCCGAGCACGTCGTCCGTGGAGACCTCGCGCACCCACAACTCGGGGCGCAGCGAGACCCGGTGGGCGAGCGCGGGCACCGCGAGCCGCTTCATGTCCTCCGGTACCACGAAGTCCCGTCCGTCCAACAGGGCGCGGGCGCGCGCGAGTTGGACCAGCGCGAGGCCGCCTCGCGGGGACGCGCCGATGCTGATCTGGGGGTGCTCGCGGGTGGCGTTGACCAGCGCGACCGCGTATCCGAGGAGGTCGTCGTCGATCTCGACGCGCTCCACGGCGGCCCGCCACGCCACCACGTCGGCGGGCCCGGCGAGGGTGTCCAGGACGGCTTCGGGCGCGGCCCGGCCGACCCGGTTGCGCAGCATGCTCGTCTCGTCGTCGGCCGTGAGGTAGCCCATCCGCACCCGGAGCTGGAACCGGTCGAGCTGTGCCTCGGGCAGCGAGTAAGTCCCCTCGTACTCCACGGGGTTGGCGGTCGCGATCACCATGAAGGGGTCGGCCAGCGGCCGCGTCGCCCCGTCCGCGGTCACCTGTGACTCGGCCATCGCCTCCAGGAGGGCCGCCTGCGTCTTGGGCGGGGTCCGGTTGATCTCGTCGGCGAGCAGCAGGTGCGTGAAGACCGGCCCCGGGTGGAAGACCATCTCGCCCGTGCGCTGGTCGTACAGGGAGGCGCCCGTGACGTCCGACGGCAGCAGGTCGGGCGTGAACTGGATGCGGCGGAAGTCCAGGCCGAGGGTGGTGGCGAAGGACCGGGCGAGCAGCGTTTTGCCGAGGCCCGGCAGGTCCTCGATGAGGACGTGGCCGCCGGCCAGGACGCCGAGCAGGACGAGTTCGAGGGCGTCCCGCTTGCCGACGACGGCGCGGCCGATCTCGCGCAGCACGGCGGCGGCCTGCTCGCCGACCTCCTCGGGGGTGGGGGCGGGGGGCGTGGTCCGGGGAACGGAGGGGTGGGTCACGTCGGTCTTCCTCATCCTGCCGGGGGTTCGGTACGGGAACGGGGTGCGCCGAGTTCCTCGATGCGGTCGACGAGGCGGCGCAGGACGTCGACGGGCACCTCGCCGTCGGGGCCGGTGGCGGGTGGCTCGTGGCCGAGCCACGGCCACAGGCGCGGGCCGATCAACTCGGCGGCGCGCTCCGGCTGGTGGTCGAGCGAGACGTGGTGGTGCTCGGCGAGCACGGCCGCGAACAGGCGGCGCAGCTCGGGCCGGAGCACGGCGCGGAAGTACAGGGCGCCGTCCGGTCCGGTGGCCACCCGTACGTTGCGCCGCCATTCGCCCATGCCGGGCGCCCTGGTGCGCAGCAGCCGCACCTCGTCGCGCCGCCCGTAGTCGAAGGCGAC
>NZ_JAAGMG010001129.1 GCF_010548525.1 Streptomyces sp. SID14478
GCGAAGGCCGGGATCGCCGCCGGTGTGGTGGCGGCCGGGGTCGCCGTGGCCGTCGCCATCGCGCTCGCCGGCGACCCGAAGCCGGAGCCCGAGGCCAAGGCGGAGAAGCCGCCGGTGTCCCAGCCGGTGCCGCCGAAGCCCTCCCCCGAACCGCCGAAGGCCCAGCCCGAACCTCCGGCGCCCAAGCCCACCCCGAAGCCGACGCCGCCGAAGCCGAAGCCCACTCCCAAGCCCACGCCGAAGCCCACACCGCCCGAGCCGAAGCCCACTCCGAAGCCGACGCCACCCAAGCCGAAGCCCACTCCCAAGCCGCCGCCCCCGAAGCCGACTCCCCCGCCGGCGCCGGCCACGTACCAGTGGAACCAGCTCGACTACGGCCTCCTGGGCGACGGCACCGAGCCCGAGATGCGGCTCGGCGAAAGCAGCTGGGTGTGGCAGCGCTACGGCATGTCGATCGGCAACAAGAGCTACGCGAACGGCGTCACGGTGCACGGCCGGTCCTCCGTCACCATCGACCTCAACCGCACCTGCACCGCGTACGACGCGTATGCGGGCATCGACGACATGACGATGGGGCTCGGCGCGGTCCGGTTCTCCGTCTACGTCGACGGCGCGCGGGCCTGGAGCTCCCCGGTCGTGCACGCCGACGACCCGGCCGTGCCGGTCCATGTGAACCTCGCCGGGCACAAGACGATCCGGCTCGTGGCCGAACCGCACACCCCGTTCGGCTCCGTCGCCCTCGCGGACTGGGCGGAGTCCCGCTTCACCTGCGGCTGAGACGGCCGTCGGCTGCGGCTGAGACGGCCGTCGGTCAGGCGGCGTCGGCGCCGGACGCCAGCTCGGCCAGGATCTCCTCGTGCGCGAGAGCCGCGCCCGCCGCGCGCTCGGCCTCGTACCGTACGTCGCCCAGTGCCTCTCGCGCGCCGGCCGAGACGGCCTCGTACTCGGCCCGCTCCGGCATCGGGCGGACCTGGACGTCACGCAGCACGTCCGATGCCGCGAACAGCCGCACCGCGCACGGCAGATCACCGCTGCGCGCCATGAGCTCGGCGCCGGCGTCGACCAGGCTGGCGGTGACCGCCTCCGCACAGCTCGCCGCCACCGCGTCGCGCAACACGACGAGCAGGAGCGCGAGACCGACCCTCGGGCCCGCCTCCGCTGCAGTGATGCGTACGTCGATCAGGCCGAGGGCCGCCTCGAACTGCGGCGGCGGAGTCCCTTCCTTGGACACGTCGCGGGCCCCGTCGCACAAATCGCGCGCACGGGCCACCTCCCCGTCGGCCAGGGCGAGATGCGCCCGCAGCAGCCCCACGAAGGCCGTGGTGTCCACGACCGCGTACTGCTCCGCCTCCTCGCTCGCCACGTCGAGGGTCTTCTCCGCCGTCTCGCGGTCCCCCGAGCGGTAGGCGATCTCGGCGAGGCGCGCCGTCAGGAACGGCGACTCCGCGTACGCGCCCACTTCGTAGGCGAGCCGCAGCGCCTCCTCGTACTCCTCCTTCGCCTCGTCGAAGCGGCCGCGCGCCATGGCGGCCTCGCCCACGGCGCTGCACACCTGGGCCCGCATCCAGCGGTCGCCCACCCGGCGGCTGATGTCCAGCGCCTCGGTGAGGTCGTCGTCCAGCCCGCGCATGTTGCCGTGCATGTCGACGGCCATGTGCGCACGGAACATCAGCGTCACCCCGAGCTCCCACTCGCCCCCGAAACGGCGGCAGTTGACGACGGCGGAGTCCAGCGCCGCGCGCGCATCGCTCACCCCGCCCAGGTGGAAGAGCGAGAACGGCCAGATGATCCCGGGGAAGCGGGCGCCCTGCGGGGTGGGCGACGAGAAGGCGTCCCGTACGCGCTCCACGTAGGCGCGCTCCTCGTCGGTGATGACGAGGCCCTGCGGCCTGTTCTCCACGGTCAGGAACAGGGCGAGCAGCCGCATGTTCATCCGCGGCCAGTACATCGGGTCCGCCGGGTCATCCGGGACCGCACGGTCCGGCAGGAGCACCAGGACGCGCTCGGCCCAACCTGAGCCTTCCGGTCGGTAGTTGCGCAGCCACCAGAACCAGCCCAGGTTCAGCGTCAGGGCGATCGCCGTCTCCTCGTCGGCCAGGTCGGGCGCGCCGGTGACCCGCGCCAGTGCCGCGCGGATGTTGTCGAGCTCCGTCTCCAGGCGCTGGATCCACGGGAGTTGCTCACCCGTGCGCAGCATGGGGTCGGCCGCCTCGACCAGCGCGCGTACGTACGCGATGTGCCGGCGCTGGGCGGCCAGACGCAGAGCGGGAGTCTCTGCGGCGCGCTCCGTGGCGTACTCGCCGATGGTCTCCAGCATCCGGTAGCGCATGCCTGGCACTCCGCGGCCGCCGGGGGCCGCGATGAGCAGGGACTTGTCCACGAGAGAACCGACGGCGTCGGCGACGTCCGGCGGAGAGCAGACGGCCTCCGCCGCCTCCAGGTCCCAGCCGCCCGCGAAGACCGACACCTCGCGCAGGACGGTGCGCTCCCGGTCGTCGAGCAGGTCCCAGGACCAGTCGACGACCGCGCGCAGGGCCTGCTGGCGGGGCAGGACCGTGCGGCTGCCGCCGGTCAGGAGGCGGAACCGGTCGTCGAGGCGGTCCGCGATCTGGCGGGGCGCGAGCAGGCGCAGTCGGGCCGCCGCCAGCTCGATGGCGAGCGGCAGCCCGTCGAGACGGCGGCAGATCTCGGCGATGGCCTGGGGATCCTGGCTGGGGTCGAAGCCGGGGCGGACCGCGGCGGCCCGCTCGGCGAACAGGCGGTGGGCGGGGTCCGGTGGCAGCGGCTCGACGGGGCGCACGGACTCCCCCGGTACGCCGAGGGGTTCGCGACTGGTGGCGAGGATCGTGAGGCCCGGGCAGTGCGTGAGGAGGGTCTCGGTCAGCTCGGCTGCCGCATCGATGACATGTTCGCAGTTGTCAAGGATCAGGAGCAGGCTGCGGTGGGCGCAGTGCTCTATCAGGAGCCTGGTCGGGTCGTCGTGCGAGCTCGACAACTCATTGGTCAGCAGGACCGTCTCGCGCAGGTCCAGGGCGCTGACCACCGCGCCCGGGACCGCCCTCGGGTCGTCGAGCGGCGCCAGCTCGACCAGCCAGGCCTGGGGCGCCGCTGCGGCGGCCTCCTCGGCCAGGCGGGTCTTGCCGGAGCCGCCCGGGCCCGTGAGCGTGACCAGGCGTGCTCCTTGCAATTCCGAACGGATGGCGGTGAGTTCGGGTTCCCGGCCGACGAAGGAATTCAGGCGGGGGCGGAGGTTGCCCGTGCGGAGGGGAGGTCTGGAGGGTGGGGGGTTGAGGGGTGGGGGG
>NZ_JAAGMG010001166.1 GCF_010548525.1 Streptomyces sp. SID14478
GGAGCGCCCGTGCCGCCGTGCGCCAGGCCCGCGCCGACGTCCGCCGCGCGCTCTTCGGCGTCACCGAGCCGCCTGAGCCGCAGGTCACGGACCGGCGGGAACCGAGCGGCGCCGCGCCACGTACTCTAGGTAGCAGTACGACCGCACTCACGCAGACCGCATTCATTAAGGATTAGGACACTGGGCAAGCGACAGCCCGAAGGCCCGCCGCCCGCACCCGCGGTGCAGCGCATCCGCCTGCGCTACACCAAGCGCGGCCGCCTCCGGTTCACCAGCCACCGAGACTTCCAGCGCGCCTTCGAGCGTGCGCTGCGCCGCGCCGAGGTGCCCATGGCGTACTCGGCGGGGTTCACGCCGCACCCGAAGGTGTCCTACGCCAATGCCGCACCCACCGGCACGGGCAGTGAGGCCGAGTACCTGGAGATCGCGCTCACCGCACCGCGCGACCCCGAGAAGCTGCAGGAACTGCTCGACGAGTCGATGCCCGTCGGCCTCGACATCGTCGACGCCGTCGAGGCCCGCACCTCGGGCCTGGCCGACCGGCTCACCGCCTCCGTGTGGGAGCTGCGGCTCGACGGCGTGACGGTCGAGGAGGCCGCGCGCGCCGCAGAGGCGTTCCGCGCCGCCGAGACCGTCGAGGTCCAGCGCCGGACGAAGAACGGGATCCGTACGTTCGACGCCCGCGAGGCCGTCGTCAGCCTGGAGGCGGCAGAGGCCGCGGATGCTCCGGCTGATAGGCCCGGCGACAAGGCCTGTGCGATACTGCGCCTGGTTGTTCGGCACGTGACGCCTGCCGTACGACCCGACGACGTCCTGTCCGGTCTCCGCGCCGTGGCTGACCTGGCGCCGCCGGTCCCCGCAGCGGTGACCAGGCTGGCGCAGGGGCCTTTCGATGAAGAGACCGGCACGGTGACCGACCCGCTCGCGCCCGACCGCGAGGCAGTCCAGGCCCCCTCAAAGGAGGCTGCAGGATCTGCCGCCGCGACGGCGTCTGCCGTGGAAGGTTCCGCGTAAGGCGGTCGTCGTAGCGCAGCCCTCGTACTCGGGAGCCACCTGGGTCGGGCCGCGCACCCACCCAAGGACTTTCGCCAGGCCGTACGTACATCGCGTACCGGAACCGGCGAGAACAGACAGAGAGCCCCCGTGCGGCGCCCGCGCCCCGGACCGGCGGCACCGCGCTCGACACGATGCGCGTGAGCCGCAGACGTCACCGGTCACGGATCAGGCGCGGCGCCCGGGGGCCTGACGGGAGATCCACCCGCATGCCCGAGCAGAACGAAGCGAACGAACCCACCTCCGCCGTGGGCGACACCCCCAGCGACACGCTGCCCCCGCGCCGTCGGCGCCGGGCCGCGTCGCGCCCCGCGGGCCCGCCC
>NZ_JAAGMG010001210.1 GCF_010548525.1 Streptomyces sp. SID14478
CGGGCGCGGGTCGCGGCCTCGGCGGCCAGGCAGAAGCGGCCGATGAGCTGGCTGGTGGCGTCCTTGAGGCGGGCCTGCGCGACCGCCGTGCCGTCGTACCCGTGCGGCCACCACTCCTGGTCGAGGAGGCGGTCGAGGGCGGCGGACAGCTCGGCGGGGTCGGTGTCCGCGGGGACGTAGCGGCCGATGGCGACGGCGAAGACGTCGGCGCGCTCGGGCTCGGCGTGCAGCACGTTCGGATCGAGGTGGCCGGCGTGCAGGCCGTCCTCCAGGTCGTGCACGGAGTACGCGACGTCGTCCGACCAGTCCATGACCTGGGCCTCGAAGCAGGTGCGGCGCCCGGGGGCCTCCTTCCTGACCCAGTCGAAGACGGGGCGGTCGTCCTCGTACACCCCGAATTTCGGGGAGCCCGGGTCGGTCGGGTGCTCGCCGAGCGGCCAGGGGTACTTGGTGGCGGCGTCGAGCGCGGCCCGGGTCAGGTTCAGCCCCACGCTGGCCAGTTCGCCGCTCACCTCGGACCGCACGAAACGCTTGGGCTCGATGCGGGTGAGGAGTCTGAGCGACTGCGCGTTGCCCTCGAATCCGCCGCAGTCCTGGGCCACTTCGTTGAGCGCCTGCTCGCCGTTGTGACCGAAGGGCGGGTGGCCCATGTCGTGCGAGAGGCACGCCGTCTCGACGAGGTCGGGGTCGCAGCCGAGGGCCGCGCCGAGCTCCCGGCCCACCTGGGCACACTCCAGGGAGTGCGTGAGGCGGGTGCGCGGGCTGGCGTCCCAGTGGCGGCTGCGCGTGCCCGGGGTGACGACCTGCGTCTTGCCGGCGAGCCTGCGCAGCGCCGAGGAGTGCAGGACGCGGGCCCGGTCGCGCTGGAACGCGGTGCGGCCCGGGCGCTTGTCGGGCTCGGGGGCCCAGCGCTCGACGTCCGCGTCGCCGTACGTACCGGAGCCTTCGTCCGTGGTGTTCATGCACCGACAGTAAGGCCCGGCACCGACAAAGAGGGGCGGGCGGCGGAGCTCGGGGGCCGCACGGCCCGTGCGGGCGCGGCGAGCGCGGTGTCGTAGCGGTGCAGGGCGAGGCGGGCCAGGCCGGG
>NZ_JAAGMG010001244.1 GCF_010548525.1 Streptomyces sp. SID14478
TGCCGTCCGCGTCCGTGAGGCGCCGCAGGACGTCGAGGCCGCGGACGAGCGGGGTGACGGCCTCGGCGGGCGGCGGGGTCACGGGCGGGGACGGCGGAGCGAGCACGGGCCCACCGTAAGCGACGGCGCGAGGCGGACTCAGCGGCTCAGGAGTTCCAGGACGCGGTCGAGCGCGGCCGGGGCGAGGTGGCGGCGCAGGGCGTCCACGACCTCGTCCGGGGTGGCCCGGCTGTCGATCCTGATTACGCCGTAATCACGGCCGCGCTTCTCCTTGCGGGCCGGGGGGACCGCCGCGGTGAACGGGGCCGGCAGCTCCTGCTCGTCCCGGGGCAGGCGGGCGATGCGCCGGGCGTCCTCGACGGAGACCCGGCCGTCGGCGAGGGCCTCCTGCAAATCCTCGCGCAGCTTCATCAGGGACAGCCGCTGCGAGACGAAGCCCTGGGTCTTGCCGATGCGGGCGGCGACCTGGCGCTGCGAGTAGCCGTGGGCGGTGATCAGGCCCTGGATGGCCTGGGCCTGTTCCAGCTCGGTGAGGTCGTCGCGCTGGACGTTCTCGATGAGCGCGTCCTCGTCGCAGCGGCTGGCGTCGTCGCGGACGAGGACGGGGACGTCGTCCAGGCCGGCGAGCTTCGCGGCGGCCAGGCGCCGGTGACCGTGCAGGACGACGTAGGGGGCCTTGCCGACGGCCTTCTTGTGGTGCGGGTGGGCGGCGAGGAACACCGCGGCGGGGACGACGCCGAGGGCTTGCAGCACGCCCCGCTCCCGGACGGTCTCGGCGAGGCCTTCGAGGTCGCGCAGCTCGTGGCGCGGGTTGTCGGGGTTCTCGGCGAGGTCGGTGACGGCGACGGCCAGCGGCTTGGTGTCGGGCCGGGCGGGCGGCGCGGTGTCCTTCTCGGCCGCCGCGTCCCGGGACAGCAGGGAGGACAGGTCGGTGCGGCGCCCCATCAGGCCTTCACCTTCTTCTTGGGGGTGTTCTTCTCGGCGGCCTTCTTGCGGGTGCGGGACCGGGCGGGCTTCGGGATCGCCGCGAGCCCGACCTCCAGGGCGAGCCGGAAGAAGTCCTCGCGGGCCTGGAGGGCGACGCGGTTGGCGCCGTACTGCGTGACGACGAGGCCGTCGGCGCTGGCCCGGGTGTGCAGCTTGTAGTGGCGTACGACGGTGCGGGCCAGCGGCCAGCCCTGGGCCTCGACGAAGGCCCGGGTCTGCTCCAGGTCGGCCTTGCCGTCGCGCGGGTCCCAGTTGTTGATGACCACGCGGAAGGGCAGGCCGCGCGGCTTCACGACCCGCTCGACCGTGCGCTGGGTCGGCTGGAAGCCGAGCGGCTCGGGCTCGATGGGGACGATGACGTCGGTGGCGTTGGACAGCACCGCGCGCAGCGCGTCCGCGGCGGCGCCCTTGCCCAGCGGGTCGGCGCCGGAGTCCTCGGCGAGGTCCAGCCAGCCCGGGGTGTCGACGAAGACGTGCTGCGCTGAGGGGATCCGGGACAGCGCGGCGAGGCCCGGCAGGTCGTTGTGGGCCTGGACGAAGTCGAAGGGCAGCCCCTCGCCGACGCGCTCGGACCACCACACGGCGGAGCCCTGCGGGTCGATGGAGACGGCGACGACGGGCGGCCGTTCGGCGTCGGCGGCGCCCGCGCCGAGCACGTCGGCGGTCACGGCGGCGAGGTTCACGGCGAGCGTGGACTTTCCGACGCCGCCTTTCTGATTGAGGATCACGTGTACGTGGGCCACGAATACTCCCTAACTGGTGCGTTTGGGGCGGGTGTTCGTGGCCACTGTGGCAGCGCGCCCGCGCGGGCGCGGGTGTACACGCCGTTGCGTCCCCGGTTATGCGCTGCCGTCGAGTTCGGGGAGGCGTACGGCGTCGGGGGCGGGGCCCCGGAAGGCCGGTCCCCGCAGCAGCAGCGGGGTGGCCAGGAGCAGGACGCCGGCCGCGGCCAGCGCCGGGCGGGT
>NZ_JAAGMG010001288.1 GCF_010548525.1 Streptomyces sp. SID14478
CCCGGACGCCTCCGCGACGTCCGCGGGTTCCGTCACCCCGTCGGTGGCCCTCTCGCGCAGTGCCGCGCCCTCGAAGTCCGTGACCACCTCGCGGGCCACGCCGTCCACGAGGCCGAGCACGCCGCGCGCCACCCCGTCCGCGCCCACCCCGCCCAAGGAGACCCCGACGCCCACGCCGACGCCGTCCCCGTCGACCGCCGAGCCCTCGTCGTCGGCGCACGAGCAGCAGGCCTCCCCGCAGATGCTGCGGGAGCCGGCGCCGCGGGCCGGGGATCCGGCGTAGTCTTGAGGTGTAGTCCGCCGTACGTGTGACCGGGGTCTCAGGGGTGTGGTTTGCCTCGGGGGGTGTCGGGTGCGTATGGTGGTAGATCGTTTGATCCCATTTGCCCGGCGCCGTACAGGAGCGCCGCGTGGCGCGTACTCTCCCTTGCCGTGGCTGGACCGCATTGAGGCGGTCGATTTGCGAATTGCGAATACACGGAGTTGACGGGCGCGTGCCGAGACTCCGGAAGGTTTCGCATTTCGCATGTCCATTTCCAGTTCTGACCAGTCCGTCATGCCAGCGAACGACGAGGCCGTCGACATCGTCGACGCCGTGCAGGCCATCGCCGTCGACGAGACGGTCGACACCGTGGCGGTCGGCGAGTCCGCCGACACCACCGAGGCCGCCGAGCCGGCCGAGCCCACCCTCACGTTCGCCGACCTCGGGCTCCCCGAGCCCGTCGTGCGCAAGCTCGCGCAGAACGGCGTGACGACCCCCTTCCCGATCCAGGCCGCGACCATCCCGGACGCCCTGGCCGGCAAGGACATCCTCGGCCGTGGCCGCACCGGCTCCGGCAAGACCCTCTCCTTCGGCCTCCCGGTGCTGTCCCGCCTGTCCGGCGGCCGCTCCGAGAAGCACAAGCCGCGCGCCGTCATCCTCACGCCGACGCGTGAGCTCGCGATGCAGGTCGCGGACGCGCTGCAGCCCTACGGCGACCAGGTCGGCCTCAAGATGAAGGTCGTCTGCGGCGGTACGTCGATGGGCAACCAGATCTACGCCCTGGAGCGCGGCGTCGACATCCTCGTCGCCACCCCGGGCCGCCTGCGCGACCTCATCAACCGCGGCGCCTGCGACCTGAGCAACGTCGAGGTGGCCGTCCTCGACGAGGCCGACCAGATGTCCGACCTGGGCTTCCTGCCCGAGGTCACCGAGCTGCTCGACCAGGTCCCGGCCGGCGGCCAGCGCATGCTGTTCTCCGCCACCATGGAGAACGAGATCAAGACCCTGGTCTCGCGCTACCTGAACAACCCGGTCAGCCACGAGGTCGACAGCGCCCAGGGCAACGTCACGACGATGTCGCACCACATCCTCATCGTGAAGCCCAAGGACAAGGCCCCGGTCACCGCGGCCATCGCCGCCCGCAAGGGCCGCACGATCATCTTCGTGCGCACCCAGCTGGGCGCCGACCGCATCGCCGAGCAGCTGCGCGAGTCCGGCGTGAAGGCCGACGCGCTGCACGGCGGCATGACGCAGGGCGCGCGCACCCGCACCCTCGCCGACTTCAAGGACGGTTACGTCAACGCGCTCGTCGCGACCGACGTCGCCGCCCGCGGCATCCACGTCGACGGCATCGACCTGGTCCTGAACGTGGACCCGGCCGGCGACCACAAGGACTACCTGCACCGCGCGGGCCGCACGGCGCGTGCCGGCCGCACGGGCACCGTCGTCTCCCTGTCGCTGCCGCACCAGCGCCGCCAGATCTTCCGCCTCATGGAGGACGCGGGCGTCGACGCCGGCCGGCACATCATCCAGGGCGGCGCCGCCTTCGAGCCGGAGGTCGCCGAGATCACCGGCGCCCGGTCGATGACCGAGGTCCAGGCCGAGTCCGCGGGCAACGCCGCGCAGCAGGCCGAGCGCGAGGTCACCCAGCTGACCAAGCAGCTGGAGCGCGCCACCCGTCGCGCGGCCGAGCTGCGCGAGGAGGCCGACCGCCTCACCGCCCGCGCCGCC
>NZ_JAAGMG010001333.1 GCF_010548525.1 Streptomyces sp. SID14478
CGACGGCTGCGCCCCGTGCGGCCGCGCCACCACCCGCAGGTTCAGCTCCGCGCTGCCCTGCGCGGCGAGGTCCAGCGTCCACACCAGGCGGCGCGCGCCCGTGCCCGTCTCCTCGACGGAGTCCGGCGCGGGCGTGCCCGTCACGGTCGTCGAGGAGCGCCAGTCGCCGCGCGTGTACGTGAACTCGACGCCGTCGTCGAGGACTTCACGGGTACGCACCGCGCCGGTCTTCGCGTACGTACGGTGGTCGGAGCGCAGCTCGAACTGGTCCGTGAAGTCGGCGTCGACCGTCAGCGCGATCCGCACCGTCGTCGGCACCGCACGGTTCGACACGACCCGCAGCACCTCGACGAACGCACCGTCCCCGAGGGCCTGTTCGCGAAAGAGCGTGTACGCCGGGGGCTCCTGGCGGCCGCCGCGCGGCACGAGCACACAGCGGGCGACGCCCTCCGTCTCGTACGCCATCGGCGTGAGCACCTCGGGCGCCGCGCCGTCGACCGTGAGCTGCCAGCGGCACAGGTGCCGGGCGTCGCGCACGAACAGGCCGTCCGGCGACACCGCGCCGCGCACCGCGCTCAGCCCGCCGCTCGCGTCCAGGGCGGCGAACGTGCCGCCCCGGACCAGCAGTTGGCGTGCGTGGCCGTGCGTGTCCGTCATCACGACGTCTCCTCCTCGGTGCCCAGCAGATCCAGCGTCAGCGCGGCCGTCCAGCCGAAGCCGCGGGCGCCGCAGCCCGCCCCCGTGTACGGGTCGACGTACTCGGCGAAGTCCGAGGCCGCGGCCACGTCGAGCAGCGCGGCGCGCAGCCGGGCCGCCTCCGCGCGCTCCCCGTGCAGC
>NZ_JAAGMG010001369.1 GCF_010548525.1 Streptomyces sp. SID14478
TGCGCGGCGCCGGCGCGGTGCCGCGACCCGCCCGGATCGCCGCCCTCGACGACGAACTGCTCGGCGTCGAAGTCGAACTCGCCGACGGAAAGCCGTCGTTGTGGCGGCGGATCGGGCCCGGCTCGCCCCTGCTGCCCGTCGCCCTGCGCACCTTCCTCGGCTGCGCCCTCGCCGGATACGCCTCGCTGGCCCTCGGCATCGGGCGGCCCTACTGGGCCCTGGTCACCGCCGCCTCGCTCTACCAGGCCAACGTGACACTGACCTGGAGCCGCGGCGTACAGCGCGTCGTCGGCAACCTCGCCGGAGTGCTCGTCTTCGCCGCCGTCGTGCCGTTCGCGCACCTCGGCCCCGCCGCGCTCGTGCTGTGCTGCCTGGTCTTCAGCTTCGGCGCCGAGGCGTTCATCACCCGCAACTACTGGCTGGGCAGCCTGTGCGTGACGCCGATGGCGCTGCTCGTCACGGAGTTCGCCCGGATCCAGGAGCCCGGGGAGCTGATCGCCGACCGGGTCGTGGACACCGTGGTGGGGGCCCTGCTCGGTGTGGTCGCCGCCGTCGCCGTGACGAACCGGCGCGCCGGTGACCACATCGAGGTCGCCCTGGTCCGGGTCGAGGCCGCCCGCGCGGCCGTCGACCGGGAGGTCGCCTGCGCCTCGCCCGGCGCGACCGCCCTGGAGACGGTCCGGCGCTCGCTCGCCGGAGCCCTCGTGGAGCTGCGCGCCG
>NZ_JAAGMG010001407.1 GCF_010548525.1 Streptomyces sp. SID14478
GGGCGGCGGACCTGCTGGCGGCGCTGGAGGCCGACCCGGCGGCCGCCGGGGTCTGGCTGGCCGCGGTGAACGCACCCGACGCGGTGGTCTTCTCCGGAACCACCGAGGCGGTCTCGGCGCTCGAATCGACGCTGGTGGCCGAGGGCGTCAGGACCAGCAGGCTGCGGGTGAGCCACGCGTTCCACTCCGCCTTGATGGACCCGATGCTGGAGGAGTTCGCGCAGATCGCCGCGGGCCTGACCTATCACGAGCCGCGCATCCCCCTGTGCTCCACGGTGACCGGCGCGTTCGCCGACGATGCGGTGGGGACACCCGCGTACTGGGTGGGGCAGGTGCGCGAGGCAGTGCGCTTCGCCCCGGCGGTGCGCTCCCTGCTCGATTCGGGGGTGCGCCTGTTCGTCGAGCTGGGCCCGGACGCGGTGCTGACGACCATGACCCGCACCACGGTGGCGGCGGACCTCACCGCGCGCACGGCGGTGGTCGCGGGATCGCGGCGCACGGCCGCCGAGCCCGAGCAACTGGTCGCCGCGCTGGCCGCCGCGCACTGCGCGGGCCAACCGGTGCGGTGGGCGGACTACTTCGGGGCGCGAGCGCAGACACGGACCGCGCTGCCCACCTATCCCTTCCAGCACGAACGGTTCTGGCTGCGGCCCGCGGAGGCCGTCGGACCGCTCGCCGGCGCCGACTCCGCCGACCATCCGCTGCTGCACGCCCAGGTGCAGCTCGCGGGCACGGACGAGTGGCTGTTCACCGGCAGGCTCTCGCTGCGCACGCACCCCTGGCTCGCCGACCACCGCGTCCTCGGCGCGGTCGTGCTGCCGGGCAGCGGATTCGTGGAACTGGCACTGGCCGCC
>NZ_JAAGMG010001450.1 GCF_010548525.1 Streptomyces sp. SID14478
CCCGCTCGTCCTGCGCGATCCCGCCGGCGCGCACCAGGACGACCGGCCGGTCGGCCTGCGCCGTCACGGCGAGTGCCACCGAGCCGACGAGGAATCCGGAGTACCCGCTGACCCCGCGCGAGCCGAGGACCAGCGTCTCGGACTCGGCGGCCGCCGCCACGAGGGCCGCGACGGCGGGGGCGGGGCGGCGTAGCGCCACGACCTCCAACGCCGGGTAGGAACAGACCAGTTGGAGCGCCGCGTGATCGAGGACGCCACGCCGGGGCAGATCGACGTCGGGCGGCGGCGGTGTGCTCCGTCCCCCGTGGTCGGCGTGCAGCAGGCGCAGGGGCAGGCCGCGCCGCAGTGCCTCGCGGGCCGCCCAGTGGGCGGCGTCGCTGCTTTCCCGCGAACCGTCCGTCCCGACGGTCAGGACGCGCATGCTGGTCATGACGGAACCTCTCGGTGGCGACGACGGGGGCCGGGTGCTGCGGCGCGAGTTCCACGGACGGGCACGCTCACGCGTGCCCGGACCGACGAAAGGTTGTGCGGTGCGGGCCGTGCGCCGGTGTGCCGTCGCCGAGGAGGGTGGCCGTACACCGGACGCTCTCATCCGCGCCGCTCCCTCGGCAGAGGCGAACCGGCCCTGGGCGGGGGGTCGTTCGGCCCCTGTGCCCCGACGTCCGGCCGCGCGAGCGTGGATCCCTGGGCACGGGGAGG
>NZ_JAAGMG010001483.1 GCF_010548525.1 Streptomyces sp. SID14478
GGCTGCGGGCGGCGCTCCCGGGAGCCGCCGAAGCCCTCCCGGCCCGGGTCGCCGATCTCGGTGTAGCGCAGCCTGCGGGCCGCGTCGGCGACGTCCGGCTCGGCGTGCGGCACGGAACGGACGACGAGTCCGTCGGTGACCGGCGGACCCACGACCCGGGTGATCCCGGCCAGCGGCGCCCGCACCCGCACCCCGAGCGACGGCTTCAGCTCTCCGCCGAGCGCCGACCACACATCGGACGCGGCCGGGGCGTCGAGGCCGGTGCCGCCCGCGTCCAGACCCACGATCAGGCCGAGTTCGGCGAGCGAGCCGGTCAGCAGCTCCGGGCCGAGCGTGTCGGTGGACACGAGCCGGGCGAGCACCTGCGAGAGCAGCCGGTGCTCGTCCTGCGGGCGGCTCGCCCATGCTGTCACCAGATACGTCAGCTCGAACCAGCGCGCCGGGGCGCGCCGCGCGACGACGAGGCCCTCGTCGTCGTAGATCTCCCCACTGCTGCTGCCGCGCCGGGTGTTGTCCTCGCGGATGTCGTACAGGAACACACAGACCGTGGGCGCGCTGCGCCGGGCCGCCCAGTCGCGGGTCGGCGCGTCGAAGACCACCTCGACGCCCGACGCCGCGAGCCCGGAGCCGTCGAGCAGCCCGCGCAGCGCCTCGTCGACCTCGTGGATCACCGGCGGGTCACCTCGTCCGGCGGCTGCACACTGCCGTTGACGACCAGGAAGTCCGTCTTCACCGGGGAGAATCCGGGACCGCTCGCGGTGATGGTCCGCGGGCCCGTCTGGTCCTTGGTGAGGATCAGCAGCTGCCCGATGAACGTGCCGTCAGCCTTCGGCACCGTCGGGGCCGCGGCGGCGGTGATGCCCGGCTTCCACCGCAGCCGCACCGGCACGCCGGGAGGGAAGTCCTTGCCGCGTACGGACGTCACGAAGCCGGGCTTGCCGATCGGCGGCACGGCGACGATCTTCGGCTGGAGGATCCGCAGCCGCTGCCGGGCGGAGTTGTCCCCGAGGTCGGCGTCCGTGCCGCTGGTCGTCAGCGTTCCCGTGACCTGCGTGGTGAGCGCCTTCTTGGGGCTGAGTACGACCGTGAGCGTGGTCCGCGCGCCGGGCGCGAGATCGGGCAGCGCGCACAGCCAGCCGTCGTCACAGCCCGGGGGCCGCCCGTTGTTCGGGACGCCTGCGGGCAGCCCGAGGCGCAGCCGCAGCCCGGTGGCCAGCGCGTTGCGGCCGTTGCTGACGGTGTACGTGACGACGACGCGGCCGCCCACGTAGCCCGGGTTCGGCTGGGCCGTGACGCGGACACCCGGTCCCGCCTTCGGGGCAGGGGGCTCGGCGGGCGGCGGGGGAGCGGGCGGGGTCGTCGGCGGTTTCGACGTGAGCGGCATCGGGCTCGGCGTCGGGTCGGGCGGCGCGGGCGCCTCGCGCACCGGGACCACGGTCCGGTCGGTGTTGTCGCCCGGGTTCGGATCGAGGACCGTGCCGGTGACCGACCAGCCGACCGGCTGCTGCCCCGGCGTGACCCCGGTGAGGGTGACCGTCACCGGGACGGTGCTGCCGGGCGGCACCACACCCAGGTCGCAGGTGAGCGCGGCGGCGTCACAGGTGGCGCCGGGTGCGGTGAGGCCGGTGACGGTGACGCCCGTGGGCGGGGCGACGGTCAGCCGGGTGCCGGGCGAGGCGGCGGGTCCGTGGTTGACGACGTCGACCTCGACGGTGCCGGTGCGGCCGACGACGACCTCCCCGGAGGTGTCGGGCGCCTGCACCGCGAGGTCCACGGACTGCTGCACGCTCGGTTCCTTCTGCCGCCCCGGCAGTTCGTCGGTGAGCGGCGTCATCGCGCCCGACGCGACGTCCACCTGGTGCAGCTTCTCCGGGCTGTTGGCGGCCTGTCCGGCGCGGGAGCTGACGATCAGGCTCTTGCCGTCGGCGGCCCACGCGGCGTCGCGCGGCTGGAACGGGCCGGTGGCCGTCGTGTCCGGCAGTTCGCGACCGCACGCCCCGGGCAGGCCGCGCGCGGCGGAGGGCAGCAGGACCCGGCAGTCGTCACCGGTGAGCGAGGTGAGCAGGATGCCGTTGTGCTCGTCGACCTTGCCGCCGCCGTTCTTCCGGTTGAAGGCGAGCGTCTGCCCGTCCGGTGAGAACGCCGGGCTATCGTCGATGACCTGGCAGGTCCCCGGGCAGTCCGTGGCGCTCAGGTCGCGCTGCTGGTCGAGGTGGTCCACCGGCACGGTCCACACGTGCTTGTTGCCGCCGTTCCCGCCGATCGTCTCGTTGCGGGTGAAGGCGAGGGTGGTGCCGTCGGAGGACCAGGTCGGCTGGGCGTCGCCGCCGGTGGCCTCGCCGGCGGGCGGCGTGATCTCGCCCCGCAGCGCACCGGTCGCGGCGTCCGCGATCAGGACCCGGCTGGGCCCCGCGGCCTCGCCGACGCCGCCCGGCGAAGTCCGCGTGAACGCGAGGGACTTGCCGTCGGGCGAGAACGTCGGATCGGTGTCCCAGTCCTTGGCGCCGCGCCCCGCGAGCGGCATGGCCTGCGCGTGCGTCCCGTCGGCGTCGGCCAGCCAGATCCGCTCGATCCGCCCGTCGGCGGTGTCCTCGAACCGGGTCACCACGATGCGGCGGCCGTCCGGCGTGTAGTTCTGCCGCTCGGTCCACGGGTCGAACCCGGCCGCCGGCCGGAACAGCGGATCCTTCGCCGGATCGGTGTTGCTGTCCGCCTCCGGATCCTCCTTGAGGACCGTCAGGCCGAGGTCGCGCGGGTCGGAGCCGTCGGCGCGGATGTCCTGGAGGGTCACCACGTGCGGGCCCGCGGCGGTGGTGCGGTCCACGACCGCGCCGCCGCCGTCGACCGTTCCGAGCCAGGTGACCGTCTCGATCTCGCGGTCCTCGCTGAGCACCAGTGAGGGCGTCGCGTCGGAGTGCGCCGTCGTGCGGAAGACGTGGTCCCAGTCGCCCTCGCACTCACAGGTGACGTCCGGGCTGAGGAACACCACCCCGTCCCCGTCGGGCAACCACGCTGCCCCGTGGGTCTGCCAGTCGGCCTGCGCGCCGGACAGCAGCGGTCCGCCGCCGCCCCCGCTGCCCGCGGTCCAGCGCAGCCGCGGCCCGTCGGGGCCCGTGGCCGTGTAGGCGATGATGTCCCGGTTCTCGGCGTCGTCCACCGGGTTCCAGGCGGGCTCGCTCGCCGTGCCGTCCGCCGGGTCGGTGACGCGCAGGGGCGTGCCGCCCGCCAGGGGCCGTACGTAGAGCTGCTGCCCGGCCGCGGGATCGGCGTCGCCGGAGTACGCGAGCCGCTGCCCGTCCGGCGACACCGTCGGGCACTCCTCGTCCGCGGGCGTGTCCGTCAGCCGCGTCAGTCCCGAACCGTCGGTGCGTACGAGCCACAGGTCGCGCTGCGTCCCGCCGCCGGCCGCGCCGGGTTCGGCCGAGTCGAACACCACGGCCTGTCCGTCCGGGGTGAGCCGCGGGTGCGCCGCGTCCCGCCCGCTGGTCAGCTTGCGCACCGACCCGTCGGCGGCCCGCAGGTAGACCTGCGGCTTCTTCTCGTCACGGCGGCTCGCGAACACCAACTGGTCGCCCAGCGCGGACGGCTGGGTGTCGAAGTGGGCGGGCCCGTCGCCGAACAGCGGCGTGCTCGACGTGGTGGTCTCCACCCGGCCGAGACTGCGGTGCCGGGTCCCCGCGTACGCGACGCGGGTGTCGCCCGCGTCCGCCGCCACCGCCTTGGCGCCCACCTCTTCGGGCCCGGCCGCCGCGGTCACCGCGAACAGGGGCACCAGCAACAGCAATGCCATGCCGATACGCCCCGGGCGGAGCCTTCGGCCCCCGGGTCCCTCCGTGCCTGCCACGGCCCACCTCACCGTCCGAAACCGCCTTCGCACATACGACGGTCATCCTGTGCCGCGCCGACCCCGGCGCAGCAGGTCCCACGGGACGCACCCGGGGGAAACGGCGGGTGGGCATTCGGGCAGCGGACCGGCCGCACCCGGCCCTCGTGGGGCGCCGTCAGATCAGGCCGTTGCGCAGCGCGTACCCCACGGCGTGCGCGCGGTTGCGCAGTTGCAGGCGGGTGATGACCTCGTGCAGCACGTTCTTGACGGTCCGTTCGGAGTACGACGTCTTGTGGGCGATCTCCGCGGTGTCCAGGCCCTCCGACACCAGGCGCAGCATCTCCGCCTCGCGCGAGGTCAGCGTCGACAGGGACGCGGCACGCGGGTCGAGCGTGGAGCGCTGGAGGCTGCCGACGTGGCTGAGCAGCTTCGCGAGGAGGTCTCCGGGGAGCATGCCCTCGCCGTTGGCTATCGCGAGGACCAGGCGCAGCAGCCGGTCCTGGTCGGCCTCCGCGCGCCGCAGCACCGCGGCGACGCCGGAGTCGATGGCACGCTGCAGGGCGTCCCCCGACTCGAAGGTGCCGACCACGAGCCCCGTACGGGTGTCGGAGTTGTGGCGCAGCCGGTTCAGCAGGGCGGTCGTCTCGTCGTCGACGGTGTCGACGGTGACCAGCGACACCCGCGCGCCGTCCGCGTCGGCGTCGTCCAGGAGGTGGATCTCGGGGCGCTGGCGCAACTGCTGCACGACGCCCACGTACAGCACGGGGTCGGGCGCGTAGACGGCCACCGACACCCGTTCGGGGCGCTCGGTCGTCGTCGTCCAGCGGGCGGTGCGCGTCAGGGAGGCGGAGGCAGGGGTGCTTGCCTGAGGGCAGGTCATGGTCGGTACCTGTTCCTTGAAGCATGGGGGGTCGAGGAGGGTCGCTGCGCGA
>NZ_JAAGMG010001065.1 GCF_010548525.1 Streptomyces sp. SID14478
GGGCGTGGGCGCGCACCGTCGGGTCGGGCTCCGGGGCAGGCAGCAAGGACCAGCGTCCGGCGACGGTGGGCGGGCCGGTGCGCGAGGTGGGCCGGGCGGCACCGGTCAGGCTGCCGTAGCGGCCGCGCGGGACGGCACGGCGGGCACGGTGGGCGGTGGAGCCGGCGGTGCGGCCCGAGCCGAGCAGGGAGCGCATGGGGGCGAGCGTGTCGTTCGTGAGGCGGCCCGACCAGGCCAGCTCCCACAGGGCGTCGGCCAGTTGGGGGTCGGCGGGTTCGAGGGGGGCGCCCGAGGGATCTGTCAGGCCGCTGGAGTGTGCGGTGGCGCGGACCTGGTCGGCGATCTGCCGGAAGAACAGTCCGTAGCCGCCCGAGAGGGTGTCCATGATCGACTGATGGAGCGGCGTGAGCTCCAGGGGGTGTGCGGGAGGCAGGAGGAGCGGGGCCGCGTCGGCGAGGTACAAGGAGACCCAGCCGTCCTTCCCCGGGAGCGAACCCACGCCGGCCCACAACACCTCGCCGGACGCCGTGAGTTCGTCGAGCATCGCCGGTGCGTAGCCCGAGACGCGCGAGGGCAGGACGAGCTTCTCCAGCGCCGAAGCGGGCACGGAGGCGCCCTGCAGTTGCTCGACGGCCCGGACCAGGCCGTCGATGCCGCGCAGGCCCTGGCCGCCCAGGTGCTGCCACTGGGGCAGGAACTGGGCCAGGGCGGCGGGCGGCACCGGTTCGAGTTCGTGCCGCAGGGCCGCCAGGGAGCGGCGGCGCAGCCGGCGCAGGACCGCTGCGTCGCACCATTCCTGGCCGATCCCCGCCGGGTGGAACTCGCCTTGCACGACGCGGCCGTTGGCGGCGAGACGCTGGAGGGCGCCTTCGGTGACCGCGGTGCCGAGGCCGAAGCGGGCGGCTGCCTGGGTCGACGTGAAGGGGCCGTGCGTGCGCGCGTAGCGGGCCAAGAGGTCGCCCAGGGGATCCTTGACCGGTTCGGTGAAGGCTTCCGGGACGCCTACGGGCAGTGCCGTACCGAGGGCGTCGCGCAGGCGGCCCGCGTCCTCGATCGCCGCCCAGTGGTCGGTGCCGGCGATGCGGACGCGGAGGGCGCGCCGGGCGGACGCGAGGTCCTCGGCCCAGCCCGGCTCGGCGCCGCGCTCGGCCAACTCGGCGTCCGTGAGCGGCCCCAGGAGCCGCAGCAGGTCGGCGACTCCCTCGGCATCCTTGACGCGGCGGTCCTCCGTGCGCCACTGCAGCTCCTGCTCGAGGTCGGTGAGGACGTCGGCGTCGAGGAGCTCGCGAAGTTCGGCCTGGCCCAGCAGTTCGGCCAGCAGATGGGAGTCGAGGGACAGCGCCGCCGCGCGGCGCTCGGCGAGCGGGGAGTCGCCCTCGTAGAGGAACTGCGCGACGTAGCCGAACAGGAGCGAGCGGGCGAAGGGGGACGCCTCCGGGGTGGTGACCTCGACGAGACGCACCTTGCGGGACTCGATGTCGCCCATCAGCTCCGCGAGGCCCGGTACGTCGAAGACGTCCTGGAGGCACTCGCGCACCGCTTCCAGGACGATCGGGAAGGAGCCGAACTCGCTTGCCACCTGGAGCAGTTGGGATGCCCGCTGGCGCTGCTGCCACAGCGGGGTGCGCTTGCCCGGGTTGCGCTTGGGGAGCAGCAGCGCGCGGGCCGCGCACTCGCGGAAGCGGGAGGCGAAGAGGGCCGAGCCGCCCACTTGGTCGGTGACGAGCTGGTCCACGTCCCCCTTGTCGAAGGCGACGTCGGCGGCGCCGATGGGCGCCTGCTCCGCGTCGTACTCCATGCCCGGCTTCGCCGGTTCCTGGTCGAGGAGGTCCAGGCCCATCAGATCGGCGTCGGGCAGGCGCAGCACGATGCCGTCGTCGGCGTGCATGACCTGGGCGTCCATGCCGTACTTCTCGCTGAGGCGGGCGCCGAGGGCCAGTGCCCAGGGCGCGTGCACCTGGGCGCCGAACGGGGAGTGGACGACGACGCGCCAGTCGCCCAGCTCGTCCCGGAAGCGCTCGACCACGATGGTGCGGTCGTCCGGGATGTGGCCGCACGCCTCGCGCTGCTCCGCCAGGTACGCCAGCACATTGTCCGCGGCCCACTGGTCGAGGCCCGCCGCGCTGAGCCGCACGCGCGCGTCGTCGGGCTTCGAGGAGCCGACCTCGCGCAGGAACGCGCCCACCGCACGCCCCAGTTCCAGCGGACGGCCCAGCTGGTCGCCCTTCCAGAAGGGGAGGCGGCCCGGGACGCCCGGCGCGGGGGAGACCAGGACGCGGTCGCGGGTGATGTCCTCGATGCGCCAGGAGCTGGTGCCCAAGGTGAATACGTCGCCCACGCGCGACTCGTAGACCATTTCCTCGTCGAGCTCCCCGACGCGGCCGCCGCCCTTCTTGGGGTCGGCTCCGGCGAGGAAGACCCCGAAGAGCCCGCGATCGGGGATCGTGCCTCCGGAGGTGACCGCCAGGCGCTGTGCCCCGGGGCGGCCGGTGACCGTGCCGGCGACGCGGTCCCACACGACGCGCGGCCTCAACTCGGCGAAGGCGTCCGACGGATACAGGCCCGCCAGCATGTCGAGGACGCCGGTGAACGCCGATTCGGGCAGGGAGGCGAAAGGAGCCGCCCTGCGGACGAGAGCGAGGAGATCGTCCACCTGCCACACGTCCAGGGCGGTCATGGCGACCACCTGCTGGGCGAGCACGTCCAGCGGATTGGCGGGGACGCGCAGCGACTCGATGGCGCCCGAGCGCATCCGCTCGGTCACGACCGCCGACTGCACCAGGTCCCCGCGGTACTTCGGGAACACGACTCCCGTCGACACCGCACCTACCTGGTGACCCGCACGACCCACGCGCTGCAGGCCGGAAGCCACGGACGGCGGTGACTCCACCTGGACGACGAGATCGACCGCGCCCATGTCGATGCCCAGCTCAAGGCTGGACGTGGCGACGACGGCGGGCAGACGGCCCGCCTTCAGGTCCTCCTCGACCAGCGCGCGCTGTTCCTTGGAGACCGAGCCGTGGTGGGCGCGGGCGATGACCGGTGGCGCGCCCGCGGCCGCGCCGGAGCCGCCCATCAGCTCGGCGGGGGAGTGCTCCTCGGGGAGGGGCTCACCGGTGGCGCGCTCGTACGCGATCTCGTTCAGCCTGTTGCACAAGCGCTCGGCCAGGCGGCGGGAGTTGGCGAAGACGATCGTCGAGCGGTGGGTCTCGATGAGGTCCGCGATGCGCTCCTCCACCGAGGGCCAGATCGACGGGCGCTCGGCCCCCTGGTCGGAGTCGGCGACGGGGGAACCGCCCAGCTCGCCCAGGTCCTCGACCGGGACGACCACGGACAGGTCGAACTCCTTGCCGGACGGCGGCTGGACGATCTCCGCCTTGCGCTGCGGCGACAGATAGCGCGCCACCTCGTCGACCGGGCGCACCGTCGCGGACAGGCCGATGCGGCGCGCCGGGCGGGGCAGCAGCTCGTCCAGGCGCTCCAGGGACAGCGCCAGGTGGGCTCCGCGCTTGGTGCCGGCCACCGCGTGCACCTCGTCCAGGATCACCGTCTCGATGCCGGTCAGCGCGTCACGCGTAGCCGACGTCAGCATGAGGAACAGCGACTCCGGAGTCGTGATCAGGATGTCCGGCGGGCGAGTGGCCAGTGCGCGGCGCTCGGCGGGCGGGGTGTCGCCGGAGCGGATACCGACCTTCACCTCGGGCTCGGGCAGGCCGAGGCGGACGGCTTCCTGACGGATGCCGGTGAGTGGGCTGCGCAGATTGCGCTCCACGTCGACCGCGAGGGCCTTCAACGGCGACACGTACAGGACGCGGCAGCGCTTCTTCGGGTCCGCGGGCGGGGGCGTGGACGCGAGCTGGTCGAGGGCGGCGAGGAACGCGGCGAGTGTCTTGCCCGAGCCGGTCGGGGCGACGACCAGCACGTCAGACCCCGCGCCGATCGCCCGCCAGGCACCGGCCTGCGCGGAGGTGGGCGCGGAGAAGGCCCCCGTGAACCAACCACGCGTCGCGGGGGAGAACCCGTCAAGGGCGCTGCGGGCATCGGGGGCGCCAGGGGCCCCTTGCCTGGACCTGACCATGCCCCCATCCTGCACCCCACCACTGACAATGGCCTTGACCTGCGGAAACGACTGGTTCACCGGAGTGACATGACGCAGAATGGGCGTATGGCGGGAAAGGGCGAATGGGCGCGGCACTGGCGGTACGAGCGGCTGCCCGGGCTCGATCTGCTGCAGGCCCGCTACCTTCGGCACACCTTTCCGCGCCACAGCCACGACGGATATGTGTTCGGCGCGGTCACGCGCGGCGTGGAGGAGGTCGGCCTGCCCGACGCCACCGTGCATGCGGGGCCCGGCAGCGTCGTCATGATCAACCCTGAGGTCGCCCACACCGCACGGGCGGGCGGGCCCGACGGCTGGTCGTACTTCACGCTCTATCCGTCGGCGGACGTCGTCGCCGAGATCGCCGCGGAGACGGTGACGGTCCGGGGCACCGCGGGCTTCGGCGAGACCATCGTCACCGACCCGCAGGCCGCGCAGCTGATCGTGGAGGTGCACCGGGCCGCCGAACAGGGCAACGCGCTGGCGGCCGACAGCCTGCTGCGGATCGTCCTCGCCCGGCTGCTGCGTGAGCACGGCACGGCGCTCGCCCACCGGCCGCGCCGCTCCGCCGGGGCCAGGGCCGCCTCACGCGCACGCGAGCTGCTCGAAGGGAACATGACCGATCCGCCGTCCCTGGAGATCCTCGCCGCCGATCTCGGCACCAGCCCGTTCGCACTCCTGCGCGCCTTTCGTGACGCCTACGGAATGCCGCCGCACGCCTGGCTCACCAACGCGCGGGTACGTGCCGCACGCGGCCTCCTGGAGAGGGGAACCGCCCCGGCCGAGGCCGCCGTGGCCGTCGGCTTCACCGACCAACCGCACCTGAACAGGCACTTCACCCGGATAGTCGGGGTGCCCCCTGGCGCGTACCAGCAAGGGCGCAAGAACGTACAAGACCCTGACGCGACGCTCCTCGTACCGTCGGGGACGTGGCAGCAGAACAGACAGCAACCGCAGACATACGAACAGCCGACGGCCCCCGACCCGAGCACGACGGAGCGCTCACCAAGCCCGACGCCGCCGTCGTCCGTGACGCGCTCGGCGTCGGCATCGCCGTCGGACTCTCCGGATTCGCCTTCGGAGTGACCTCGGCGGGCAGCGGCCTCAGCGTGCTGCAGACCTGCGCGCTCAGCCTTCTTGTCTTCACCGGGGCGTCCCAGTTCGCGCTCGTCGGCGCGCTCGCGGCCGGCGGCAATCCCTTCACCGCTGCGGCGGGCGCGTTCTTCCTCGGGGTGCGCAACGCGTTCTACGGGCTGCGCCTCTCGCAGTTGCTGGCCCTCCCGCGCGCGGTGCGGCCGCTCGCCGCGCACTGGGTGATCGACGAGACGTCGGCCGTCGCGCTGGCCCAGCCGACGCGCCGCAGCGTGCGCATGGGCTTCACCGTGACCGGGGTGAGCCTGTACGTCCTGTGGAACCTGACGACGTTCGTCGGCGCCCTCGGGGCCCGGGCCATCGGGGACACCGACGCGTGGGGGATCGACGCGGCCGGTCCCGCGGTCTTCCTCGCGCTGCTCGCGCCGATGCTGAAGACCACCAGGGAACGTGCTGCCGCGGGCCTCGCCGTCGTGCTGATGCTCGGGCTGCTACCTGTGCTGCCCGCCGGAGTTCCCGTTCTGGCGGCCGCGCTCGCCGCGCCGGCCGTGCTCTACGTAGAGGGGCGCCGCCGGGGTGCGGCCTCCGACTCCGATGCCGTACAAGGAGGGGGCCGATGAACATCTGGATCGCCATCGCTGTCACCGCGGTGGGCTGCTATGCCGTCAAGCTGATCGGTCTCCTTGTGCCCGCCGGCGCTCTGGAGCGGCCTGTGGTCAAGCGGCTCGCGGCGCTGTTGCCGGTCGCCCTGCTCGCCGCGCTCACGGCCCAGCAGACGTTCGCGGACGGGCGCACCTTGATCCTCGACGCCAAGGCCGTGGGGCTCGCCGCGGCAGCCGTGGCGCTGGTGCTGCGTGCGCCGTTCCTCGTGGTCATCGCCGTCGCCGTCGTGGTCACGGCAGGAGTGCGGGCCCTGACCGGGTGACGTGAACCGCACAGCGCGACATGTAGGGCCCGACTTGCTGTGGTGAAGTGCGGGCCTCTACATGTCACTTGAGGACCTTCAGTGCGCTACAGGGGCAGCTGGCGCAGTGCTCGCGGTCTCCGGGACACCCAGTTGTCGTGCTGTGCGTTCCGGGCGGAGGAAGAGGGTCGCGAGAACACCGCCGGCCACCAGGAGCCCCGCGGTCAGCAGCCAGCCGTGTTCGTAGCCCACGGAGACGGTGGCGGCGCTGTCCACCATGCCGCCCAGTACGAGGGGCGAAAGGATGCCTCCGAGCGCGTACACGAAGGTCAGCGCGCCCAGGACGACGCCTCGTTGTGCGGGCGGCGTGATGCGGGCACACGTGGTCGACGCGGCGGTGAGCATCACCATGGCGAGCGCCATCGGGCCCAACATCATGATCACCCTCACCGCCATGGACCCCGTCGTTCCGTAGACGGCCGTGGCGCAGCCCGCGAGTGCGACAAGGATGCCCGCACCGGCACCTACGGGGAGGCGTGGTGGCGTCCCGCGCAGCGCCGAGCGCCGCGCGAGCAGGCCGTGCACCAGAAGCACGGCACCGTTGGCGAGGGCTCCTATGCCGACCATGGTGCCGGCCTGGTGCAGGTCCCAGCCGACGACGCTCTCCAAGTAGTCAGGCGCCCAGGTGAGCAGCGTGCTCATCGACCAGTAGGCGGCGAACGAACCGAAAGCCGCGGTCAGGAAGGTGGGCGACAGCAGGATCCGGCGCAGCGGCACGTCGGGGGTGTCCTGCACGGTCTGTGCCACCTCCTTGCGGGCTTTCGGGGCCAACGGGCCTTCCGCGCCCCACAGCCGCCACACCGACGCCCACACGAGGCCCGTCAGACCCACCACACCGAACGACCAGCGCCATCCCCAGTGCGTGATCACCCAGCTCAGGGCCGGCGAGGCCACGGCGACACCGGCCGCCGCGCCCACGAGCAGGATCGCCGTCGGCAGGGCCCGCTCGCGGTGCGGGAACCAGCCGTGCACGTGATGCATCGCGACCGGGGCCGCAGGCCCCTCAGCGGCACCGAGAAGGATCCGCGTGGCCACGAGTGCGCCGAACCCGGCCGCGCCCGCCAGCATCGGCAGCTGTGCCGCCGACCACAGCAGAGCGAGGATCAGGAGCAGCGTCGTCGTACGGACGCGTCTGGTGAGGGCCGACACCCCGAGAGCCGCGATCGAGAACAGCGCGAAGAACGCCGATTGCGCGATCCCGAACTCCTGGCGGCTGATGCCGAGGTCCGCCCTGATCTCCGGCCCCGCGAGACCCAGCACTGCTTTGTCGGCGAAGTTCACGACCATGAAGGCGAGCAGCAGCCACGTCGTGCGCCACGCCCCGCGCATCAGCAGCACCGGTCCTCGTCGTCGACCACGCCGACGCTGATCATGCCTCCGGCGCGCTTGCGGCCTTCTGGGGAGCGCGTCAGCTCCGTGGCCACGTCCGTGCCTTCGACCACCGCGGCGGACTCGGCGGCGGCCCAGTTGAAGACACCGCGCGCCATCGTGGAGGTCTCCTCCAGGGCCCGCTGCGCGTACACCTCCGCACGCGCGCGTGCCACCTCGACATCAGTGGGTGCGGCCAGCGCCGCCGTCTCCGCCAGATGGGAGGCGAGGCGCAGGTCCCCCTCGGCGAGGAGTTCCCGGGCCCGTCGGGCCAGCGTCAGGGCGCCACCGGCGGCGCGCGCGTACTCGGCCGCGACGGCCGCCTCCGGGGCCGGCTTGAGGTGCGCCGGGTTCTGGTCGTACCAGCCGCCCCACAGCCGCCACAGGTTCCGTACGACGAACTCGGGCTCGTCGTAGGCCGGGTGGAGGTACGGCCGGGACAGCAGCTCCTCGGGAACCTCCACGCCGTGGATCACCGCGTCGAGCCGGTGGCCGGCATTCATCAGCTCACGGGTCTGCTCGCACAGCGACTCCAGGAGGCGCGCGGTGTCGTCCAGCGCCCGGTTCACGCGCTCCGCCCCCATGATGGGCACCCCGTGACCGGGCAGCAGCAGCTCGGCCCCCAGCTCCTGCATCGCGCGCAGGGCCCGCGCCCAGTCCTCCGGGTAACGCTGCACCTTCTGGGGGTTGCCCGCGTTCGGCGTGTTCCAGATGAACAGGTCGCCCGTGCACAGGGTCTTCAGTTCCGGCACCCATACGTACGTGTGGTCGTCGGTCTCCCCGCGCGCGTGCACCAGCTCGAACGTCAACTCCCCGCGACGGAGGGACAGCCGGTCCTGGTAAACGGTGTCCGGGTAGCGGTACGTGGTGGGCCACTCCAGGGAGGGCACGCCGAACTGCCTGCGGTTGATCCAGGAGTTGTAGCCGGCCGTCCGTATGTAGCGATCGAAACGGGCCGCCACGGCCTCGTGTGCGACCACCTCAGGGCGAGCGGAACGCGCATCCTCCGCCTCCTTGTCGAAGGGCGACACCCCGAAGACGTGGTCCACATGCCCGTGCGTGTACACCACGGAACGCACCGGACCGGCCCCGAACGCCTTCACCGCCGTGTGCAGTTGGGCCGCAGTACGGAAGTCACCCGAGTCGACGAGCACCACACCGTCACCGGTGTCGAAGGCGGCGACGTTGGCGAACGCGGGGAAGAACCCCACGCGAGGGCGCAGCCGCACCAGCTCGTCCCCGGTGTACGCACCCGACAAGTGCGGCAGAAGCGTCTCCGAGCCCTGCCAGACCTGGTCCGCATAGGTGGCGTAGTCGGCCCGATCCTTCTCGGCTTCGTTGTGCTCTGTCATGTGTGCGGCTCCTCCATGTGCGGGTGGTCCGGCGGCGGGGCGAGGCCGTCGCCCCGCCGGTCGCACACGAGTTAAGGCGGCATCTGTGACATGGAACACCGCCCCGCGTCACACGTTGATCCCGTGGGTAATGTGACGCGTCACAACAAGCCGCCAGGTGCGCAGCCGAGGGAGGAACCCGTGCCTCTGTCGCCCGAAGCGCGCTCCCTCGCCGCACGCTGCGAGCCGCGTGTCAACGAGCTGGCGCGCCGCATGGCCCGTGAATCGTTCGAGGAACTTCCGGGGTACGCGGATCTGCCCGACGACGTGAAGGACCTGGAGATCGCGGCGACCGCCCGGCACGGCGTACGGCTGTTCCTGCGCCGCGTCAGCGACCCCGACCTGGACCGGCCCGGCAGCAACCGGCTGTTCCGCGAGAGGGCCGCACAGCGTGCCGAGGAGGGCATGCCGCTGCACCTCCTGCTGCGCACTCACACGCTCGGCGTCTACGTCCTGTGGCAGGCGCTGCGCGACGTGGCCCGGCCCGGTGAGGAGTCCGCCCTCATCGAACTGGTCGACATCCTGCTGCAGAGCCATCCCACCATCGTGGGCGCGGTCACCGAGACGTACCTGGACGAACGCTCCGCCCTGGAGGCCGAACAGCGGGCGCAGCAACGGTCGTTGGTGCGAGGGCTGTTGGACGGCATGGTCCCGCCCGGCCACGTGCTGCTCGACCAGCTCCGGCTCGAGGGTCCGGCGCTCGTCCTCGCGCTGGGCCTGGACTCGCCGCCGCTCGAAGGCCCGGTGGCGGTGCGGCGCCGGCTGCGGCGCGTTCAGACCGTTCTGGACCGCGCGTTCGGCGCGGGCGTGCTGGCGCTCCTGGACGGCGACGGCGGCCGCGTCATCGTCCCCGAGGACTGTGCCCCGCCCGACGACCTGCCGCAGCGCCTGAGCAAGGCCGGCGGGCTGCACGTGCGCGTCGCGGCGGTGCGGGCGGACGGGCCCGAGCACATCACCGACGCCGCCCGCACCGCGACCGAGATCCTGCGCATCACGCGCGCGTGCGGCCTGCCACCCGGTCTGCACCGGCTCGACGACGTCCTGCTGGAGTACCACCTCTCGCGGCGCAACGAGAGCAGCCACCGCATCGCCGCGCTCCTCGACCCCGTCGCCGAGCGGCCCGCGCTCCTGGAGACGCTGCGCACGCACCTGGCCCACCAGCAGGACCGCAGATCCACCGCCGCCGCCCTCGCACTGCACCCGAACACCGTCGACAACCGGCTGGCGAAGATCGCCGAGCAGACGGGCATCGACCTCTCGTCGCCGCGCGGAACGGCCCTTGCGATCGCGGCACTGCTGCTGCGCGACTCCGAGCTCTGACCCTGTAGGACGCCGTCCTACAGGAGGCGTCCGTAGGCGCGCAGGGTGCGCAACGCCTCGATCGTCACCATGGGGCGGGCCTCCAGAGCGGCGCTCGGCGCCCACTGGCGCCAGTTGACGGGCCACCCGCCGTCCTCCTGCTGCGCGCCCTCCAAGTGGTCGAGCGCCCGCACGATCTCCTCGTCGGTGAACCAGGTGCGGGCCAGCGACTCGGGCGCCTTCGCGTAGTCGTACGGGAAGTGGTGCTCCCCCGGTGCGTAGCCGGGCGCGACCGGGTAGGCGTCCCTTTGCCCCGGATCGAGCACGGCGAGGCGGTGCTCGCGCACGAGACGGCCGAGCCGGTCGGCGGCCACGCGTGCGCGCGAGCGGTCCGGCACGCCGTCCAGGAAGGCGACCGCGGCTTCGATCTCGTAGGGATGCGACGTCTTCAGGGACTCGACGGCGGACCAGCAGAAGTCCGTGGCCCGGAAGAGCCAGGCGTGCCACACCTCGTTGCGGTGCAGCAGACCGACGACCGGGCCGGTGGCCAGCAGCTCGCTCGGCGGGTCGTCCACCACGGGCACGAACGGCGCGTGCGGGTAGCCACGTTGGCTGGGATGCACTGCCGGAAGGGCGCCTTCCGGGGTGGAGACGTCGGTCAGATAGCGGCACACCCGATCCACACGCCGGCCCGAGCAGCGCCCGATCGCGTCCAGGACGCGCAGTGCGTGACCGGTGTGCAGGGGCTGGCTGACCGGGCCGCGCAGATCGGGTTCGAGACCGTGCCCGTAACCGTCGTCCTCGTTGCGGTAGGCGGCCAGAGCGGTCTCCACCGCATCCGCCGCGGCGGGCGAGCCGTCCAGGAAGTGGTACGCGAAGCGACGCTGTTCCAGGACGCGCGCGGTCAACCAGATGAACGGTTCGGCACGGGAGAGCGGGGAGCGTGCCGACGGCGATGAGGGGAGTGGGGAAGCTCCGGATTCGGCCATGCACCGCACCGTAGGGCGGAAAGCGTTCTCGGAAAGCCTCCCCGGCAAGGCTGCACTCTCAGGGGCGGGATACTGGAGGCATGCGGTTGACGGTCTTCTGGCAGCGAATGGCGGATCACTTCGGGTCCGGGTACGCCGACACGTTCGCGCGCGACCACGTGATGGCGGGTCTCGGCGGGCTCACGGTCAACGAGGCGCTCGACGCCGGCTGGGAGGCGAAGGACGTCTGGCGGGTGGTGTGCACCACCATGGACGTGCCCGCCGAGCAACGGTGACCGGGACGCCCGGCCGGGGGCGGCCACCGATTGTCGGTGACGTGGGCGAGACTGGCCCCGTGGCAGCGACAGACGAGACCCTTCAGGTGACGGCCGACGCCGCACCGCCCGGCACGACGCCCCCCGAGCACCCGGCGGGCCCGGCGCCGACTCCGCGTGCGCGCATGCCGCGCTGGCTGCCGCGTGCCATGGTGCTCGCCCTGGCGCTCATCGCCTGCTTCCAGTTGGGAAGTTGGGCCTTTCATCAGGTCACCGGGCTGCTGATCAACGTGCTGATCGCGTTCTTCATGGCGCTCGCGGTGGAGCCCGCCGTGAGCTGGATGGCAGCGCGTGGCCTGCGCCGCGGTCTGGCCACGTTCCTCGTCTTCCTCGGGGTGCTGATCGCGGGCGCGGGCTTCGTCGTGCTGATGGGGTCGATGCTCGCGGGTCAGATCGTGGACATGGTCGAGGACTTCCCGAAGTACCTCGACCAGGTCATCAACTGGATCAACGAGACGTTCCACACGGAGCTCAACCGCGTCGAGGTCCAGGACAGCCTGCTGCACTCGGACTGGCTCCAGAAGTACGTCCAGAACAGCGCGAGCGGTGTCCTGGACGTCTCCGGACAGGTGCTCGGCGGGCTGTTCCAGCTCCTGACGATCACCTTGTTCTCGTTCTACTTCGCCGCCGACGGGCCGCGGCTGCGGCGCGCGCTGTGCTCGGTGCTGCCGCCCGCCAAGCAGGCCGAGGTGCTGCGCGCCTGGGAGATCGCCGTCGACAAGACGGGCGGCTATCTGTACTCGCGCGGTCTGATGGCGCTCATCTCGGGGATCGCGCACTACATCCTGCTGCAGGCGCTCGGTGTGCCGTACGCGCCGGTGCTCGCCGTGTGGGTGGGGCTTGTGTCGCAGTTCATCCCGACCATCGGCACCTACTTGGCGGGCGCGCTGCCCATGCTGATCGCCTTCACTGTGGACCCCTGGTACGCGCTGTGGGTGCTCATCTTCGTAGTCGTGTACCAGCAGTTCGAGAACTACATGCTGCAGCCGAAGCTGACGGCGAAAACCGTGGACATCCACCCCGCGGTCGCCTTCGGATCGGTCATCGCGGGCACGGCACTGCTCGGCGCCGTGGGCGCGCTGATCGCGATCCCCGCCGTCGCGACGCTGCAGGCGTTCCTGGGGGCGTACGTGAAGCGGTACGACGTCACGGACGACCCGCGCGTCCATGGACACCGCAAGCGCAGCGGCGCGTCGATCCTCGCTCGGGCGCGGCGCGCCCTGAGAGGGCCGAACCAGCCGCACTCGGAGGAGCAGTAGGCCGGTGGGCGTGATTCCCGGTTAGTAGGTGACCGCAGCCCAGACCCCGGCGGTGAGAACTGCCGCCACGTAGCAGCCGACCGCCGCATACATGACGCGCTCCTTGGTGCGTTCGCCCCACGCCGTACGGGACATGAACCAGGCCAGGACCGGAAGCACGAGCACGGCGTGCAGGCTCACGCCGTGCAACGGCTTCAAGGCGGCTGTCGAGTGGTACGCCGCCTCCTGGTGACCCGTTCTCGTGAGGACGACGCCGCGCGCGATCATCGCCGCGCCGGACGCGAGCGCGACCAGAAGGGCGGCGAAACCCGCCCGTACGGCGAGGGACATCCCTGTAGGACCGCTCGGACGGTTCCTGAAGGAGGCGACGGCGAAGGCCGTCAGGAGTACCACCAGGATGCCGCCGCCCACGGCGAGGGACATGGAGACCACGGTGTTGAAGGCGCTCTCCATGTTGAGATGCGAGGGGACCTTGCGCCATGCCTGGAGCGTGATGCCACCGACCTCAAGCACACAGTCCGCCGCGAACACGACGAGCAGGACGGTACGCACCCGGGCACGCACTTGTAGATACGAGGTCACCCAGGTCAGAGCCATCAGCGTCAGCCCGAAGGAGAGCCCGAAGGTGAACGGCTTTCGCCAGGAGACAGGGCCGTCCCACGGGCCGCCGTCGATCCCGAGGACGGCGAGATGAACGAGCCCGGACGCGACCAGGGCGACACCGGTCGCGTAACACAGGCGCTCGGCGGGGCGAGCGGTGTGCCCGACCATCAGGATCTCCATGCCTCGAGCCTCCCCGGGCCGGACCGCGCCGTCGTCGTCCGGCCGAAGACACCCTGTGTACGGCGAGGGGAGTACGGCCCCGCGCGCCCTCGACCTTGACCTTGACGTACGGGTCAGGGGTTAGCGTCACCGCACTCCGGCGGCGACGGGCCGCCGGACCCGTCCGCGTCCGACCGGAGGCCGACCATGACCGCACCTCTGCCCGCGACCGCCCGCCAGATCCGGCTCGCCGCCGTTCCCCAGGGGCTGCCCGCGCCGGAACACTTCAGCGTCGTCGAGGAGCCGCTCGCGACACCCGGAGGGGGCCAGGTCCTGGTCAGGAACCGGCACTTCCTGGTCTTCCCCGGACTGCGCACCCTGATAGGCGGGGAGACGAACGAGGTGCCGATGCCCCAACTGCACCGCGGGGACGCACTGTTCGGCCCCGCGGTCGGCGAGGTGGTGGCCGCGCCCGCGGACGGACCGCTGCGCACCGGCGACCTGGTGACCCACATGCTCGGCTGGCGCGAGTACGCCTCGGTGGACGCCGCCGCGTGCGTTCCGCTGGACGGCGCGCTGCCCGACCCGATCGCTTCCCTCTCCCCGGGGTCGGCCGCCTACGGGGCGCTGACCCGTCTCGCCGGCGTAGGCCCGGGCGACGTCGTGCTGGTCACCGGAGCGGCGGGAGCAGTGGGGTCCCTCGCGGGGCAGATCGCCCGACTGCTGGGCGCCCAGAAGGTCATCGGCAGCACCGGGTCGCGGGCGAAGGCGGAGCGGCTGGTCGCCGAACTCGGCTACGACGCGGTCGTGCTGCGGGGCGCGGGACCGTTCGCCGACCAGCTCGCCGAGGCGGCGCCCGAAGGAATCGACGTCCTGGTGGACAACGTCGCGGGGGAACAGCTCGCGGCGGCGCTCGGCGCGGCCCGGCAGGGTGCGCGGTTCGCGCTGATCGGCGCGCTGTCGGGGCAGCTGGCGGCCGACCGGGCCGGTGGCAGCGCCCCCGTGGAGATCGACGCCTACCGCCTCGTGGTCAAGAGCATCTCGCTGCGCGGGTACAACGGCGTGGACCATCCCGAGGTCGAGAAGGAGTGGCACGGCCGGTTCGGGGACTGGCTGCGCTCGGGTGGGATCGTCTTCCCCCACGAGCGGATCGCGGGGATCGACCGCGCACCGCAGGCGTTGCGGGACGATCGCGGGGATCGACCGCGCACCGCAGGCGTTGCGGGACATGATGGAAGGCAGGTACTTCGGGGCTGTCGTCGTGGACGTCTAGCCGTCACGTCCAACCGTCACGGCAGGGGGAGTGGAGCGGTATGCGGATCGGCGAGGCGGCCGCTGCGGCCGGGACCACTCCTCGGGCGCTGCGGTTCTACGAGCAGCGCGGACTGTTGCCCCCGCCCGTGCGCACCGCCTCCGGCCAGCGCGAGTACGGCTCCGCTGAGATCGCTCAGGTCCGCGTCATCCGTGATCTGCTGGCCCTGGGACTCACCGTCGAGGACCTGCGCGGCAGCGCGGACCGGCTGCCGCTGCTCGCCCAGGAGTCGCCGCCACGGTGTGCCGCCTTCGAGCGCGACGCCGGTAGTTCCTCGGTCGTCGGCCGCCGGCTCGCCGCTCTCGACGCCGAGATCGACCGGCTGATCGGGCTGCGAGAGAGCCTCGCCCGACGGGCCCGCGGGGACGGGTGACCGCGGGTACTCCGTTCCGCGTGGTGCGCTTGACACCAAAATCGAACATCCATTCTTATGGGATGTCCAGGGGCGCTTTTCCCAGGAATCCCAAGGGATCCATGAAGAGTGACCGGGCGAAGAGCCTCGAGTTATCCACAGGCGGACGGGCGTCGAGGCCGATTGTCAGTGGCAGGCGTTAGCGTCTTTGACGTGAAGCGATCGACTCAAGCAAATCGGGTGGAACCCATGGCAGGAACCGACCGCGAGAAGGCGCTCGACGCCGCGCTCGCACAGATTGAACGGCAATTCGGCAAGGGCGCGGTCATGCGCATGGGAGAGCGGCCGAACGAACCCATCGAGGTGATCTCCACCGGGTCGACCGCGCTCGACGTCGCGCTCGGCGTCGGCGGCATCCCGCGCGGCCGCGTGGTGGAGGTCTACGGCCCGGAGTCCTCCGGTAAGACGACCCTGACCCTGCACGCAGTGGCCAACGCACAGCGGGCCGGCGGTTCGGTGGCGTTCATCGACGCCGAGCACGCCCTCGACCCCGAGTACGCCAAGAAGCTCGGCGTCGACATCGACAACCTGATCCTGTCGCAGCCGGACAACGGCGAGCAGGCTCTCGAGATCGTCGACATGCTGGTCCGCTCCGGCGCCCTCGACCTGATCGTCATCGACTCCGTCGCCGCGCTCGTGCCGCGTGCGGAGATCGAGGGCGAGATGGGTGACTCGCACGTGGGTCTGCAGGCCCGCCTGATGAGCCAGGCCCTGCGGAAGATCACCAGCGCGCTCAACCAGTCCAAGACCACCGCGATCTTCATCAACCAGCTCCGCGAGAAGATCGGCGTGATGTTCGGCTCGCCGGAGACCACGACCGGTGGCCGCGCGCTGAAGTTCTACGCCTCCGTGCGCATGGACATCCGCCGCATCGAGACCCTGAAGGACGGCACGGACGCGGTGGGCAACCGCACCCGCGTCAAGGTCGTCAAGAACAAGGTCGCGCCGCCCTTCAAGCAGGCCGAGTTCGACATCCTCTACGGGCAGGGCATCTCCCGCGAGGGCGGCCTGATCGACATGGGCGTGGAGCACGGCTTCGTCCGCAAGGCCGGCGCCTGGTACACGTACGAGGGCGACCAGCTCGGCCAGGGCAAGGAGAACGCGCGTAACTTCCTGAAGGACAACCCCGACCTGGCCAACGAGATCGAGAAGAAGATCAAGGAGAAGCTGGGCGTCGGTGTCCGTCCGGCGGAGGAGCCGGCCGCCGAGCCGACCGTGGACGCGGCGGCTGCCGTTGCCCCCGTCGAGGACGCGGCCAAGACGGTACCCGCACCCAAGGCGGCCAAGTCCAAGGCCACGGCGGCCAAGAGCTAGTCCGTGACACGACGAACCGACTGGGCCGAGTACGACGCCGGCCCCGCAGTCCCTGAGGGCCGGGGGCGCGGGGGCGACGAGGCGTACGACGATGCCGCCGTGCACGGGGAGACCGGGCACGACGGCACAGCGGGGGACAGCACGGTGGGCCGGCCGCGACGTGGGGGACGCGCGCGAAGCGGGACCGGGCAGCGCGGGCGCCGGCGCAAGGGCGGGTTCGGGGACCCGTCCGGCGCCGCACAGGACGACGGCCCCCCTGACTCGTCGAGGGCCGAGCGAGGGGAACCGTCAGGGGACCCGGCGGAGCGGGCGCGGAACATCTGTCTGCGCCTGCTCACCGGGACCCCGCGCACCCGCAAGCAACTGGCCGATGCCCTGCGCAAGCGGGAGATCCCGGACGAGGTGGCGCAGGAGGTGCTGTCCCGGTTCGAGGAGGTCGGACTGATCAACGACAGTGCCTTCGCGGATGCCTGGGTGGAGTCCCGGCACCACGGGCGGGGCCTGGCCCGTCGGGCGCTCGCCCGGGAACTGCGCACCAAGGGCGTGGATTCCACGGTGATCGACGAGGCGGTCGGGCAGCTCGACGCCGAGCGGGAGGAGGAGACCGCGCGCGAACTCGTCGCCCGCAAGCTCCGTTCCACGCGCGGCCTCGACCGTGACAAGCGGCTGCGCCGGCTCGCGGGGATGCTCGCCCGCAAGGGCTACTCCGAGGGCATGGCCCTGCGCCTGGTGCGCCAGGCGTTGGAGGAAGAGGGGGAGGAGACCGAGGACTTGGGGTTCGAGGAGTAGGAACAGGCGGTGGTGACGCGACGTGCAGGCGTCGCTCACCGCAAGACGGGAGCGCCAAGGCCGCACGGTGGACGGAGTGCGCGCTCCTCCGAGTACCTCGGCCCGCCCGAGATCCTCGGGCACGCGCCCTGGTGGGGTTTACCCCCGCCTGAAGACGCCTGACCGCCGCAGTGTCAGGGGCAGGGGGTGCGGGCGATCGTAAGCGCATGATGAAGAACTGCGGAACGTCATGATGCTGCGCTACGCCCTCGCGTCCGTTCGGGACCGCAAGGGTGGATTCGTCGGCGCCTTTCTCGCTCTGGTGTGTGCGGCCGCCCTCGTCGCGGCCTGCGGCACCCTGCTCGAGACGGGTCTGCGCGGCACCGTCCGCACCGAGCGGTACGCGGCGGCCCCTGTCCTCGTCTCCGCCGACCAGGACGTCCATCAGACGGTCGTCAAGCACAAGAAGGGCAAGACGAAGGTCAAGCACAAGGCCAAGCCGCTCGCCGAGCGGGCCTGGTTGTCGGCGGACGTCGCCCGGACGGTCCGGAAGGTGTCCGGGGTGCGGCGGGTGGTGCCCGAACTGACCTTCCCCGCGCAGCCGTTGGCCCCGGGGGCGGCCGACGCCGGTCGGCCCGCGTACGGGCACGCCTGGGACTCCGCCGCCCTCACGCCGTACGCGCTGGCCTCGGGCGCCGCTCCCCGCACCGCGGGCGAGGTCGTGATCGATCGTGACCTCGCGCGCCGCGCCCATCTCGCACCGGGCGACCGACTTGCCGTGCAATCGACACAGGACCCCCGGACCTACCGGGTCACGGGCATCGCCGCTCCCGGCGCGGGCGCCACGGTCACCCACCAGACGTCGCTGTTCTTCTCCACCGGCGAGGCCGAACGGCTGGCCGCACACCCCGGCAAGGTCACGGCCGTCGGCATCGTCCCCGAACAGGGCCAGGACGTCGGGGAGTTGAAGGCGGCCGTTGCGCGGGCGCTCGAAGGAACGGCCGCGCGCGTCACCACCGGGGACGCCCGCGGCCCGGTCGAGTTCCTCGACGCCTCGGCCGCCCGCGTGAAGCTCATCAGCATGGGCGGGGCCATGGGGGGCACGTCCCTGCTCGTCGCCGTCCTCGTGGTCGTCGGCACCTTCGCCCTTTCCGTGCAGCAGCGGTACCGCGAACTCGCCCTGCTGCGCGCCATCGCTGCCACGCCCCGGCAGATCCGTGCGCTGCTCGGGCGTGAGGCCCTGCTCGTCGGTGCTGCCGCCGGAGCCGTGGGGGCTCTCCTGGGACTGCCCCTCGGCGGATGGCTGTACCGCCGATTCGTCTACCTGGGCGCCGTACCGGCCACATTGGAGCGCACCGTCAGCCTCTTCCCGGTGGCCGCCGCGCTCGGTGCCACCCTGCTCGGCGCCTGGGCGGCCGCCCGGGTGGCGGCTCGCCGCGTTGCCCGCATCCGGCCCGCGGAGGCGCTCTCCGAAGCGAGCGCCGAGCCGAAGAGGCCGGCCGTCGCCCGGATCGTCGCCGGCCTCCTGGCCCTCGCCGGTGGCACCGTACTCGTCGTCGTACTCGGCGGGCTGCGCACCGAGGCGGCGTCAACTCCCGTGACGTTCCTGACCGTTGTCGTCCTCGCCGTCGCCGTGTCCCTTCTCGGCCCCCTCCTCGTCAAGGCGGTCATGGCCGTCCTGGGGCTGCCGCTGCGGTGGGCCGGACCCGGGTCCCGGCTCGCCGCCGCCAACCTCCGGGGCAACGCGGGCCGCATGGCCGCCGTCGTCACCCCGCTCACCCTGCTCGTCGGTATGGCCTGCACCGTCCTGTTCTGCCAGCCGACCCTCGGCAACGCCGCCCGCGCCCAGGTGCGCGACGGCGTCCGCGCCGACTGGGTGCTCGCGGCCCGGGGGCCGGGTGTTCCCGGAGCCGCCGTGCGCGCCCTGCGTGCGGAGCCGGGGACCACGGCCACCGAGATCGTCCGCTCCACCGTCCGGGTCGGCCTCGACAAGTACGCGACGCAGGGCGTCACCGCGGCGGGGCTCACCCGCACCTGGGACCCGCACGTCACCGCGGGGTCCCTCGACGGCTTCGGGGCGCACTCGGTCGCCGTCAGTGAACTCGCCGCCGATCAGCAGCACTTGAGGCCCGGCAGTCGGCTGAAGTTGACCCTCGGTGACGGCACGCGCACCACTCTCACCGTCGCCGCCGTCTACGCCAGGGGTCTCGGCTTCGGCGATCTGACCGTCGCCCACGCTCTGCTCTCGCGCCACATCGACAATCCGCTCGCCTCCTCCGTGCTCGTCTCCACCAGCCGTGCACAGGGACAACTCGCAACTACGCTCCGTGAGTTCCCGAACGTGCGGATTCTTTCCCCGGACGCGGCCGACGGATTGCAGGAGGCCAGGCAGCAGGCCAACGCCGAGGTCAATCTCCTCGCCATGGCGCTCGTCCTCGCGTTCACCGCCATCGCCGTCGTGAACACCCTTGCGATGTCGGTCTCCGAGCGGATCCGCGAGTTCGCGCTGCTCCGGCTCGCCGGCGCCACCCGGCGTCAGGTCCTGCGGATGCTCCGGGTCGAGGCACTGACCGTGGTCCTCATGGGAGTGGTGCTGGGCAGCGGGATCGCGCTGGCCGTGCTCACCGCGTTCAGCCTGGGCATGACCGGCGCCGCGGCACCGGCCGTGCTGCCTCTCGTGTACGCGACCGTGGTCGCGGCTGCCGCTCTGCTCGCCCTCACCGCGACCCAGCTGCCCGGACGGGCGGCCCTGCGGGTCCGGCCCGTCACCGTCGCCACCGCCAAGGAGTGACCAGCAAGGCGCGGCCACTCGGAACTGACCCACTATGAAGTGGCCCACTGAGAAGTGACCGGCAAGGTGCGGCCCCCATGACGTGATCAGCGCGCTGGGGCCGTCATGACGTGATCGGCGCGCTGTGGCGCCACCAAGAAGTGACCGGCGAGGTGGGTCCACCAGCAGTGGCCACCAAGAGGTAATTGCCACCAGGTAAGGGGCGGTTCGCTATGGCGGGCGCCCCTTACGCCTCGTCGATCGGCAGTCCCTCCGCCCGCCACGCCTGGAACCCGCCCACCAGGTCCGTCGCCCGGTGCAGCCCCAACTGCCGTAGGGACGCGGCCGCGAGGCTGGAGGCGTAGCCCTCGTTGCACAGGACCACGACGCGCAGGTCGTGGCTCGTCGCCTCGGGGGCCCGATGGCTGCCCTGGGGGTCGAGGCGCCACTCCAGTTCGTTGCGCTCGACCACCAGCGCGCCGGGGATCAGCCCGTCGCGCTCGCGCAGTGCCGCGTACCGGATGTCGACCAGGAGCGCCTCGCCCGACGCCGCCGCCTCGAAGGCCTGCCGGGCCTCCACCCGGTCGAGCCCTGAGCGCACCTGTTCCAGCAGTTCATCGATGCCGACCGGTGAAGGGGGAGTGCTCACTGCCAGTCCTCCGGGCGCTCCACCGACTCGAGCCGCAGGACCTGACCACTACGGCTGTAGCGGCGGATCTGCGGCAGCGGCGGGTAGTAGGCGTGCACCGAGACGGCGTGCTCGGTGAGGGACTCGTTCAGGACCTCGTGCACATGATGGCGGCCGAAGGCGCGGCCTTGGCCTGCCGTCAACTGCCGCTCCCTGTCGATCTTTTCGGACAGCTCCAGGGTCTTCCAGCCGTCGGCGGGCAGCCGGGCAGCGAGGGAGTTCTCCTTCAGCTCGCCCGAAGCGGTGAGGAATGCGCCGACGGACTCGGCGTGGTCGTGCCAGCCGGTGCCGGTGCCCGGCGGCCAGCCGATGAGCCAGGCCTCGCTGCCGCCGGGACCTTCGAGCCGCACCCAGGTACGGCCTTGTGGATCCAGCGGCAGGGAGGCGATGAGGTCGGTGTCCGCGGCGGTGCGGCGGACGAAGTCGAGCAGTTCGGCCTGGTTGGGCGCGGCCACGGCAGCGGGCCGCGGGCTCGCGGCGGCCGTGGGCGCAGGGGAAGCCGTCGTGGGCGCAGAGGAAGACGTCGGCAGTGACATGGGTACCGTCCTGAGATTTCGCGGAGGACGCGCGCAGCGGGTGCCGACCGACGGGACGGCACCACGGAACAGGCGCGCGGAAGGGAGGAGAGCGAATTCAGCAGGACGGGCGACAGACGCAGCCCGCGTAGCGGACGAGGTCCATATGGACCCTCCGCCACAGGCGTACATCGGTGTCGATCGTCACGGTCCGGAGTACACCACGGTGGTGGACCCCGGTCAACTCACGTCGGTGGAGGCCCCCTCGAGCGCGGGTGCGGACCCGCCCAGCGCCGTCTGCGCCGCCTCGTACAGCTCAGCGGGGCGCACTCCGCTCAGTGCGGTCACCAGATGGCCGTCGGGACGGATCAGCAGCACCGTGTGGGCGGCGGCCCCGGGGTAACTCTCCGTGACGAGGAGTTCGGCCTCGTGCGGGAGCGCCGTGACGGCGGCCGCGAGGCGCGGCATCAGCCCCGCCGACATCCAGTGCTTGCGCTCCCACACACCGGTGCCGGGCGCCACGAGGACGACGAGCAGCTGTCCGAGGCCGAGCCGGTCCCGCAGCTGTACGAAGGAGCCGTCGGGAGCCGTCACCCGCACGTCGGCGACCGGAGCGCCCGGCGCCGTGTCCGTCTCCGTCTGCGACTCGGCGGGCGCGGGCGCGAGGGGCGAATCGGCGTACGTACCGGGGGCGCCCAGCGGGCCCAGCCCGAGGTGGCCGTCCGTGAGCAGGGTGTCGTGACCGCGCGCGGCCCCGGGAACGTACGACCGAAGTCCCCTGCCGCCGCGCAGTATCGGCAGCGCCTGGTCGGCGGCGCGCAGTCGGCCCGCGACGACGGCGCGGCGCTCGGCCTGATAGCTGTCGAGCAGCGCGTCCTGGGCCGGGCGCGGTCCGTCGTGCCAGACGAGGGCGAGCTTCCACGCGAGGTTGTCCGCGTCGCGCAGCCCCTCGTCCAGGCCCTGGGTGCCGAGCGCGCCCAGTAGGTGGGCGGCGTCCCCGGCGAGGAAGGCGCGGCCCACGCGCCAGCGGCGGGCGAGGCGGTGGTGAACCGTGTGGACGCCCGTGTCGAGGAGCTCGTACGGCGGGGTGGAGCCCCCGCACCAGCCCGCGAGCGTCTCCCGGATGCGCGCCACCAGCACGTCCGGAGTGATCAGGTCGCTGCGAGGCGGCAGCAGCCAGTCCAGGCGCCAGACGCCGTCGGCGAGGGAACGGCCGACGATCTCCGCGCCCGAGGTCCGCCACGGAGGACTCCGATGGAGCAACGCTTCGCCGGGCCACGGAAGTTCCGTGCGCAGTGCGGCGACCGCGTGTCGTTCGACGGAGGTGCGGCCGGGGAAGCGGATGTCGAGGAGCTTGCGGACGGTGGAGCGCGGGCCGTCGCAGCCCGCGAGATAACTGCCGCGCCACCACGTGCCCTTGGGGCCGCGGGTGTGTGCGGTGAGGCCGGACCTGTCCTCCTCGATCGCGTCGAGCCGGCTGTCGACCGCGAGCTTGATGAGCCGTTCCCGTGCGGCGGCCTCGCGCAGCGCCCCGGTCAGTTCGTGCTGGGCGATGTGCAGGGGAGCCGACAGTGACTCTCCTGTGTCACCTTGCTCACCGAAGGTGAGCGTTCGCATCTCCTGCTTGCGGCGCAGCGAGCGCCAGCCGGTCCAGCGGGCACCGGGCGCGTCGAACGACGTACCGGTCAGACGTTCGGCGAGGGCCGCGGTGTCCTCGCGCAGCACCACGGTGCGGGCGGGGCGTTGCTCGTCCTTGCCGGGACCCTCGTCGAGCACCACGGACGGCACGCCGTGGCGGGCGAGGGCGAGGGACAGCGTGAGCCCGACGGGGCCCGCGCCGACGACGATCACCGGATCCACGGCGCGGCTCCTCCTGCCCCGTGGACCCCGCCGAGGAGCGCCCCGTGCGGGGGCGTGGGCGGTGTACTGGTCGTACAAGGACGGGCAGTTGGAGCGGGGTGCGCGTTCACAGAGCGTATGCAACCCATTGCCGGTGCTTGCGTCAAGTGACGGAGGCAGTGGCGATCACGCCACTGCCTCCGTGGTGCCGGGACGCTCGACCGACAGTAGGACGACCCGTCAAATGCTGGTGCCTTACCCGGCGCCACCGGCTCCGGTGGACTCCGCACCGCCGACGGACGCCGCCGGCAGCACCGCGCCGGTCGACTTCTTCCCGCGGCGCAGCCGCCCCTCCAGCCAGGAGGCGAAGGTCGTGAGCGAGAAGTTGATGGCCACGAAGATGACCGCGACGATCGTGAAGCACGCGATCGTGTTCGCTCCGTACGCGGCGCTCATCGGGCGGACGGACGCGAGGAGTTCGCCGAACGTGAGCATGGCGCCGCCCAGCGCGGTGTCCTTCACGATGACGACCAACTGGCTGACGATGGCCGGGAGCATCGCCGTCACCGACTGCGGGAGCAGGATCGAGCGCATGGTCTGGCCCTTGCGCAGACCGATGGCGTACGCGGCCTCGGACTGCCCCTTGGGGAGGGCCAGGATGCCCGCGCGGACGACCTCGGCGAGTACGGACGCGTTGTAGAGCACGAGGCCCGTGACGACCGCGTAGAGCGGGCGGTCGTCCGTGGGGATGTCCGTGTACTCGGCGAACGCGGCGTTCGCGAAGACCATCAGGATGAGGACCGGGATCGCGCGGAAGAACTCGACGACCGCGCCCGACGGCATGCGCACCGCCAGGTGGTCGGAGAGGCGCGAGATGCCGAAGAGGGCGCCGAGCGGCAGTGCGATGACCATCGCCAGTCCGGCCGCCTTCAAGGTGTTCTCAAGGCCCGGCCATATGTAGGTCTCCCACGGGCGGTGGTCCGTGAAGAAGGGCTTCCACTTCTCCCAGTCGAGCTGGTGCTTGTCGTTCAGCTGGACGACGACCCACCAGATCACGGCGGCGAAGGCGATCAGGAAGACGATCGAGTAGAGGATGTTGCGCCGCTTGGCCCGGGGGCCCGGGGCGTCGTAGAGGACCGACGTCATCGCTTCACCGCCACCTTCTTGCTCAGCCAGCCGAAGAACAGGCCGGTCGGCATCGTCAGGACGATGAAGCCGAAGGCGAAGACGGCGGCGATCAGGATGAGCTGGGCCTCGTTCTCGATCATTTCCTTCATCAGCAGCGCGGCCTCGGCGACACCGATGGCGGCGGCCACCGTGGTGTTCTTGGTCAGCGCGATCAGCACGTTGGCCAGCGGGCCCACGACCGAGCGGAAGGCCTGGGGCAGGATCACGATGCCGAGCACCTGGTTGAAGCTGAGGCCGAGCGCGCGCGCCGCCTCCGCCTGGCCGACGGGAACCGTGTTGATGCCCGACCGCAAGGCTTCGCAGACGAATGCCGACGTGTAGGCGATCAGGCCGAGCACCGCCAGACGGAAGTTGACCGTGTCGAAGTTGTCGGACCCGAACGTGACGCCCAGCGTCTGGTTCAGGCCGAGCGACGTGAACACGATGATGATCGTCAGCGGAATGTTCCGCACGATGTTGACGTACGCGGTGCCGAAGCCGCGCATCAAAGGCACCGGGCCGACGCGCATGCCGGCCAGCAGAGTTCCCCATATGAGGGAGCCGACGGCTGAGAGAGCGGTGAGTTTCACCGTCACCCAGAACGCTCCCAGCAGGTCGTAACCTTCAAGAAAGTCGAACACGATCTCCCGCGCTTCCGCGTGTGTGGAGGGCTGCCGGATGTGCTCAGGGCGCGGCGGTCCGCCCAGTGGTACGGACCGCCGCGCCCTGCGTCACCACGTCACTTGACGATGTTGCCGATCTTCGGCGCGGGCTCGTTCTTGTAGTTCGCCGGGCCGAAGTTGGCCTTCACGGCCTTCTCCCAGGAACCGTCCGAGACCATCTTCTCCAGGGCCTTGTTGATCTTGGCCTTGAGGTCGCTGCCCTTCTTGACGCCGATGCCGTAGTTCTCGTTGGTCATCTTGAAGCCGCCCAGCTTGAACTTGCCCTTGAACTGGGACTGCGCGGCGTAACCGGCGAGGATCGAGTCATCGGTGGTGAGGGCGTCGAGCGCGTTGTTCTCCACGCCCGTCAGGCACTCCGAGTAGCCGCCGTAGTTCTGGAGCTGCGCCTTGGGGGCGAGCTTGTCCTTGATGTTCTGCGCGGACGTCGAACCCGTCACCGAACACAGCTTCTTGCTGTTCAGGTCCTTGGGGGCCTTGATCGAGTTGTCGTCCGCACGGATCAGGACGTCCTGATGGGCCAGGAGGTAGGGGCCGGCGAAGTCGACCTTGGCCGCGCGCTCGTCGTTGATCGAGTAGGAGGCGGCGATGAAGTCCACGTCACCGCGCTGCAGCATCGTCTCGCGGTCGGCGCTCTTGGCTTCCTTCCACTGGATGTCGCCGGCGTCGTGGCCGAGCTCCTTGGCGACATACGTGGCGACGTCGACGTCGAAGCCCTCGTACTTGCCGTCCGGGGTCTTCTGGCCGATGCCGGGCTGGTCGAACTTGATACCGATGCTGATCTTGTCGCCACCGCCCGACGAACCCTTGTCGTCGTCACTGCCGCCGCACGCGGTGGCGGTGACAGCGAGGGCGAGGGCGGCGGACGTCGCCGCGGTGACCTTGCGGAGCTTCATGGGGAACTTCCTTCGTGTCGGCAGATTCGGCAGGAGGAAAAACTCAACACGCGCGCGCGGGACGCATCTTGGCGGCGTACGCGCACGCGCGCGTCAGTGGTGCAGGATCTTCGACAGGAAGTCCTTGGCCCGATCGCTGCGCGGGTTGCTGAAGAACTGGTCGGGGGTGGCCTCTTCGACGATCCGGCCGTCCGCCATGAAGACGACGCGGTTGGCCGCGGAGCGGGCGAAGCCCATCTCGTGCGTGACCACCACCATCGTCATCCCGTCCCGGGCGAGCTGCTGCATCACCTCGAGGACCTCGTTGATCATCTCCGGGTCGAGCGCCGAGGTCGGCTCGTCGAAGAGCATCACCTTCGGGTCCATCGCCAATGCCCGTGCGATGGCGACGCGTTGCTGCTGGCCGCCGGAGAGCTGGGCGGGGTACTTGTCCGCCTGCGCGCCGACGCCGACGCGGTCGAGGAGGGCGCGAGCCTTCTGCTCGGCCTGCTTCTTGTCCGTCTTGCGGACCTTGACCTGGCCCAGCGTCACGTTCTCGAGCACCGTCTTGTGCGCGAAGAGGTTGAAGGACTGGAAGACCATGCCCACGTCCGCGCGCAGTCGGGCGAGTTCCTTGCCTTCCTGGGGCAGCGGCTTGCCATCGATCGTGATGCTGCCGTCGTCGATGGTCTCCAGGCGGTTGATCGTGCGGCAGAGCGTCGACTTGCCGGAACCCGACGGCCCGATGACGACGACGACCTCGCCCGGCGCGATGGCCAGGTCGATGTCCTGGAGCACGTGCAGCGCACCGAAGTGCTTGTTGACTCCGCTCAGCGCGACCAGCGCGTCGCCCGCAGGGGGAGTCGCGTCCTTGGTCACCGAAACTTCGGTCATCGGGGTCTTGCTCCATCCTCCTCGGTTGGGAGGACAGTAGTAACGCCGTACGACCAGCGTCATTACATCTGAGGGGAAATTGAGCATAACGATCCGGCCGCAACCGGACACTATGCGTGAAGGGGGCGCGGCCCCGCGTACCGGCTGCATAACGGAACACGGACGTAACCAGTAGGGCCTTGACGACATCCTTGTGGATCGGCGTGGATGCCTTGGTGAACCTGAAGAGGCCGGGACATGAGAGGGGGCCGGAATGAGACTGCTGCTCGTCGAGGACGACGACCACGTCGCCGCGGCCCTGTCCGCCGTGCTGTCCCGGCACGGCTTCGCGGTGCAGCACGCCCGCAACGGGGAGGAGGCGCTGCAGGCGCTCGTCCCCGAGCCCGACGCCTTCGGGGTGGTCCTGCTCGATCTGGGACTGCCCGATCAGGACGGCTACGAGGTGTGCGGCAAGATCCGCAAGCGCACCGCGACGCCCGTCATCATGGTGACCGCGCGCGCGGACGTACGTTCCCGCATCCATGGGCTCAATCTCGGCGCGGACGACTACGTAGTGAAGCCTTACGACACAGGGGAGTTGCTCGCCCGTATTCATGCCGTCAGTCGGCGCAGCGCGGGCGGCGAGAGTGCCCCCGCGGCCGAGAACGGACTGCGGCTCGGCGGCGTGCACATCGAACTGCCCACGCGACAGGTCACGGTGGACGGGGCCGCCGTCCAGCTCACCCGCAAGGAGTTCGACCTGCTGGCGCTGCTCGCGCAGCGGCCGGGTGTCGTCTTCCGTCGGGAGCAGATCATCTCCGAGGTGTGGCGCACGAGTTGGGAGGGCACCGGACGCACCCTGGAGGTGCACGTCGCCTCCCTGCGCTCCAAGCTGCGGATGCCCGCACTCATCGAGACCGTGCGCGGCGTCGGGTACCGGCTCGTCGCCCCGGCCGCGTAGCGGAAGCCGTAGAGTCCCCGGGTGCGCGCCCGTCTGCTTCCGCTGCTCATCGTCCTCATGGCGGGCGTGCTGCTCGCGCTGGGCTTCCCGCTCGCGGTGAGCGTGGCCTCCGCGCAGCAGCAGAAGGTCGTGGTCGACCGGATCGATGACACCGCCCGGTTCGCGTCGCTCGCGCAGTTCGTCACGACACGTCCGGACGAGGGCGAACCGCACATGACGGACGAGCGGCAGCAGACGCTGCAGAACGAACTCGCCCGCTACCACGACGTGTACGGCATAAGGGCCGGTGTCTTCTACCGGGACTTCGAGCCGATGGGCCGGGCACCGGGAGACTTCCGGGTGCCCGCGGGCGGGGCCGTGCGCGCCGCCTACGACGAGGCACTGTACTCGCGCGGCAGCCACGACCCGTCGCAGGTGTGGCCGTGGCAGCGGGGCCGGCTCGTGGTCGCCTCGCCGGTCATCCGCGACGGCGATGTCGTCGCGGTCGTCGTCACGGACTCGCCCACCGGCGCGATGCGGGCCGCGACGTTGCGCGGCTGGCTCGTCATCGCGGCGGGCGAGGTGGCCGCGATGCTGCTCGCGATGGGCGCGGCGCTGCGGCTGACCGGCTGGGTGCTGCGTCCCGTGCGGGTGCTGGACGCGACCACCCACGACATCGCCACCGGGCGCCTGAAGTCGCGGGTCGCGGCGGCCGGCGGCCCTCCGGAACTTCGGCGCCTGGCCCGGTCGTTCAACGAGATGGCGGACAACGTCGAGGACGTGCTGGAGCAGCAGCGCGCCTTCGTCGCCGACGCCTCGCACCAGCTGCGCAATCCGCTCGCCGCCCTGATGTTGCGCATCGAAGTCCTGTCGTACGAACTACCGGAGGGGAACGAGGAGATCGCGTCCGTACGGGCCGAGGGCAAGCGCCTGGCCCGGGTCCTCGACGACCTGCTCGACCTGGCCCTGGCCGAGCACGCCGCCGCGGACCTGCAGCTGACCGACATCGGTGAGCTGGCCGCCGAGCGCGTCGAGGCCTGGCGCCTGAGCGCCGAGGAGAAGGGCGTGCGGCTGGTCGCCGACTGCCCCGCCGCGACCGGCTGGGCCGATCCGATCGCACTGTCCAGCGCCCTGGACGCGGTGGTCGACAACGCCCTGAAGTTCACGCCGGTGGGCGAGCAGGTCACCGTCAAGGTCGCGGCGAACGGGGACACCTGCTCCATCGAGGTCGCCGACCGCGGCCCCGGCCTGCGCGAGGAGGAGCTCGCGCGGATCGGCGACCGGTTCTGGCGCAGCGGACAGCACCAGAACATCAAGGGCTCGGGCCTCGGCCTGTCCATCTCCCGGGCGCTGTTGGCCGCGGGGGGCGGCTCTCTCACGTACGCGCATCACGAGCCGCACGGACTGAAGGTGACGGTGCGCGTGCCCAGGACCGCGCCGGTGCCGCAGGCGCGGGACGCCCTCTCAGGCGCTCAGGGCTTGACGGAGCGGTAGTAGCGGCGGGCGCCCTCGTGCAGCGCGAGCGGGTCCGTGTACACGGCCGTTCTGAGGTCGACGAGCTGCGCCGCGTGCACCTGTGTGCCGATGTGGTCGCGGCTGTCGATGACCGTACGTGTCATCGCCTCGGTCAGTCCCGGGTCCGTGCGGTCGGTGGTCACCAGCAGGTTCGCGACGGCCAGCGTGCTGACGGCCTTGCCCTGCTGGGCGTACGGGTAGGCGTCGGCGGGCATCACGGCGGCCCGGTAGTAGCGCGACTCGCCGCCCTGGTCGTGGAGCTTGTCGACCAGGCTGCCGAGTTCGACCAGACGGATCGGGTACGCCTTCGACAGTTCGCGGACGTGGTTGGTGGGCAGACCGCCGGACCAGAAGAACGCATCGATCTTCTGCGACTTGAGGGCGGTCGGCATGGTGTCTATGCCGATGCCCACCGGTGTGACGTCCTTGTCGATGTCCAGACCGGCCGCCTTGAGCACCCGCTCCGCGATCAGCCGCACGCCGGACCGTTCCCCGCCGACGGCGACCTTCTTGCCCCGCAGGTCCGCGACCGACTTCACGGACGAGGAGCGGGGCACGACGAGCTGCATGTAGTCGTCGTAGAGCCGGGCGCAGCCGCGCAGGCTGGCCGCCCCCGGCAGCTTCTCGCGCTGGTACTTGGCGACCGCGTCCGCCGCGGTGATGGTGAAGTCGGCCTTGCCGGTGGCCACCCGCTCGACGTTGTCCCACGAGCCCTCGCTGCCGGTGAGGGTCACGCCGAGGTCGGGGAGGTCGCGGGCCAGCGCCTTCTTCAGCAGCTTTCCGTAGGTCTCGTAGACGCCGGTGGAGGCGCCGGTGCTGATGGTGACCCGTCCCTTCTGGGTGGTCTCGCCCAGCGGAAGCAGCCACCACAGCAGCAGTCCGAACGCGACGAGCCCGGCCGTGGCGCCGGTGAGCGCACGGCGGCGGGTGATGCGGGCGAACGGCTGGGGCATGCGCGCGATCCTGCCAGTTCGCACCGCGCGCTGACCAGGCCTTGCGGTTCTCCTCGGAGCCGCACCTCGGTGGCGGTGCGGCTCCTGGTTCCGGCGGTGTACGAGGCCAGGTGTTCAGCGGCGTACGAGATCGCGTGCGGCGCTCTCCCAGTCGTCGTACGCGAAGGAGAACCCCGCGTCCAGGAGCCGGCCAGGCACCACCCGGCGGCTCTTGAGGAGCAGCTCCGTGTCCGAGCGCAGGGCGAAGGCGCCGAGCCCGGCCATCCACCGGGTGGCGGGCAGGCCGAGCGGGATCCGCCGCGCGCGGCGCAGGACGCGCATGAACTCGCGCTGGGGGAGCGGGTGCGGCGCGGCGAGGTTCACCGGCCCCCGGAGGTCCTCCCGGGCGATCAGGAACTCGACCGCGCGCACGAAGTCCTGGCCGTGGATCCAGGACATGTACTGGCGGCCGCCCGCGACCGGGCCGCCGAGGCCGAGCCGTGTCAGCCACGACAGCACGTCGAAGACGCCTCCGCGGTCGGGGCTCATCACCATCGCGGCGCGCAGGGCGACCTTGCGGGTGTCCGGGGTGTCCGCCTCCTCCTGTGCGCGCTCCCACTGCCGGGCGATGTGCACGCTGTACGCCCAGTAGTCGGGGACACCGGGTTCGGTGCCGCCGAGGACGCCGTTCGCCTCGTCGTGGGCAGCACCGAAAGTGTGGGCGTAGAGGGTTGCCGTGCTCATCTGCAGCCAGAGCGCCGGCGGGCGGCCCGCCGCCCGGATGGCCTCGCCCACGGCGCGGGCGGAGTCGACGCGCGAGTCCAGCATGGCCTTGAGGTTCTCGGGTGTGTAGCGGCAACTCACGCTGCGCCCGGCCAGGTTGATGACGACGTCGCTGCCGTCGATCTCCTTGTACCAGGCCCCGGCGCTCCGGCCGTCCCACGCCACCTCGCCCGCGCGCGTGGGAGCTCTGCTCAGTACGACGACCTCGTGTCCGGCAGCGGTCAGTGCGCGGCGCAGAACACTCCCGACCTGTCCGGTCCCGCCTGGAATCACGATCTTCATGACGCCCCCCTACGGTGAGTTGAACGTGTTCAAAATACCGTAGGCGACAAGAAGGCGAGAATCCGGGGCGGTCCTTGCCCGTCCGTTCCGTCCGCAAGCTCAGTCGTCGCTCCGACCTGGAGCGAAGTGAGGGGTGATTGGTGGTGGAGCACCCCGGAACCAGGCGGGAGAAAGGGTCCTCCCGGGACCGCATACCCTGGAGACCATGACCCGTAGCGACCGGAGCCAGGCAGTGGACGTCCAGAACCCCAAGACATACGAAGTGCTGACCTACGGGTGCCAGATGAACGTCCACGACTCCGAGCGCTTGTCGGGCCTCCTTGAGGACGCGGGTTACGTCCGGGCGCCCGAGGGCTCCGACGGCGACGCCGACGTCGTCGTCTTCAATACCTGCGCGGTCCGCGAGAACGCGGACAACAAGCTCTACGGCAACCTGGGCCGGCTCGCTCCCCGTAAGACCACGCGTCCGGGGATGCAGATCGCCGTCGGCGGCTGCCTCGCGCAGAAGGACCGCGACACCATCGTGAAGAAGGCGCCCTGGGTGGACGTCGTCTTCGGCACGCACAACATCGGCAAGCTGCCCGTCCTCCTGGAGCGCGCCCGCATCCAGGAGGAGGCGCAGGTCGAGATCGCCGAGTCGCTCGAGGCCTTCCCGTCCACGCTGCCGACCCGCCGCGAGAGCGCGTACGCGGCCTGGGTCTCCATCTCGGTCGGCTGCAACAACACCTGCACCTTCTGCATCGTCCCCGCCCTGCGCGGCAAGGAGAAGGACCGCAGGACCGGCGACATCCTCGCCGAGATCGAGGCACTGGTCGCCGAGGGCGTCTCCGAGATCACGCTGCTCGGCCAGAACGTCAACGCCTACGGCAGCGACATCGGCGACCGCGAGGCCTTCAGCAAGCTGCTGCGCGCCTGCGGGAAGATCGAGGGCCTGGAGCGCGTGCGCTTCACGTCCCCGCACCCGCGCGACTTCACGGACGACGTGATCGCCGCCATGGCCGAGACGCCGAACGTGATGCCGCAGCTCCACATGCCGATGCAGTCCGGCTCGGACACGGTCCTCAAGGCGATGCGCCGCTCGTACCGCCAGGAGCGCTTCCTGGGGATCATCGACAAGGTCCGCGCCGCCATCCCGTACGCGGCCATCACCACCGACATCATCGTGGGATTCCCCGGCGAGACCGAGGAGGACTTCGAGCAGACGATGCACGCCGTGCGCGAGGCCCGCTTCTCCGCGGCCTTCACCTTCCAGTACTCCAAGCGCCCCGGAACGCCGGCGGCGACCATGGAGAACCAGGTCCCCAAGGAGGTCGTGCAGGCACGCTACGAGCGTCTGGTCGCCCTTCAGGAGGAGATCTCCTGGGAGGAGAACAAGAAGCAGGTCGGCCGCACCCTGGACCTCATGGTCGCCGAAGGAGAGGGCCGCAAGGACGGTGCGACGCACCGCCTGTCCGGCCGCGCCCCCGACAACCGCCTGGTCCACTTCACCAAGCCGGACACCGAGGTCCGTCCCGGCGACGTGGTCACGGTCGAGATCACCTACGCCGCCCCGCACCACCTCCTCGCCGAGGGCCCCGTCCTGAACGTGCGCCCCACGCGCGCGGGCGACGCCTGGGAGAAGCGCAACAAGGAAGCGCAGGACAAGCAGCAGGGCGTCATGCTGGGCCTGCCCCAGGTGGGCGTCCCGGAGCCGCTGCCGGTGGTCACCGGAGGCTGCGCCGTCGACTGACCGGCTGTGACGGGGGAGCGGACCACGGCCCACCGCGTCGATCACTGCGGAGCACGGCAAGGGCGACCACGTGCAGAGCATGGGGCGCCCTGACCACGTACTGCCTGCCGTACAGCCTCGCGGAGCCGGTCCGGAGCGATCCGGAGCGGTCCGGAGCACCGGGCGGCCCGCCCCGGCCGCCACACGACGGGGTCGGCCGATCCCCGGTACGCGGTCCCTCCCTGTCGGCGTTCCCCCGAGCAGTAGGCTGCTGATCATGCTCGTAGCCGCCGCCGTCTGCCCCTGCCCGCCTCTCCTCGTCCCCGAGGTTGCCGCGGGGGCCGCTCCCGAGCTGGACGCCGCCCGGGCGGCGTCCGAGGAGGCGCTCGGTGCGGTGCTCGCCGCCGCGCCGGACGTGCTGTGGGTGATCGGCGCGGGGCCGCGTCAGGGAGTCCACCAGCCGGGCTCCAGGGGCACCTTCCGCCCCTTCGGTGTCGACCTCGACGTGCACCTCGGGGCACCGGCCGCCGAGCCCGCCGCGGCCACTCTGCCGCCGTCCCTCTCCGTAGGGGCGTGGCTGATCGCGCGCGCGGGCTGGACGGGCGAGGTGCGGGGCTACGAGGTCAGCGGTGACGGCTCGTCGTTCGCCCACGCGGACGGCGCCTGGCGTCTCGCGGAGGGCCGCACGGGGCAGGAACGCGTGGGCTTCCTGGTCGTGGGCGACGGCACCGCCTGCCGCACCGTGAAGGCGCCCGGCTACCTCGACGAGCGCGCCGAAGGCGTGGACGCCCGGATCGCCGAGGCCCTGCGCACCCTGGATCACGACAACTACCTGGCCCAGCTGGACGCCACTCTCGCCGACGAGCTGAAGATCTCCGGACGCGCGCCGTGGCAGATCCTGACGGGGGCGTGGGAAAAGGCCGACGGGACGGCCCGCCTCCTGTACGAGGACGCGCCCTACGGAGTCGGCTATTTCGTGGCTTCCTGGACGTGAGCAGCAGCCGGCTGTGAACGGCGACGGCCGCGAAGCCCTCGGGCTTCGCGGCCGTCCGCCGTCTGCGACGCGCGCTGCGTTCAGGACGCCGCGGGCGGAGACGGCGGGGTACCACCGTCCTTGCTGTCCGGACCGGAGAGCTTGTCCAGGGCGTCCTTCGCCTTCTCCGAGCCCTGCTGGATCTTGTCGCTGTACTTGCCCTTGGTCTTGTCGTCGACCACCTTGGCCGCCTTGTCCAGGCCCTGGTCGATCTTGTCCCCGTGCTGTTGCGCGAGGTCGGAGACCTTGTCCTTGGCAGGGCTGAGCTTGGCCTTCAAGTTGTCCAGGAAGCCCATGGATTCACCTTCCCTCGCGGAACTACTTGCGGACGCTCTCGCCGGCCTCGTTGTCGGCGGCCTGTTCCGCGGACTGCTGCTTCGGAATCTCCACGTTCTCCGCGGTGTCCGCAGCGGCGGCCTCGGCAGTCTCACCGGCCTCCGTCTCCTCGGCCTTCTGCTCGGCCTCGGCGGCTTCGACGGCCTCGGACGCGGACTCGGTGCCCTGGTCGGCGTCCGAGGCGGGCTCGGCCGTCACAGCGGCGGCCTGAGCCTCGGACGGAGACACCGCGTCGTTGTCCTTGGCCTTGCGGCGAAACATGGCAAAAACGCCCATTTCAACTCCATACGTTACTCGTGTGGGCGAAATCCCGCCCTGCCCGGTGCGTCCCATTGCGTCGCCCGGGTCACCGGCCCTCGAAACCGGCGGCTGGAACCTCGCAACAGGCAACGACCCCGGATCCGTGCCGTCACGTAGCTCGTTCGAGAAGAGGCCCCCGGGTTTGCGAGACTGGGGCAGTGAGTAGCGCAGCTCCCGCCCCGCGGGTCATCGCCGTCGTCGGTCCCACCGCGGCGGGAAAGTCAGATCTCGGTGTCTTCCTCGCCAAGGAACTCGGCGGCGAAGTCGTCAACGCCGACTCCATGCAGCTGTACCGGGGGATGGACATCGGCACCGCCAAGCTGACGCCCGAGGAGCGCGCCGGAGTGCCGCACCACCTCCTGGACATCTGGGACGTCACGGTGACCGCGAGCGTCGCCGAGTACCAGAAGCTCGCCCGCGCCGAGATCGACCGCCTCCTTGCCGAAGGCCGCTGGCCCGTCCTCGTAGGCGGATCGGGGCTCTACGTAAGAGGGGCCGTCGACAAGATGGAGTTCCCCGGCACCGACCCCGAGGTCCGCGCCCGCCTGGAGGAGGAACTCGTGCAGCGCGGTTCCGGCGCCCTGCACGCCCGCCTCGCCGCCGCCGACCCGGAGGCCGCCGCCGCGATCCTGCCGAGCAACGGCCGGCGCATCGTGCGGGCCCTCGAAGTCATCGAGATCACCGGAAAGCCGTTCACGGCCAACCTCCCCGGACACGACTCCGTCTACGACACCGTCCAGATCGGCGTCGACGTCGCCCGCCCCGAACTCGACGAACGCATCGCCACGCGCGTGGACCGCATGTGGGAGGAGGGCCTCGTCGACGAGGTGCGATCCCTGGAGGCCGAGGGCCTGCGCGAAGGGCGTACGGCGTCGCGCGCGCTCGGCTACCAGCAGGTCCTCGCCGCCCTCGCGGGGGAGTGCACCGAACAGGAGGCGCGCTCGGAGACGATCCGTGCCACCAAACGCTTCGCGCGCCGCCAGGACTCATGGTTCAGGCGGGACCCGCGGGTGCACTGGCTCAGTGGGGCGCTCGCCGAACGCGGGGAACTCCCGGACCGGGCAATGGCGTTGGTCGAACGACCGGTTACAGCCTGATCACGTGATGGCATCGGGACGCTCGGGCGGTCATCGCGGCCTCTTGGAGCGTGCCATCATCGACCATCGATCGACCAGTGGAGTCCGAAGTGGGAGGGCGCGTGGCGATGGAGGCCGGCCCTCGTGACACCGCACCGGGCGGGGAACAGTTGAGCCCCGACGGTCCTCAGGCGATCCCCGACGGCGTGGTCGCCGACGGTCCGACCGCCGACGAGATCACGGCACAGACCGGCGCCGCCGAGGTCGAGGTCGAGCTGCGCCCGCAGCGCAGGCTCCGCATCTGGCAGCTCGCCCCCATCGTGATCCTGGCCACCATCGGCTCCCTGATGTTCGCGTTCCCGCTGTTCTTCGAGTTCGGCGACGGCGGCGCGGTCGTCGCCATGCTCGGCCTGCTGATCAGTTCGTGCGCGGCCGGCTGGGGCATGATGGCGGCCCGCCGGGTGGGCTACACACTGCCCGGTTTCCCGCCGCGCGGCTCGGGCAGATGGCCGGACTGGCGCGTGGTGAGTGCCTACGTGGTCGTGGTGGCGGCAGTGGCGGTGCTGGCCGTCTGGCGCGTGGCCCGGCTCCGCTGAACCGGTTGTCGGACCCATCTCGTACGATCGAGAAATGACCGCTCACCCGGCGCCCACCGCCACCCCCGGCCGAGGTGCTTCAAGCCGCCCCGTCCCGTTCCTCAAGGGCCACGGGACGCAGAACGACTTCGTGATCTTCCCTGACCCGGAGAACGCGAGGGTGCTCTCCGCGTCCGTAGTGGCCTCGGTGTGCGACCGCCGCGCCGGGATCGGCGCGGACGGCGTCCTCCACGTCGTGCGCTCCGCCGCCCACCCCGAGGCGCGGGACATGGCCTCCGAGGCCGAGTGGTTCATGGACTACCGCAACGGGGACGGCTCGATCGCCGAGATGTGCGGCAACGGCGTGCGGGTCTTCGCCCGCTACCTCCAGTACGCCGGACACATCACCGAGGGCGACGTCGCCGTGGCCACCCGAGGTGGCGTCAAGACGGTCCACGTCGACAAGGAAGGCCTGATCACGGTCGGCATGGGCAAGGCGGAGCTCCCCACGGGCGAGGTCACCGTCTCCGTCGACGACCGCACCTGGCCCGCGACGAACGTGAACATGGGCAATCCGCACGCCGTCGCCTTCGTCGACGACCTCGCCCACGCCGGCCCGCTCTACGACCCGCCTCCCTTCGCGCCGGCGAGCGCCTACCCGCAGGGCGTGAACGTCGAGTTCGTCGTCGACCGGGGCCCCCGGCACGTCGCCATGCGCGTGCACGAGCGCGGCTCCGGCGAGACCCGCTCCTGCGGCACCGGCGCCTGCGCGGTCGCCGTCGCCACGGCCCGCAGAGACGGCCTCGACCCGGCCCTGACCGGCGCTCCGGTCACGTACGACATCGATCTGCCCGGCGGTCGGCTGACCATCACCGAGCGGCCCGACGGCGAGATCGAGATGATCGGCCCGGCCGCGATCGTCGCCGAGGGCACCATCGACGCGGACTGGTTCGCGGCGATCGAAACCGTAAACCCGTGAGGTGTCGCTCGAATGGGTGATCCGTTTCACGCTGGGCGAGAGCTGGACTGCACCACGTGATGGGCTCGGTAGCATCAAGCACCGGTCCGGACGGGTGCCCCCGCCAGCCCGCCACCGGTCGACAAAGCCGGAGGTGCTCATGAGTGCGGAGGCGACCAACCCCGCCAGTCCCGGGCCGATCACGCCCGGAGCACACCGCAGGCGCGGCCGTCCCCGGATCGACCTGCGCCGACTGGGCCGCGCCGCGCTCCTCGGCCCCACCGCCCGCGGCCGTCTCCCCGACGCCATCGGCCACGTGGTCGAGGCACACCGCGCCCACTACCCGGACGCCGACCTCGACCCGCTGCGCCGCGCCTACGTCCTGGCCGAGTCCTCGCACCGCGGCCAGATGCGCAAGAGCGGTGAGCCGTACATCACCCACCCGCTCGCGGTGACGCTGATCCTGGCCGAACTGGGCGCGGAGACCACGACGTTGACCGCCTCCCTGCTCCACGACACGGTCGAGGACACGGACGTGACGCTCGACCAGGTGCGCACGGAGTTCGGCGAGGAGGTCGCCTATCTCGTCGACGGCGTCACCAAGCTCGAGAAGGTCGACTACGGCGCCGCGGCCGAACCCGAGACCTTCCGCAAGATGCTCGTGGCCACCGGGAACGACGTGCGCGTCATGTCGATCAAACTCGCCGACCGCCTGCACAACATGCGCACCCTCGGCGTCATGCGCCAGGAGAAGCAGGAGCGCATCGCCAAGGTCACCCGCGACGTCCTCATCCCGCTCGCCGAGCGCCTCGGCGTCCAGGCGCTGAAGACCGAGCTGGAGGACCTCGTCTTCGCGATCCTGCACCCGGAGGAGTACGCGCAGACGCGCGCGCTCATGGTGACCAACGCGGAGCGCGCCGACGACCCGCTCGCGGCGATCGCCGAAGAGGTGCGCGGCGTACTGCGCGAGGCGGGTCTGAGCGCCGAAGTCCTCATCCGGCCACGGCACTTCGTATCGGTGCACCGGGTGCGGCGCAAGCGCGGCGAACTGCGCGGCGCCGACTTCGGCCGTCTCCTCGTCCTCGTCGCCGAGGACGCCGACTGCTACGGCGTCCTCGGCGAGTTGCACACGTGCTTCACGCCGGTGGTCTCGGAGTTCAAGGACTTCATCGCCGTACCGAAGTTCAACCTGTACCAATCGCTGCATACTGCCGTCGCCCGCGGCGACGGCGAGGTCGCCGAAGTCCTCATCCGTACGCACCAGATGCACAAGGTGGCGGAGGCGGGTGTCGTCGCCCTCGGCAACCCGTACATGCCGTCCGGCGAGGAACACCTCGACACCGTCGGCGAGCGCGCCGACCCCACGCGCCCCGGCTGGCTCTCCCGGCTCCTCGACTGGCAGCAGTCCGCGCCCGACGCCGACATGTTCTGGTCGACGCTGCGCGAGGACCTCGCCCAGGACCGCGAGATCACCGTGTTCCGGCCGGACGGCGGCACCATCGGGCTGCCCGCGGGCGCCAGTTGCGTGGACGCCGCCTACGCCCAGTACGGCGAGGACGCCCACGCCTGCATCGGCGCGCGGGTCAACGGCCGCCTGGCGACGCTCGGCACAGTCCTCAGCGACGGAGACACCGTGCAGCTGCTGATGGACGGGATGGACGGCGCCGCGACCTCCGAGCCGTCCCGCGACTGGCTCGACCACGCCCGTACGCCCGCCGCACGCATCGCCATCCGGCGCTGGCTGACCGCCCATCCGGAGGGCCCGAGCGCCACCGAGGCGGCGCCCCGCGCCCCCTACAGCGGCCCCTCCGTGCGGCCCGTCGCCGCGAACACCGTCGTCGACCAGCCGGGTGCCACCGTCCGCCTCGCCGGCTGTTGTACGCCCGTCCCGCCCGACGAGGTCACCGCCTTCGCCGTCCGCGGCGGCGTCGTCACCGTGCACCGCGTCGCATGTCCCGGGGCGACGCGCATGAAGAGCGCGGGACGCCCCGAGGTGGGCGTGCGGTGGGCCGACGCCGAGGAGCGGGCCGAGTACCGGGTGACGCTCATGGCCGAGTCGTTCAGCCGCCCGCACCTGCTCGCGGACCTCACGGAAGCCATAGCGCTGGAGGGCGTCGCCATCATCTCGGCGACCGTCGAGCCGCCCGCCCAGGGCCGCGTCCGGCACACGTACACGCTCCAACTCCCGGACGCCGGCCACCTCCAGGGGCTCATGCGGGCGATGCGGAACGTGCCGGGGGTGTACGACGTGGGGCGCGCCCAGCACGCGGCGGCCGGAGCACTCTGAGGCCCGGGTAGGTCTCGTTCGGGTGGGTGCGGCGTGTGCCGCCCCCTGCGCGGGGCGGTGCGCTGGTAGCCGTAGTTCATGCTGCTCACTCCCCGCCTTCGGCCACGAACGTCCCGTACCGCCGCTCTGGTCGCCGCCTGCGCCTCCGTCGCGCTCCTCGCCGCGGCCGCACCCCAGCCGGCCACTCCGCTGGGCATCGGCGACCGGCTCTTCCCGCACCTGGGCAACCCCGGCTACGACGTGCAGTCGTACGACATCGCCTTCACGTACAAGGGCGACAACCGCAAGCCCCTCGACGCGGTCACCAAGATCGATGCCCGTGCCACGTCCCGGCTCGACCGGGTGAACCTCGACTTCTCGCACGGAACGGTCCGTTCCGTCGAGGTGAACGGTGCCCCCGCGCGTTTCGCGACCAGTGACGAGGACCTGATCGTCACGCCCGCCCGGCCCGTCGTGCCCGGTCAGCCGCTGCACGTCGTCGTGCGGCACACCAGTAACCCCGTCCCCGGCAAGGAGGAGGTCGGCTGGGTCCGCACCAAGGACGGGCTCGCCATGGCCAACCAGGCGGACGCCGCGCACCGGGTGTTCCCGTGCAACGACCACCCCGCGGACAAGGCCTACTTCACCTTCCACGTGAGCGCACCCAAGGGGTACACGGCCGTCGCCAACGGCCTTCCCCTCGGGAAAATGCGACAAGGAGGCGCCACGAACTGGGCCTACCGCACCCTCCACCCCATGGCCACCGAACTCGCGCAGGTCTCCATCGGCCACTCGGCGGTGATCCACCAGAAGGGCCCGCACGGTCTGCCCGTACGCGACGTCGTACCGGCCAAGGACGCCAAGGCGCTGGCTCCGTGGCTGAAGAAGACACCCGGGCAGCTCGCCTGGATGGAGAGCAAGGTCGGGCGCTACCCCTTCGAGAACTACGGGGTGCTCGTTGCCGAGGCCTCCACCGGCTTCGAACTCGAGACGCAAACGCTCTCTCTCTTCGAGAGAGAGCTCTTCATGCGTCCCGAGTACCCCAAGTGGTACGTCGACTCGATCCTGGTCCACGAGATGGCGCACCAGTGGTTCGGCGACAGCGTCAGCCCGCGCACCTGGTCCGACCTGTGGCTCAACGAAGGCCACGCCACCTGGTACGAGGCCCTGTACGCGCAGGAGAAGGCGCACCAGTCCATGCAGACGCGGATGCGGAACGCCTACCGCGACTCCGACGGCTGGCGTGCCGCCGGAGGGCCGCCCGCGGCTCCCAAGGGGCCCGCGGCCGGCGAGAAGATCAGCATCTTCCGGCCCGTCGTCTACGACGGCAGCGCCCTGGTCCTGTACGCCCTGCGCCAGGAGATCGGCACGGACCGCTTCGAACGCCTTGAGCGCATCTGGGTGCGCACGCACCGTGACTCCACCGCCACCACCGCGGACTTCACTGCGCTCGCGTCCAGGATCGCGGGGCGCGACCTGACCGGCTTCTTCGACGGCTGGCTCTACGGAGCGAAGACGCCGCCGATGCCGGGACATCCGGACTGGAAGTCGCAGCCGGCACAGAAATAGCCCGGGATCACGGGCTTCGGCCCGTCGGCAGCGGGAAATAATGCGGGTGACGAGACGGCCCGTTCCGTGCGACGATCCTCGGGTCGACGGCGCGGGCCATCGGATCTCCGATCGATTTCGATCGGTTCTGATGGGCTTCCCCGGGAATCCGGGGGACGGGCCGTGCGTTGTGCATGATGACGGGCGAGACGTCCGTCACCTTCTTCGAATCCCAGCGACGTAAGGATCCAATGACCTCCTCTTCTTCCCCTTCCCAGGAAGCGCAGAGCCTCGCGCAGCAGCACACCGAAGGTCTTCGGGCCGATGCCCTGATGGAAGAGGACGTCGCCTGGAGCCACGAGATCGACACAGCGCGGGACGGCGATCAGTTCGACCGCTCCGAGCGCGCGGCGCTGCGCCGCGTGGCGGGACTGTCCACCGAGCTCGAGGACGTCACCGAGGTCGAGTACCGACAGCTCCGTCTGGAGCGTGTGGTGCTCGTCGGTGTGTGGACCTCCGGCACCGTGGACGACGCGGAGAACTCCCTCGCGGAGCTGGCCGCCCTCGCCGAGACCGCAGGCGCGATGGTGCTCGACGGCGTCATCCAGCGCCGCGACAAGCCCGACGCGGCGACGTACATCGGATCGGGCAAGGCTCTGGAGCTGCGCGACATCGTGCTCGAGACCGGAGCCGACACCGTCGTGTGCGACGGTGAGCTCAGCCCCGGCCAGCTCATCCACCTGGAAGACGTCGTCAAGGTCAAGGTGGTCGACCGGACCGCGCTGATCCTCGACATCTTCGCCCAGCACGCCAAGTCCCGAGAGGGCAAGGCGCAGGTCGCGCTCGCGCAGATGCAGTACATGCTGCCGCGGCTGCGCGGCTGGGGTCAGTCGCTCTCCCGGCAGATGGGTGGCGGCGGCGGTGGCGGCATGGCCACGCGTGGTCCCGGTGAGACCAAGATCGAGACTGACCGGCGCCGGATCCGCGAGAAGATGGCGAAGATGCGCCGGGAAATCGCGGAGATGAAGACGGGCCGCGAGATCAAGCGCCAGGAGCGCCGGCGGAACAAGGTGCCTTCGGTCGCCATCGCCGGCTACACGAACGCGGGCAAGTCGTCCCTGCTCAACCGCCTCACGGGCGCGGGCGTCCTGGTGGAGAACGCGCTGTTCGCCACCCTCGACCCGACCGTGCGCCGGGCCGAGACCCCGAGCGGGCGGCTGTACACGCTGGCCGACACGGTCGGGTTCGTACGCCACCTGCCGCACCACCTCGTCGAGGCGTTCCGCTCCACGATGGAGGAGGTCGGCGACTCCGACCTGATCCTGCACGTGGTCGACGGTTCGCACCCGGCGCCGGAGGAGCAGCTCGCCGCGGTGCGCGAGGTCATCCGCGACGTCGGTGCCACGAAGGTGCCGGAGATCGTCGTGGTGAACAAGGCGGACGCGGCGGACCCGTTGGTCCTCCAGCGGCTGCTGCGCGTCGAGAAGCACGCGATCGCCGTCTCGGCCCGCACCGGCGCCGGTATCGAGGAGCTGCTCGCACTCATCGACGCCGAACTGCCGCGTCCCGAGGTCGAGATCGAGGCCCTCGTGCCGTACACGCACGGCAATCTGGTCGCTCGGGCGCACACCGACGGCGAGGTGATCTCCGAGGAGCACACTCCGGAGGGCACGATGCTGAAGGCCCGCGTCCACGAGGAGTTGGCGGCGGATCTCGCGCCGTACGTCCCGGCGGCGACCGGGAGCTGATGTCCGCGTAGTGAAGGAGCCCCGGCCGGGACGACCCGGCCGGGGCTCCTTCACGTGCACGACCGCCTTACCGGTTGCCGTACTTCTCGCTCATGTTGTCGAAGACCTGCTGGGCTTCCTTGCCCAACTGCGGTCCGGCGAGCCAGGTGTTGGTGGCCGGGCCGATCGAGGTGTTCGACACCAGGACGTTCTTGCCGTCGCGGACACGGAACCAGCCGCCGCCCGACGAGCCGCCCGTCATCGTGCAGCCGATGCGGTACATCGTCGGCTGCTCGGGGCTCAGCGAGAGCCGGCCGGGCCGGTCGATGCACTTGTTCATCAGCAGACCGTCGAAGGGCGGAGCGGCCGGGTAGCCCCATGCGCCCATCGAGCCGATGGACTGCACGGCCGGTGCGGAGAAGTCCACCTCCAGCGCGTTCCCGACCGTCTCCTCCAGGGACTTGGTGCCCTGCTCCGGCTTCACGTGCAGTACCGAGAAGTCGTACGGCGCGCCCGCCCCGCCCGACTCGGCGCCCTGGCTGATCCACTCGTTGGACGTCGACACCCAGTCCGCCCAGTACGTGCCGTACGGCGCGACCTGGGACTGCGTCGCGTTGCGCAGCGCGTTCGCCTTCAGGCCCTGGTCGTTGTAGGAGGGCACGAACGCGATGTTGCGGTACCAGCCGCCTGCCGCGCCCGCGTGCACACAGTGGCCCGCGGTCCACACGAGGTTGGACTTCCCGGGGTTGCGCGGGTCCTTCACGACGGTGCCGGAGCAGACCATCGAACCCTCGGGGGAGTCGAAGAAGACCTTGCCGACCGGGGCCGCGTGCTCGTGGTATGGCGTCTTCTCGGCCTGCGCCTCGACAGGCTCGGGCTCCGGGTCGGTGACACCCTGGTCGTTCGCGAAGTCCTTCGCCGCGACCGTCTTGTTCGGATCCTTGGCGGACTTCATGCGCTCGGGCTTCCACAGCCCGTCGATCACCGGGTTGACGAAGTCCTTGGCCTCACGCAGCCAGGTGTCCTTGTCCCAGTTCTTCCACGCCCCGTTCTTCCACTTGTCGGGGTCGATGCCGTGCTTCTTCAGCTGGTCGGAGAGGTTGCCGGGCAGCTGTGTGTCACCGTCGGACGCTGCCGACGTGGTGGCGGCGGGCTTGTCGCCGGCCGTGTCCTTGCCGTCGTTGCAGGCGGTGGCGGTGAGTGCCAGGGCTGCGGCGAGTCCGGTCGCGGCCAAGGCGGTGCGCCGCCCTCGACCGCGCGTGGCGGACGGACGTATGGAACGCATGGTGCGGATACCCCCGAAGATCAAGCGATGCGCGGCTCGCCCCGCGGCGCGGTGGCCGGGAGGTCGAGGCGCAATGTCTGTCATGAGCGTGTCATGCGTGGGCGGGAAGTCGTCCTCGCCCGCTGTGACACAGCACCCCACTATGCCTGTGAGGTGAAGGACGAACGACGGCGGGGTGGTGAAGATTTCTGCACCCCGCGCCCCTTCGCCCGGTCCAAGTCGGCGGCCGGAACGGGCAGCTGACGCTCCCGCCCGCTCCGGCCGCCCGCGCTGCTACTGCCCGGCGAACTTCTTGCTCACCGAGTCGTAGATCCCCTTGGCTTCCTTGCCCAGTCGCGGTCCCGCGAGCCAACCCGCCGTCACCGGGCCGATCGCGGTGTTCGACACGAGTGCCGGCTTGCCGTCCGATCCCTGCGCGATCCAACCGCCACCGGACGAACCGCCGGTCATCGTGCAGCCGATCCGGTACATCGTCGGGTCCGTCGAGTTCAGCGACAGGCGACCCGGCTTGTCCGCGCACTGGAACAGCTTCTGGCCGTCGAACGGCGGCGCCGCCGGATAGCCCTTCGCCGTCAGCTGCGACACCTTCGGCACCGCGGGCGCGTTGAAGTTCACCGGGAGCGACGAACCGACCGTCTCCTCAAGGGACTTGCCCGTACTGCCCTTCTCCGGCGTCACGTGGATGACGGCGAAGTCGTACGGCGCACCCTGGCCACCGGTCGGTCCGCCCTGCTCGATCCACTGGTCGGACGTCTGCGCCCAGTCGCCCCACCAGACGCCGAACGGGGCGACCTCGTCCTTGGGTGCCCCCTGCAGTTCCTCGGCGGACTTGCCGCTGTCGTTGTACGAGGGGACGAACGCGATGTTGCGGTACCAGCCGCCGCTCTTGCCCGCGTGCACGCAGTGACCGGCAGTCCAGATCATGTTCGACTTACCGGGGTGAGCGGGGTCGGACACCACGGTGGCCGAGCAGACCATCGACCCCTCGGGGCCGTCGAAGAACAACTTGCCCGCGTACGGGGCGCTGCCGTGATACGGGTTGGCCACGGCCGCTGCCTTCACCGGCTGCGGCGTCGGGTCCGTCACGCCCTGGTCGCCGGAGATGTCGTTGTCGTCGACCTCACCGCCCGGGTTCTTGTCGGCGTCGCGCATCCGGTCCGAGTCCCACAGACCGTCGATGATGGGGTTGACGAAGTCCTGCGCCTCACGCAGCCACTTGTCCCTGTCCCAGTTCTTCCACTCGCCGTTCTTCCACTTGTCCGGGTCGATCCCGTGCTCTTTGAGCTTGTCCTTGATGTTGTCCGGGATCCTGATCGTGTCGTTGCTGCCCGCCGTCGCGGACGAGGACTGCTTGTCGCTCGCGTCGTCCTCGCTCGGACCGCAGGCGGTGGCGGTCAGGGCGAGGACGGCGCCGAGCACAACTGCCGCTGCCACGGGGGATTTTCTGCCGTGCGCGCTCCCTGCGCGGCGAGCGGCGAGCGGCGAGCGTATGGGTCGCATGTCGTGAATCCCCCTGGGCTTCGAGATCGTTGCACTGCTGAACCGGTGCGGTGGACGGACGACATGGCCCCTCCCCCGAACGGCATCCCACACTATGCCGGTGCCGTCGGGGACGACCGACGGAACCGCAACGGTTCCGTCACGGAGGGATCTTGGCCCCAGGTACGCCAGGTGCGCCGGGCACACCAGGTATGCCGGGCACGTCGGGCATACCCGGCCCGTCCGTGTGCGGAGCGTGAGGCGCCGCGCGTCGGCGGTGGACTGTGGCGCAGGTCTCGCCACGAGTCCCGGACCGACCCGTGATTGTCCCGCCCCCTCGTCGTTAGTGCGTACGGGGGATCCGCAGTCGGCGTTCAGTCCTCGGGCCGTCCTGGCGTGCTGCCAGGGCGGTTCTTCGGTGCTCGGTATGCCAACGCGCCTCGCCCACCGGTGAGTCGACGCCCGTCGACCGTGTTTCCAGCGGGAGGACCAGCAGCAGTGGCCGTGACCGATCCTGCATCCGTGGCGGTGCCTGCCCCGTACAAGGGAGAGGCACTCGGGACAGCCGCACACGAAGGTGCCGTGCACGAAGGGATCCTGCGCCGTCAGGCCGCGCGGGAGTCGGCGGCACGCACCTACGCGCGCGCCCTGCCGATCGTGCCGGTACGGGCCCGCGGCCTGACGATCGAAGGAGCCGACGGCCGCCGCTACCTGGACTGCCTCTCGGGCGCGGGCACCCTCGCCCTCGGCCATAACCACCCCGTGGTGCTCGAAGCGATCCGCAAGGTACTCGACTCCGGCGCGCCGCTCCACGTCCTCGATCTGGCCACGCCGGTCAAGGACGCCTTCACCACGGAACTCTTCCGCACGCTGCCGCGCGGGCTCGCCGACCGGGCGCGGATCCAGTTCTGCGGACCGGCCGGGACCGACGCCGTCGAGGCGGCCCTGAAGCTGGTCCGCACCGCCACCGGCCGTACCGGCCTCCTCGCCTTCACCGGGGCGTATCACGGCATGACCGCAGGCGCGCTCGAAGCGTCGGGCGGTGCGCAGGACGGCCGCGTCACACGGCTGCCCTATCCGCAGGACTACCGCTGTCCGTTCGGAATCGGCGGGCCGCGCGGGGCCGAACTCGCCGCCCGCTGGACCGAGTCGCTCCTCGACGACACGAAGTCGGGCGTGCCGCGGCCGGCCGGGATGATCCTGGAGCCCGTACAGGGGGAAGGCGGTGTCCTTCCCGCCGCCGACGCCTGGCTGCGCCGCATGCGGGCGCTCACCGAGGAGCGCTCGATCCCGCTGATCGCCGACGAGGTGCAGACAGGGGTCGGCAGGACCGGTGCCTTCTGGGCGGTGGACCACAGCGGTGTCGTACCGGATGTGATGGTCCTGTCCAAGGCGATCGGCGGCAGCCTCCCGCTCGCCGTGCTCGTCTACCGCGACGACCTCGACGTCTGGCCTCCCGGGGCGCACGCCGGCACCTTCCGCGGCAACCAACTGGCCATGGCCGCCGGAGCCGCGACGCTGGCCCACGTGCGCGAGAACCGGCTCGCGGAGCGCGCCGCGGAGCTGGGAGCCCGCATGATCGGCCAACTCAGGTCTCTGGCCGCGGAGTTCCCTTGTATCGGTGAGGTCCGGGGCCGGGGGCTGATGATCGGTGTGGAACTGGTCGACCCGGAGGCCGCACCTGTGCCGCCCACCGGCGCGGACGCACTGGACCTGACGGCCGACCCGCTCCTGGGCGGCCCGGGGCCGACGCCGATGCCCGCGGCCCCGGCACTGGCCGCGGCCGTTCGTGACGCCTGTCTCGACCGGGGTCTGATCGTCGAGCTCGGCGGTCGCCATTCCAGCGTCGTACGCCTCCTGCCTCCGCTGACCATCACCGACGAGCAGGCCGCGGCCGTGATCGACCGACTCGCGGACGCCCTGGCCGCCGTGGCCCGGACCCAGCACGCGTAGCCGCACCAGTACCCGGCGGCACGCCCTGCACCAGCGACAGCCGCGGCAAGCGGACCACCGCCTCACGGAGCCCACCACCCACGCAAGGAAGCACTCTTGAACGCCACTCCCGCACCCGACGGCCGTTCCCGCCCTCTTGCCGGCGGAGCCTGCGACACGCAGTCCCCGCGTGAGCCGGAGCGCGACACGGTTCCCCGGCAGAAGGGCGGCGGCCAAGATGCCGGACGTCTGCAGACGTCCACCGTCGACCTCCTCGAACACCCCGACCCCGCAACTGCCGCCCAGGCCGCGGCAGTCGAGAACCTGCTGCGCTGCTGGGTGCGCGAGAACAACATCGCTCCTCCTTCTCTGGGTGCCCTCCGCGTCCCGCTGGCCGCGAGCGGCACCGCTCTCCTCGTCCCGATCCACTACTGGTCGGCGACCGGCTGGCATCGCTTCGGCCTGCCCTACCTGGAGGACGGACCGCACGGCGCCCCGTGCGTCGACGCGGTGACCCTCGCCGCCCTCCTGAGCCGCGAATCGGCCCGGGGCGACGCGGCTTCGACCGCCACCGCCCCCACCTGGGCGGACGGCGGCGCCGGCGCAGAGCAGCGACCGGCAGCGGAGGGCCACGCCGCCCCGGCCACCTGGGACGTCGGCACCCCCGAGCAGGCCGCGTCGGGGCCCGACGCCCCCGCTCGAACCGTCAGACCCCCCGTCCCCTCCGGCGACGGCGGTGATCTCGTCGGCCGCGTCGCCGATTCGGTGCGCCGCACGACCGAGTTCATCGCCGATCGCCGTCGCCGACGCGCCGACGACCCCGACCGCTTCCTCGCCGCGGAGCAGGCACTCCTCCTCGGCCACCCGCTGCACCCGACCCCGAAGAGCCGCGAGGGACTCTCCGAGGCCGAATCCCGCCGCTACTCACCGGAACTGCGCGGCTCCTTCCCCCTGCACTGGATCGCTGTCGCACCGGCCGCCCTCGCCCATGACTCGGCCTGGACCGAACGTGGCCGCGCCGTCACCGCCACGCACCTCACCTCCCAACTGGCCGGCCCCGGACTCCCGTTGCCCGACGGCCACGCCGCTCTGCCCCTGCACCCCTGGCAGATCCGCGAACTCACCCACCGCCCCGACACCGCCGCCCTCCTGGACGCCGGCCTCCTGCGCGATCTGGGCCCCTACGGCGAGCCCTGGTTCCCCACCTCCTCCGTCCGCACGCTGTACCGGCCCGGCGCACCCGCGATGCTGAAGCTGTCCCTCGGCCTGCGGATCACCAACTCCCGCCGGGAGAACCTCCGCAAGGAACTCCACCGGGGCGTCGAGGTCCACCGACTCCTACGGGGCGGCCTCGCCGAGCAGTGGCACGCCGCGCATCCGGGCTTCGACATCGTCCGCGACCCGGCCTGGCTCGCCGTCGACGGCCCGAACGGCGACCCCGTCCCCGGCCTCGACGTCATGATTCGCAACAACCCCTTCGGCCCCGACGACGACGCCGCCTGCGTCGCCGGGTTCGTCTCCCCCCGCCCGCCGCGCGACGCCGCGGGCGCGACGGACCGGACGCCCATGGGCTCACAGCTCGCCGACACCGTCACCCACCTCGCGGCGCACACCGGTCGCCCCCGCCAAGCCGTGGCCACCGAGTGGTTCCTCCGCTACCTCGAGCACGTGGTGCGCCCCGTGCTCTGGCTCGACAGCGAGGCCGGTATCGCCCTCGAAGCCCACCAGCAGAACACCCTCCTCCTGCTCGACGCCGACGGATGGCCCACCGGTGGCCGCTACCGCGACAACCAGGGCTACTACTTCCGTGAGTCCCGGCGCGACGAGCTCGACCGCAGGCTCCCCGGCATCGGCGCGCAGAGCGACACCTTCGTCCCCGACGACGTCACCGACGAGCGGTTCGCCTACTACCTCGCGATCAACAACGTCCTCGGCCTCATCGGGGCCTTCGGCTCCCAACAGCTCGCCGACGAACAACTGTTGATCTCCGCCTTCCGCCGTTTTCTCGGTGAAGCAGCCGCTGGGCCCCGCCGTCTGCGCAGCCCGCTGCCCCACCACCTCCTCGACTCGCCCACGCTGCGCTGCAAGGCGAACCTGCTCACCCGGCTGCACGGACTCGACGAGCTCGTCGGCCCCGTCGACACCCAATCCGTCTACGTCACCATCGCCAACCCCCTTCATTCCTGAGGCCCCGCGAACCCGAGAACCCCACTCCGCACCACTTCCTGAGAGGAGCGTCGTGCCCCCCACCGATGCGAGCACCGACGCCGACACCACCCCCGTCGCCGACCCGGGCGAAGCGCAGGACCGGGTGGAGAACACGGACGGCCAGGACACCCTTGACCTACGCCTGCCCGACGAACTGATCGCGCTCATCGGCGAACAGGACAGGACGGGACCCGCGCCGGGGACGGACAACCCGTACCGGAGCACCCTCACCGTGACGGGCGCGGCCGAGCACGACCTGCTCGACAGCGTGGGGGAGTGGGGACCGGTCACCACTCCCGCAGGCGTGTTCCAACTCGTCCCGGCTCGCGTCGAGCGCGATCTGACGCTCATCAGCCGCTGGATGAACGACCCTGCCGTGGCAGCCTTCTGGGAACTTGCGGGCTCCGAAAACGTCACGGCGCAACACCTGCGCCCCCAACTCGACGGCGACGGGCGCAGCGTGCCCTGCCTCGGCGTCCTCGACGGCACACCGATGAGCTACTGGGAGGTCTACCGGGCCGACCTCGACCCGCTGGCCCGTCATTACGCCGCCCGCCCGCACGACACCGGAATCCACCTCCTCATCGGTGGCGTCGCCAACCGGGGGCGAGGGCTCGGCACCACGCTGCTCAAAGCCGTCGCCGACCTCGTACTCGACCATCGTCCGCAATGCGCACGTGTCGTGGCAGAACCAGACCTGCGCAACACCCCCTCCGTCTCCGCATTCCTGAGCGCTGGATTCCGCTTTTTCGCCGAGGTGGATCTCCCCGACAAGAGGGCCGCGCTCATGGTCCGTGACCGAGCCCTGCGCACCGTGTTGTGAGCCGGTCACTCTTAGTACACCGCTCGACCCGATCCGGTTCCCTCACGAGGAGTCCCCGTGCCGAATCCGCCCGTCGTCCCGAGTTCCGCAGAGCCGCCCGTGCTGTACGCCCCGCCCGAGCTCACACGGGAGAACTGGGACAGGGCGGGAGGGCGCCTGCTGGCCAAGCTGATCGGCGAATTCGCCTATGAGGAGATCCTCCGGCCGGTCCCCATCGGCCGCGAGACGACCTCTGCGCCGGGCCGTCACCCCTATGTCCTCCCCGTCCCGGGCCAGGGGGAGTCGGACGGCGGACTCGTGGGGTTCCAGGCCCGCCGCGGCGCGTACGGCAGTTGGCAGGTGGACGCCGACAGCATCGAGTGGACGGCCCAGCAGGGTGAGCCGGAGCCGCTGAGGGACCCGCTCGCCTTCCTCCTGCGCACCAAGCACCTCCTCGGTCTGGACGGCACCACGCTGGGCCACCTCATCCGCGAGCTCTCCGTCACGCTCGCCGCCGACGCCCGGCTCGATCACACCGCCCTCACCGCGGCCCAGCTCGCCGACCTCGGGTACGCCGAACTCGAGGGACACCAGACCGGCCACCCCTGGCTCGTCCTCAACAAGGGGCGCCTCGGCTTCTCGGCGACCGACTCGTCCCGCTGGGCCCCCGAGTCCCGCCGCCCCACCCGACTTCCCTGGATCGCCGTCCGCATCGGCCTCGCCACCTATCGCGGCGTCGCCGGCCTGGAATCCGCCGACACTCTCTACTCCAGAGAACTGGACGCCCCGACCCGGGCGTTGTTCGCCGAGACTCTGCGCGCACGGGGTCTGGATCCGGGTGCGTACCTGTATCTGCCGGTGCACCCCTGGCAGTGGGACGACATCGTGCTCCCGCTGTTCGCATCCTCCGTCGCTTCGGACGAGATCATTCCGCTCCCCGCCGACGGTGATCTACGGCTGCCGCAGCAGTCCATCCGGACGTTCCTGAACACCACCCACCCGCAACGCCACACCGTCAAACTGCCCCTGTCCATTCTCAACACCCTTGTCTGGCGCGGGCTGCCGACGGAGCGCACCATGGCCGCGCCCGCCGTGACCACCTGGATGCTCGGGCTGCGCGACGCCGATTCCTTCCTGACGGACGAGTGCGGGGTGATCCTGCTCGGTGAGGTCGCTTCGGTAGCGGTGCAGCATCCCTTGTACGACGGACTCGACGAAGTCCCGTACCAGTACAAGGAACTGCTCGGAGCCATCTGGCGCGAGCCCGTGGCGCGACACCTCGCATCCGGAGAGCGCGCCCGCACGCTCGCCTCCTTGTTGCACGTAGATCCCCAAGGAGTCGCCTTCACCGCAGCGCTGGTCGCCCGCTCGGGACTGAGCCCACGATCCTGGTTGCGCAGGTTGTTCGCGGCCCTGCTCCCGCCTCTGCTGCGTTTCCTGTACCGGTACGGAACAGTCTTCTCGCCGCACGGAGAGAACGCCATCGTCGTCTTCGACGACCACGACGTGCCCGTGCGGCTCGCGGTCAAGGACTTCGTGGACGACGTGAATGTCAGCGCACAGCCGCTCCCGGAGCACGACTCCATGCCCAAGGACGTACGCGACGTACTGCTCACGGAGAGTCCCGGATTCCTGACGCAGTTCATCCACTCCGGTCTCTTCGTCGGCGTCTTCCGGTACCTGGCCCCGCTGTGCGAAGAACAACTCGGAGTCCCCGAGTCGGAGTTCTGGTCCTTGGTGCGCGCCGAGATCCTGCGCCACCACGCCCGCTTCCCTGAGCTGAAGGAGCGGTACGAGATGTTCGACCTGCTCACCCCCCGGATCGAGCGGCTGTGCCTCAACCGCAACAGGCTCCACCTCGACGGCTACCGCGACCGCGCCCACCGCCCGCACGCCGCCGTGCACGGCACCGTCGCCAACCCCCTCCATCAGCCGTGATCGCGGGATTGTCAGTGGGGCCCTTTAGGGTGGTCGAGCTATGACGAAGCCCTCACTCCCCGAGCTCCTGCACGCCGCCGTCACTGCCGTCGGCGGCACGGAGCGCCCTGGCCAGGTGACCATGGCCGAGTCCGTCGCCGAGGCGATCGACGACGGTGCCCACCTCCTCGTCCAGGCCGGCACCGGCACCGGAAAGTCCCTCGGATACCTGGTGCCCGCCCTGGCCCACGGGGAGCGGGTCGTGGTGGCGACCGCCACCCTGGCCCTCCAGCGCCAGCTCGTCGAGCGGGACCTCCCGCGCACGGTGGACGCGCTGCATCCACTGCTGCGCCGCCGCCCCGAATTCGCGATGCTCAAGGGCCGGTCGAACTACTTGTGCCTGCACCGGCTCCACGAAGGCGTCCCGCAGGACGAGGAGGAAGGCCTCTTCGACCAGTTCGAGGCCGCCGCACCGACCAGCAAGCTCGGGCAGGACCTGCTGCGCATGCGGGACTGGGCGGACGAGACGGAGACGGGCGACCGGGACGATCTCACGCCGGGCGTCTCCGACCGGGCCTGGTCCCAGGTCTCGGTGTCGTCGCGGGAGTGTCTGGGCGCGACGAAATGCGCGTACGGGCAGGAGTGCTTCGCCGAGATGTCCCGTGAGCGGGCGAAGCTCGCCGACGTCATCGTCACCAACCACGCGCTGCTCGCGATCGACGCCATCGAGGGTGCACCGGTACTGCCGCAGCACGAGGTCCTCATCGTGGACGAGGCCCATGAGCTGGTGTCACGTGTGACCGGAGTGGCGACCGGCGAGCTCACCCCGGGGCAGGTCAATCGCGCGGTGCGCCGTGCCGCGAAGCTGGTGAACGAGAAGGCGGCCGACCAGCTCCAGACCGCCGCCGAGGGCTTCGAGCGGCTGATGGAGCTGGCCCTGCCCGGCCGCCTCGAAGAAATCCCGGAGGACCTCGGCTATGCGCTGATGGCGCTCCGGGACGCCGCACGGACGGTCATCACCGCCCTCGGTTCCACGCGGGACAAGTCCGTCCAGGACGAGGACGCCGTACGCAAACAGGCACTCGCCTCCGTGGAGACGATCCACGACGTCGCGGAGAGGATCACGAACGGGTCGGAGTGGGATGTCGTCTGGTACGAGCGCCACGAGCCTCGCAGCGGATCGACATATCGACAAAGTGGAGCATCCTTGCGGGTGGCGCCCATGTCCGTCTCGGGCCTGCTCCGGGAGAAACTCTTCTCCGACCGTTCCGTGACCCTCACCTCGGCGACGCTGAAGCTCGGCGGAGACTTCAACGGCGTGGGAGCGTCCCTGGGCCTGGCCCCCGAGGGCACGCAGGGCGAGGACCTGCCGGTCTGGAAGGGCGTCGACGTCGGCTCGCCCTTCGACTATCCGAAGCAGGGCATCCTCTACGTCGCCAAGCACCTGGCGCGCCCCGCCCGCGAAGGCACACGGACCGACATGACGGACGAGTTGGCCGAGCTGCTGCAGGCGGCCGGCGGTCGCACCCTCGGCCTCTTCTCCTCGATGCGCGCGGCACAGGCGGCGGCTGAGGAACTGCGCACGCGCATCCCGGAGTTCCCGATCCTGCTGCAGGGCGAGGACACGCTCGGCGAGCTGATCAAGAACTTCGCGGCGGATCCGACGACCTGCCTGTTCGGAACCCTGTCGCTGTGGCAGGGCGTCGACGTCCCCGGACCCAGCTGTCAGCTGGTGGTCATGGACAAGATCCCGTTCCCCAGGCCCGACGACCCGCTGATGAGCGCACGCCAGAAGGCGGTCGAGGACGCGGGCGGCAATGGCTTCATGGCCGTGGCGGCGACACATTCAGCGCTTCTGATGGCGCAGGGCGCGGGTCGTCTCGTACGGGCGATGGGAGACAAGGGCGTCGTCGCGGTTCTCGACCCCCGCTTGGCGACGGCCCGCTATGGCAGTTACCTACGGGCTTCCATGCCGGACTTCTGGTACACCACGGACCGGAATCAGGTGCGGCGCTCCCTCGCGGCGATCGACACGATGGCGAAGGCGGACGGGAAGTAGCGCCTGGTGTCGGGCCCGGCGCGGACAGCGCTGGGCCCCGGAACCGGCGCAGTTGGTCCCGGGGCCCGGTCAGGGAGGAGTCACACCCGGCGCAGAACCGCCACCACCTTGCCGAGGATCGTCGCCTCGTCACCGGGGATCGGCTGGTACGCGGAGTTGTGGGGGAGGAGCCATACATGGCCGTCCTCGCGCTTGAAGCGCTTGACGGTGGCCTCGCCGTCGAGCATCGCCGCGACGATGTCACCGTTCTCCGCGACGGGCTGACGACGGACCGTGACCCAGTCGCCGTCACAGATCGCGGCCTCGATCATAGAGTCGCCGACGACCTTCAGGACGAAGAGCTCACCGTCGCCGACCAGCTGGCGGGGGAGGGGGAAGACGTCCTCGACCGACTCCTCGGCGAGGATCGGGCCACCGGCGGCGATGCGACCGACCAGCGGCACGTACGAGGCGGCCGGCTTGCCCGTCGTGTCCGTGGGCTGGGCGCTGGTCTGGTCCGAGCCGCGGACCTCGTACGCGCGGGGCCGGTGCGGGTCGCGGCGCAGGAAACCCTTGCGCTCGAGAGCCATCAGCTGGTGAGCGACCGACGACGTGCTGGACAGGCCCACCGCCTGGCCGATCTCCCGCATCGACGGGGGGTACCCACGGCGCTGCACCGAGTCCCGGATGACCTCGATCACGCGGCGCTGGCGGTCGGTGAGACCCGAACTGTCTGCACGGATCCCCGGAGGTCGGCCGGGCAGGGAGCGCCCGGGCTTGGGGCCCTCCTGGCTCATGGCTGCGTCATTCATGGCATGCACCGGCTCGAGTCGGCCCTGGGCGCGGCCCTGGGCAGTGATGGTGGCACTGTCTGCGGTGGTGGTCACGTCGTTAGGCCCCTCTCGAGAATGTCTCCCTAGCTAGCCAACGGTAGTTCCTTTCGAAAGGTTGCGCCAAACACACGTTCGAGTGAAAAACCGTAGATTGCTTGTCGTGATCATGTGCCTGGGTGTATGGCTCGCCCTCGACCGGAGTAGCAATTCGGCTGAATCCGGTACGCTTCACCGCCGGGGCCGAGGCCCACTCTGAGGGCTCGCCCAGTCTGCCACCCGCCGCCTCGTCAACGGGGCACCGCCCCCTCCTTGCGTGCGTCGCGTCCGCCCCGGAGGTGTGGCCTGTAGGGATGTCGCGCACGGCGCGGGCAACTCTGGCTCCGCGACACGCGATGGGGCCCAAAAAGCAGCCGAACCCCAGATGTAGTGGTTGGATTGCAACAGCAGCCCAGAAGTTGTGGTCCCCGGTCCTTCGCGGCCGCAGCCATCGCCTATGCTGGGGGCTGCTTCGAGGGGCGGAACCAGCCTCTCGGGGCTATCGAGTCGTGCCGTGAGGGAGGGTTGGGAGTTCATGCACTGCCCCTTCTGCAGGCATCCCGACAGCCGTGTCGTCGACAGCCGCACCACCGACGACGGCACGTCGATCCGCCGGCGCCGTCAGTGCCCGGACTGCTCCCGCCGTTTCACGACGGTGGAGACGTGTTCGCTGATGGTCGTCAAGCGGAGCGGGGTGACCGAGCCCTTCAGCCGGACCAAGGTCATCAACGGCGTACGCAAGGCGTGCCAGGGGCGGCCGGTCACGGAGGACGCCCTCGCCCTGCTCGGCCAACGGGTCGAGGAAGCGGTGCGTGCCACCGGCAGTGCCGAACTGACCACCCATGACGTGGGCCTGGCCATACTCGGCCCGCTTCAGGAGCTGGATCTCGTCGCCTACCTGCGCTTCGCGTCCGTGTACCGGGCGTTCGACTCGCTGGAGGATTTCGAGTCCGCGATCGTGGAACTGAGGGAACAGGCGCCCGGCGCGGAGGCGGACGGCGCGGGCGCAGAGCGCGTAGAGAGCGAATGCGGGCCCGGAGGGACTGGAGAAGTCCCCGTGCCCGCGCACGCCGCCGACTGACCGGCCAGGGGCCGGGCGGCGGCGATCCACAGACCTGTTGCGGGGCGGCGAAGGCGGCGGCCGCAACACAAGACACACATCGTGCCTCGGGAAGAACGTGGCACTTTAGGGCGTTTTAGCCCAGTAAATGGGAGGCGGCATGACAGAGACGGCGAGCGGCCCGGCGCGAGGTTCCCGTACGAAGGGTTCCAAGGGCACCAAGGGTCTGCGCATCGAGCGCATCCACACCACCCCCGGCGTGCATCCGTACGACGAGGTGGAATGGGCGCGTCGTGACGTCGTCATGACCAATTGGCGCGACGGCTCGGTCAACTTCGAGCAGCGTGGCGTCGAGTTCCCCGAGTTCTGGTCGGTGAACGCGGTCAACATCGTCACCAGCAAGTACTTCCGCGGTGCTGTCGGCACCCCGCAGCGCGAGGTGAGCCTCAAGCAGCTCATCGACCGCATCGTGAAGACGTATCGGAAGGCCGGCGAGGACTACAAGTACTTCGCTTCGCCCGCCGACGCCGAGATCTTCGAGCACGAGCTGGCGTACGCCCTCCTGCACCAGATCTTCAGCTTCAACTCGCCGGTGTGGTTCAACGTCGGCACCCCGCAGCCCCAGCAGGTCTCCGCCTGCTTCATCCTGTCCGTCGACGACTCCATGGAGTCGATCCTCGACTGGTACAAGGAAGAGGGCATGATCTTCAAGGGCGGCTCCGGCGCCGGCCTGAACCTCTCCCGTATCCGATCCTCCAAGGAACTGCTGTCCTCCGGCGGCAACGCCTCGGGCCCCGTCTCCTTCATGCGCGGTGCCGACGCCTCTGCAGGAACGATCAAGTCGGGTGGCGCGACGCGCCGCGCGGCCAAGATGGTCATCCTCGACGTCGACCACCCCGACATCGAGGGCTTCATCGAGACGAAGGTGAAGGAAGAGGAGAAGATCCGCGCCCTGCGCGACGCGGGCTTCGACATGGACCTGGGCGGCGACGACATCACGTCCGTCCAGTACCAGAACGCCAACAACTCGGTCCGCGTGAACGACACGTTCATGAAGGCGGTCGAGGAGGGCGGCAAGTTCGGTCTGACGTCGCGCATGAACGGCGAGGTCATCGAGGAGGTCGACGCCAAGTCGCTCTTCCGCAAGATGGCCGAGGCCGCGTGGGCCTGTGCCGACCCCGGCATCCAGTACGACGACACCATCAACCGCTGGCACACGTGCCCGGAGTCCGGCCGCATCAACGGCTCGAACCCGTGCAGCGAGTACATGCACCTGGACAACACGTCCTGCAACCTCGCCTCGCTGAACCTGATGAAGTTCCTGAAGGACGACGGCCTCGGCCACCAGTCCTTCGACGTGGACCGCTTCTCGAAGGTCGTCGAGCTGGTCATCACCGCGATGGACATCTCCATCTGCTTCGCGGACTTCCCGACGCAGAAGATCGGTGAGAACACCCGCGCCTTCCGCCAGCTCGGCATCGGTTACGCGAACCTGGGCGCCCTGCTCATGGCGACCGGCCACGCCTACGACTCGGACGGCGGCCGCGCCCTCGCCGGCGCCATCACGTCGCTGATGACGGGTACCTCGTACAAGCGCTCCGCGGAGCTCGCCGCGGTCGTCGGCGCGTACGACGGCTACGCCAAGAACGCCACGCCGCACCAGCGCGTCATGAAGCAGCACGCCGACGCCAACGGCGTGGCCGTACGCATCGACGACCTGGACACCCCGATCTGGGCCGCCGCGACGGAGGCCTGGCAGGACGTCGTCCGCCTCGGCGAGAAGAACGGTTTCCGTAACGCCCAGGCGTCCGTCATCGCCCCGACCGGCACCATCGGTCTCGCGATGTCCTGCGACACCACCGGCCTCGAGCCCGACCTCGCCCTGGTCAAGTTCAAGAAGCTGGTCGGTGGCGGCTCGATGCAGATCGTCAACGGCACCGTCCCGCAGGCCCTGCGCCGCCTGGGTTACCAGGAGGAGCAGATCGAGGCGATCGTCGCGCACATCGCCGAGAACGGGAACGTCATCGACGCGCCCGGCCTCAAGACCGAGCACTACGAGGTCTTCGACTGCGCCATGGGCGAGCGTTCCATCTCCGCGATGGGCCACGTCCGCATGATGGCGGCCATCCAGCCGTGGATCTCCGGCGCGCTCTCCAAGACGGTCAACCTGCCGGAGACGGCGACCGTCGAGGACGTCGAGGAGGTCTACTTCGAGGCGTGGAAGATGGGCGTCAAGGCGCTCGCGATCTACCGCGACAACTGCAAGGTCGGCCAGCCGCTCTCCGCCAAGACGAAGGAGGCGGAGAAGACCGAGGTCACCGCGAAGACCGAGGCGACGATCCGTGAGGCTGTCGAGAAGGTCGTCGAGTACCGTCCGGTCCGCAAGCGTCTGCCGAAGGGGCGTCCCGGCATCACCACCTCCTTCACGGTGGGCGGCGCCGAGGGCTACATGACCGCCAACTCCTACCCGGACGACGGTCTCGGTGAGGTCTTCCTGAAGATGTCCAAGCAGGGCTCGACCCTCGCGGGCATGATGGACGCCTTCTCCATCGCCGTCTCGGTGGGCCTCCAGTACGGCGTACCGCTGGAGACCTACGTCTCGAAGTTCACCAACATGCGCTTCGAGCCGGCCGGCATGACGGACGACCCGGACGTGCGGATGGCGCAGTCGATCGTCGACTACATCTTCCGCCGCCTGGCGCTCGACTTCCTGCCCTTCGAGACGCGCTCCGCGCTCGGCATCCACTCCGCCGAGGAGCGTCAGCGTCACCTGGAGACGGGCTCCTACGAGCCTTCCGAGGAGGAGCTCGACGTCGAGGTCGAGGGTCTGGCCCAGTCCGCGCCCCTTCAGACCCGGCAGGCCGAGTCCCTGAAGGCCGTCGAGACGCCGAAGGCCGCGGCCGCCGCCACGCAGCCCGCTCCGCAGCAGGCGCACACCAGCGCCGAGCTCGTCGAGATGCAGCTGGGCATCCAGGCCGACGCCCCGCTCTGCTTCTCCTGCGGAACGAAGATGCAGCGCGCCGGCTCCTGCTACATCTGCGAGGGCTGCGGCTCGACCAGCGGTTGCAGCTGATCGGGCTGATCGCCTGACCTGAAGGGCGGCGGGACCACTACGGTTCCGCCGCCCTTCGGCGTGTGCGCCTACAAGGTGCCCATGGCCGCGGCGAAGGTCTGCAGGTCGCCTTCGAAGCCGCGTATCACCTCATGGAACGACCACTCGCCGTCCGTATCCCGTCTGAACTCGCCGATCATCGCCGCGGAACTCTCGTGCACCGTGGAGAGATCGTGCTGCGACAGATCGGTGTACCCCTCCCGTATGCGGACAGCGGTGTTCGCGACATCTGCGAACACCGTGCCCCGCTCGGAGGGTTGATCGCTCTGCTGGATGGCCACGCCCACGACCACGCGCGCGTACTGCGTCCCGAGCCGCTCCAGTTCGAGCGTCATCACCTCGTCGAAGCCGAAGCCCTGACCGGTCCTGCTGTCCCGGTTGAGGGTGATGGTTCCGTCGGGGGAGCGGCTGTCGAAGTGGACGAGATACGCAGGGCGGCCGTGGGGGTCGTCCCTCGTGTACGTGGCGGCGACGAGGTCCAGGTCGTGGGGCGGCGAACCCAGCGGGCTCGGATCCCATTTCAGACCGACCTCGACCTTCTCGAGCCCCTTGCGGAGACTGCTCACCGAACTCCCCCTTCTCGGTGCGACGTTGAGTGCTGGTGACACGCTACGTCGTCCCACTGACACGGGGTGGCCGTCCGGCTCGGTCGGCCACCGGTCCGCGTGCACTGCAACCGGAGAGTGACCCCGCGTCACGCACCGCGCCCGTACGATGGCGCGGTGCTGGTCAAGTGGATTCGCTGCACTGTGGTGGACCGTCGGGGGTTCGAGCGGGGACAGCGGAAATGGGCGGGGCTCCTAGGCGAGCCGGGGTTCCGGGGTCAGGGCGGGGGATGGAGCAGGAAACGTCCCGATGTGGCCCATGTCTTCGCCTTCTGGGAGAGCCGTGCCTTCTACGACTCCTTCATGGCGCGGTCCCACGACCGGCTCGCTGCCGGACAGTCGGGGACGTACAAGGGCATCCAGGCGAAGCTCTTCGACCACCTCTTCGATGTGAAGACGGGGTTCGAGCCGAGGTTCACGGATGCGGATGTCGTCCGGATCGCCCTGTGCCGGGTGCACGCGGAGCGGGCGGAGCACTTCACGCTGATGCAGCAGAAGGTCTGGAACCCGGCCATGGCCGGGTCGCCGGGGATGGTGCGCGGCCTGTACGGGGAGGCGCCGGGCGACGAGTTCCTGGTCCTGTCGATGTGGCGGTCGGCCGCGGAGCACGGCAAGTACCAGGCGGACCGGGTGGAACGGCTGTCGGTGCGAGCCCAGACCGAGACCGACATCGTGGACGTCACCGGCGACATCGTGCAGTTGGAGCCGACCTGGACCGTGTGAAGCGGGCGGCCACGCGCGCGTGGCGTGTGATCTACGCCGGATGGAGCCCGCACGGGTGCTCGAACACGGCCGGATCGATCTAGGGTCGATGCATGGCACGACCGCAGCGCATCGTTCTGGTCCGACACGGTGAGTCCGAGGGCAACGCCGACGACACCGTGTACGAGCGCGAACCCGACCATGCCCTGGCGCTCACCGAGAAGGGATGGCGCCAGGCCGAGGAGACCGGCACCCAGTTGCGGGAGCTGTTCGGCCGCGAGCGGGTGAGCGTCTACGTCTCGCCGTACCGGCGCACCCATGAGACGCTCCGGGCCTTTCGGCTCGATCCCGACCTGGTCCGCGTACGCGAGGAGCCCCGCCTGCGGGAGCAGGACTGGGGGAACTGGCAGGACCGCGACGACGTACGGCTGCAGAAGGCCTATCGCGACGCCTACGGGCACTTCTTCTACCGATTCGCGCAGGGCGAGTCCGGGGCGGACGTCTACGACCGGGTCGGGTCCTTCCTGGAGAGTCTTTACCGCAGCTTCGAGGAGCCGGACCACCCGCGGAACGTGCTGCTCGTGACCCACGGGCTGACGATGCGACTCTTCTGCATGCGGTGGTTCCACTGGACCGTCCAGGATTTCGAGTCGCTGTCGAATCCCGGGAACGCCGAGACCCGGACGCTCGTTCTCGGGGACAACGGCAAATACACCCTGGACCGGCCGTTCGATCGCTGGTGCGAGCCCCGGCCGTGGGGGCTCTAGACCCGCTGCTGCCCCTGTGGTGTGTCCCGCAAGGAGTTCCTTGGATGTGTGCAGGAGACATGTGTGCAGAAGGCAGTGGGGCAGGCCGCCGGTTCGCATGCATGCGAACCGGATCTCCGTGCGGTCTCCGGATAGAGTGGTAATGCGATGAACACTGCTGATTCCTCCCCCGCGGGGCGCCTGGACCGTGCCCTCTCCAGCCTGCGCGGACTGTCCGTGGGCGATGCGCTGGGATCGCAGTTCTTCGTTCCCGCGAATTATCCGCTGCTCAAGGACCGTGAGGTCCCCGGTGGGACGTGGCAGTGGACGGACGACACCGAGATGGCGTGCTCCGTGGTCGCCGTCCTGGCCGGTCACGAGCGCATCGACCAGGACGACCTGGCGCGGTCGTTCGCCGAGCACCACAACTTCGACCGTGGATACGGTCCCGCGGTGAACCGGCTGCTGCGGCAGGTCCGGGAGGGTGGCGACTGGCGGACGCTCGCGTCCGCGCTGTTCAAGGGACAGGGGTCCTGGGGCAACGGGGCGGCTATGCGGATCGCGCCGCTCGGCGCCTACTACGCCGACGACCCGGAGCAGGCCACGCACCAGGCCGAGATCTCCGCGTACCCCACGCACCAACACCGTGAGGCCGTCGTCGGCGCGATGGCGGTGGCCGCCGCCGCGGCGCTCGTCGCCGATCCCGCCGGGCCGCCGGCGCCGCAGGAGCTGTTGGACGGTGTGATCGCGCTCGTGCCGCGCAGCGCCGTAGGCGCGGGCCTGCGCCGGGCCAGGGACATGCTCGACTACGGCGACCCGTCCACGGTGGCCGCCGTGCTCGGGTGCGGGCGCCGGACGACCGCCCACGACACCGTGCCGTTCGCCCTGTGGTCCGCCGCGCGCGGACTGGGCGACTTCGAGCGGGCATTTTGGAGCACCGCCCAGGTGGGCGGCGACATGGACACGACCTGCGCGATCGTGGGCGGCGTCGTCGCTTCGGGCCCGGGCGGAGGACCGCCGGCCGCGTGGCTGGAGTGCACCGAGGCGCTTCCCGCGTGGGTTGCGACAGCGTCGGTCTGACGCCGCCCGTCGTCTCGCCGCCCACCCCCTTGCTTCGCCACACTCCGTACAGCAGTCGCCCGGGGCCGGGGGACCTGCGGGAGGCAGGATTCTCCGGACCCGGGCGTCGTGGCGCCGGGGGACAGGCGGGATCGCCCTACAGGACGGGAGCGCCGCCCCCTGTGCCGCCGAGGGCGTCCAGGTCGCTCTTGCGGACCCGAATGACGACGGTGGCGACGACGAGGGCGAGGACGCCCATGGCGGCGGCCGGGATGAAGGCCGTCGAGATGCCGTGGGAGAGCACTTCGTGACTCCATGGCGCGGGCAGTTGGTGGGACTTGGCGAAGGCGGCCTTCTGCTCCGGTGTGGCTTTGGCCATGAACGACGCGACCTGCTTGGTCGCCTCGTCGCGGCTGGCCGAGCCGAAGACGGTGGTCAGGATGGAGAGCCCGAGCGAACCACCCACCTGCTGGGTGGTGTTGAGCAGGGCGGAGGCCGCGCCCGCATCGTGCGGGGCGACGCCGGCGACGGCGGTGACGGTGAGGGTGACGAAGTTGAGTCCCATGCCGAAGCCGAAGATCAGCATCGGGCCCAGCACTCCGCCGGCGTACGAACTGCCGACGTCGACCATCGATTGCCAGACCAGACCGATGGTGACGAAGGCCGCGCCGGATATCAGGAAGGGCTTGGGACCGAGCACGGGCAGCAGGCGCTGTGAGATTCCCGCCCCGAGCGCGATCACGACGGTGACCGGAAGGAAGGCGAGACCGGCCTTGGTCGGCGAGTAGCTCAGCACGTTCTGCACGAAGAGCACGATGTAGAAGAACATGCCGAACATCGCCGCAGCGAGGCTGATCATGATCACGTACGTGCCTGAACGGTTGCGGTTGGTGAACATCCGCAGAGGCGTGATCGGCTCCTTCGCGCGGCTCTCGACGAGCATGAAGGCCGCGAGCAGCACCACGGCCGCCCCGAACGCGCCGAGCGTGAGCGAGTCCCGCCAGCCGTCGGACGCCGCCCGGATGAATCCGTAGACCAGAGCGACCATGCCGAGTGTCGAGGTGGCCGCTCCGGTGAGGTCGAAGCGGCCGGGGTGGCGCTCCGATTCGCTGATGTAGCGCGGTGCGAGCGCTGCGATGAGGATGCCGATGGGTACGTTCACGAAGAGCACCCAGCGCCAGTCGAGCAGGTCGGTCAGGACGCCACCCGCAAGGAGCCCGATGGCGCCTCCGCCCGCGGAGACGGCCGCGAAGATGCCGAACGCCCTGTTGCGTTCGGGGCCTTCGGGGAACGTCGTGGTGATGAGCGCGAGCGAGGTGGGTGAGGCGATCGCGCCTCCGGCCCCTTGGAGCACTCGCGCGGCCAGCAACTGCCAGGGTTCCTGGGCGAGTCCGCCGAGCAGGGACGCGAAGGTGAAGAGCAGGATGCCGGTGATGAAGACCCGACGGCGGCCGAGGATGTCCCCGGCCCGACCGCCCAGCAGGAGCAGGCCGCCGAAGGTGAGGGTGTAGGCGCTGACCACCCAAGTGAGGTTCGTCGTCGAGAAGTTCAGCGCGGTCTGGATGTGCGGAAGCGCGATGTTCACGATCGTGGTATCCAGCACGACCATCAGCTGGCAGGCGGCGATGACCATGAGCGCGATGTTCCGGTGCCGCGCTTTCGCGGCGGCATCGGCTGGTGCGGACGCGGGCGACTGTGTCTCTATCTGATCGTACGTCACAAGGGGTCCCCCCAAGGCGAAGTAGTGAACGTCAACGTTCACTAAGCGAGACCATAGCGAGTCGCCCTTCGTGAACACAAGCGTTCACTAAAGGAGTTGACTCCAAGCGGCCTTGGCGGGTTGAGCGACGTGACGCAGCAGACGTTGTCGGGTCTCGGCGACCTCGGTCCGAGCCCCTGGGACGGGCGACTCCCGGCGAGTGCGGCCCGTTCACTGACGTCGCTCGAACGCCCACACCACAAGTCCCAGGCAGCTGAACGCGGCACCCAGTGCGCAGACCGCACCCCAACCGGACGCCGCGTAGAGGGTGCTCGCGGAAAGGGCGCCGGTCGCACTGCCGAGGGAGTAGAAGATCATGTACCCGCCGATCAGTCGGCTGCCGGCGTCCGGGCGGAGCGCGTAGATCAGGGTCTGATTGGTGACATGAACCGCCTGTACCGCCAGGTCGAGTAGGACCACCCCCGCGGCCAGGGCCCACAGGGAGCTGCGAGTGAAGGCCAAGGGGAGCCATGAGGCAGTGAGCAGGGACAAGGCGATGCCGGTGGTGCGTCGGGACAGTCCGCGGTCGTTCAGGCGACCCGCGGCGGTCGCGGCCAGGGCGCCGGTGACCCCGATCAGTCCGAGCGCCCCGATCGCGCTGTGGGACAGGAAATACGGGGCCGCGCTGAGCGGCAGCGCGACGCTGCTCCACAAGGTGCTGAAGGCCGCGAAGACAAGCAGGCCGAACAGGGCGCGGCGCCGCAGCACGCGCTCCGTCGCGAACAGGGTGACGGTCGAGCGCAGGAGCTGTCCGTAGCGCAGGGGCGACGCTGGGGCAGGAGGGCGGCGCGGCAGTACCCGGTGCAGGATCAGGGCGAGCAGTGCCGTGAGTGACGCGGAGGCCAGGTAGACGGAGTGCCAGCCCGCGAGGTCGGCCATCAGGCCGGAAGCGGTGCGGGCGAGCAGGATCCCCAGAAGGACGCCGCTGGTGACCAGTCCGACGACCTTCCCGCGCTCGGCGACTGCCGCCAGAGATGCCGCGTAGGCCACCAATGTCTGTGTGACGACGGCGAAGAGGCCCGTCGCAGCCATGCCGACGAGCAGGGTTGCCGCCGTGCGGGCAGAGGCCACCACGGCCAGTGCCACCACCAGGAGCAGCAACTGGCACACGATGAGCCGCCTGCGGTCAACCACGTCGCCCAGCGGCACGAGGAAGAAGAGCCCGACGCCGTAACCGACCTGCGTGAGCGTGACCACGGCGCCGACCAGTGCCGGGCTCATGGCGAGGTCGTGCCCCATGGTCACCAGGAGTGGCTGCGAGAAGTAGACGTTGGCCACCGAGGCCCCGCAGGCGGCGGCGAACAGGAGGATGACGCCCCGGGGCAGGACGAACGTGGCACCTTCCTGGTCGCGGGGCCCGGGTCGCTGCGTCACGGCCTCGCAATTGCCGTCCATTAGCACTCCTTTATCCACGTGGTTGCAAGTTGCTACCACGTGGACGCTAACTTCTTTTGGTAGCATGTTGCAACCAGTATGCGTAAGAGAAGGTGAGGGGCGCCGTGGTGACCAGGACGCGCTTCGACGACAGTGAATGTCCCGTTGCCCGGTCGGTGGACGCGATCGGGGACTGGTGGTCCCTGCTGATCGTGCGGGACGCCTTTGACGGGAGCCGGCGCTTCGGAGAGTTCCAGCGCAGCCTCGGCGTCGCGAAGAACATCCTCACCGCGCGCCTGCGGGCGCTGGTCGCCGGCGGCGTCCTCGAATCCGTCCCGGCCTCGGACGGCAGCGCCTACCGCGAGTACGTCCTCACGGCGAAGGGCAAGGAGCTCTTTCCCGTCATCGTGGCGCTGCGGCAGTGGGGCGAACGAAACTTCTTCGCCCCGGGAGAACCGCACTCGGAACTGGTCGACGGCGACAACGGCCAGCGCCTCCGTCCGCTGGAGGTGGTGGCCGCCGACGGACGGCGACTGCACCCCGACGACACCGCCGTCCATAAGGTCCGCCCCGCGAGCGACAACTGATCGCCTGTACGCGGCTCTTGACCGGTCGATCGCTTCCGGTGTGTGTCCGCGTTATCGCCAGAACGGGGACTGCCTGACATGCTCACCGAGGGAGTGGCCGCGTCGTGGGCCCGCCGCGGGCGGGCGGCGATGACGGTGAGTGCGTCTCGCGCGCCCCAACCGATGCACGGCTCCCGGGTGCTGATCCTGCGTCGACGGAGAGGTTGTCACTATGGACCCCCCACGAGCGGGTCGGTGAATGATCCTGTTCACTGTCGCGTCTGCGGCGGCGACTCCCCTGCGGTGAACGTGCCCGTTCACCGACATCGCTGCCGCGCGTCTCGTACCGCTCGCCCTGCTCAACGGAGAGATGACGATGGTTACTTCGCGCTGGACGGCCTCCTCCGCTCCGTCGGCCGCCGCGATGCGCAGGCGTGGTCCCGTACTGGAACGGGCCATCCTGGATGCCGCCCTGGACCAGCTCAGCACGGTCGGCTGGAACGGCCTCACCATGGAAGGCGTCGCCGCGGGCGCGCAGACCGGAAAGGCCGCGGTGTACCGGCGCTGGCCCTCCAAGGAGGACCTCGTCGTCGACGCCCTCCAGGCCGGACTGCCGAAGCTGGACTCCATCCCTGACCACGGGAGCGTGCGGGAGGACCTGCTGGAGCTGTGCCGGCAGATCCGGGAGGGCATGTACTCACGACCCGGATTTGCTCTGCGGTCTGTCCTTCACGAATGCGACACCTTTACCGCCGAACGCTTCCATGCGGTGATCGTCGAAGGTGTCATCGAGCCCAGCGTCCAGGTGATCAAGGAGGTCGTACGCCGTGGGATCGAGCGCGGTGAGGTGCGCCCAGACGCCGCGAACTCCTCCGTGTACGACGTCATCCCCGCGATGATGATGTACCGCTCCAAGGTGTGCGGAAGCGAATGGGTGGAGGTGGATCTGGTGGAGATGATCGACCAGGTCGTGGTGCCCCTGGTGCGGCGGCACGCGGACTGAGCCCGGCCGGGTGTCGCGGCGGCACGGCGGCGGCGTACGCTGTGTGCCGCCATGCCGTACGAAGCACCCACTCACACCGTCGAGCGCTCACTGCGCGCCACCACCGGAGCCAAGATCGTCGCCGGTGTCGATGAGGTCGGCCGCGGTGCCTGGGCCGGCCCGGTCACCGTCTGCGCCGCCGTCACGGGGCTGCGCCGCCCGCCCGAGGGGCTGACCGACTCCAAGCTGATCAGCCCCAAGCGGCGCGAGACGCTCGCCACGGAGCTGGAGAGCTGGGTCACCGCGCACGCCCTCGGGCACGCCTCGCACGAGGAGATCGACGACCTGGGGATGACCGCGGCGCTGCGTCTCGCTGCGGTGCGCGCCCTGGAGGGTCTGCCGGTCCAGCCGGACGCGGTCATCCTGGACGGGAAGCACGACTACCTGGGTGCGCCCTGGAAGGTCCGTACGGTGATCAAGGGCGACCGTTCCTGCATCGCTGTCGCCGCAGCCTCGGTGATCGCCAAGGTCCGTCGCGACAAAATGATGGCCGAACTGGGCATCGACCATGCAGACTTCGGGTTTGCGGCCAACGCCGGATACCCGTCGCCGGTGCATCGCGCCGCGTTGGAGGAGCGGGGGCCCACCCCGCACCACCGGCTTTCGTGGGCGTATCTTGATGCGTTGCCCCAGTGGCGGCACCTCAAGAAGGCCCGCAGCTGGGCGGACGCAAGTGTTCCGGAAATCGAGGGCCAGCTCGGCTTCGACTTCTGACCACTGCGTTCGCACTGATGTGCCACCCGCTGGCGCGAGCCACACCTGTGTTTGATAGATATCACCTCATGCCTCTCATTCCCGAGGAGCCTCAGATTCACGAGAGCGCCCAGGGTCCCCGCACCGCGCCGACCCCTCGTCCCGTACCCGGCCCGCGTTCCGCGGCGCCGCCGCGACCCGGCCGTCCGGGTCCCGCAAGGCCCATGCCGCCCGCGCAGCGCACCCCGCGCGAGCCGGCTGCCGCCGCCAAGCAGGGGACCAACGCCCCTGCCGTCCCGTCGACTTCGGCCTCCCGGCCGCAGATCCAGCTCCTCCCGGCCTCGGTCGAGGGTGCGCTGGACGCCGCGGAGGAAGCCGTCGACCTGTTGCTCGACTCGGGCCGTGCGCCCGGCGACGTCCTGGTGATCACCACCGGCGACCCGCACCCGTGGGCCGCGCACGAGCTGTCGTTCGGCGAGGACGCCTATTGGGCACAGCACGACTCCGGCGACGACGTCTTCTACGCCGACGCCACCGCCCTGGACCGTGCCGCGTCGAGGCCCGTGGTCGTGGTCGCCGTGAACGGCGGCCCCGACGAGACGGCCGCGACGACGCTGCCGCTCGCCCTCGGCCGGGCCGGTGCCCTGCTGATCGTGTGCGGCAACACGGAGCGCATCAACTCGCTGCTGGGCGCCGGGGTCTGACACGCAGCTCGTCGGCCACCCGCACCGCTCGCCGGTGTTCGGGGGCCCGACGGGCCGGTGTGCGGCCTCGGCTCAGCGGGCCGCCGCGCGGCGGAGCATCTCCGTCGCGGCGCCACCGGTCCGCGGCGCCGAATCCTGGTCGCCGCCGAGGACTTCGGCTATCGAGCCGACGCTGGGGCGCCGGCCGCCCCGGCCCTCGCCGAGCACCTGCCAGCCGTCCCTCGTCATCGTGATGTACGCCCCGCAACGCAGGCCGTGCAAGGTGCACGCGTCGCGCAGCCCCCACATCCAGGCTCCGTCCTCCTCCGTCCAACGCTGGTCGCCCTCGCGGCAGTACAGCAGGACCGCGGTACGAACCGGAGTGCGGCGCCGCAGGTCGTGCGGGATGACCCGGCGCAGCTGCGAGAGGAGGGCGTTGCGGAACGTCCAGCCGTCGGTGGCGTTCTCCCGGCGGATGAACGAGGCGCTCGCTCTCAGCCGCTCCTCCGGATCGAGAACAGCCACCACGGCGGTGGAGGGCAACGGCCGGTGGCGGGTGTGCAGGCCGGTGACGACCTCGCGCGGATTGCGCAGCAGCGGTATGCCGGCTGCCGCCCACTCCGCGGGTTCCAGCAGCCTCGTCGGTCGGTCGGTGGAATCGGTGGACCTCTCGGTGCGCATCGAGGACGCGGACGTCGATGCGGCCGAGGACGGAGCGAATCCGAAGGTCACGGTCCTCCCTTCGGCTATACGCCCACACTGAGCGCGGGGTCGGACGGGGAGCGCACCGCGGCACAGCCCGGACCACGGGAGCCGCGCGGGGAGCGCTGCCAATTCTTCCCGTCGCACTGGCGCACGGCAACGAGCAATTGTGGTCGCGGGCCAGTATCTGGCGATGCGTCGGCTATATCCCTGCCCAAAGGGTGGGACGCCGACGCGTGCCTCAGCCTTGTACCGCCAGGACCAGCGGCAACACCCCCTGGGCGCCCGCCCGGCGCAGCAGCCGGGCCGCCATCGCCAGCGTCCATCCGGTCTCCGTGTAGTCGTCGACGAGCAGCACGGGGCCACCCGCCCGCGCGAGTGCCTCGGTCAGCTCCGGCGGCAGCGTCAAGGTCCCGTCGAGGGCACGCAGACGCTGGGCACTATTGCTGCGGGGCATGTGCGCGGTGTCGCTGTCCGGCGCGTAGGCGATGCTCCCGAGCAGGGGCATGCGGCCGACCTGCGCGATGCCCGCGCCCAGAGATTCGATGAGTCGAGGGCGGGTGTGGGAGGCCAGGGTGACCACACCGACGGGGCGCGGTGATGCGTCGGAGGCGCCGCTCGCCCAGCCGCCCGGCCCCTTGGCCCAGTCGGCAAGGACTTCCACGACGGCCCTCGCGACGTCGTCCGGCACCGGCCCGTCCGGGGCCTGGGGGGTGAGCATCGGCCGCAGTCGGTTGCCCCAGCCGATGTCCGACAGGCGGCCCAGCGCCCGCCCGGCAGCTGCCTGTTCACCCGCCGGAATGCGCCCCTTGAGGTCGATGCCCACGGACGCGAGACCGGTGGGCCACATCTTCCTGGGCTCCACCTCGACACCGGGGCGCCCCAGTTCGCCGCGGGCCGATCCCAGGGCCTCCTGCGAGACGGCGGAGTCGAACCGGCCTCCCGCGCAGTTGTCGCACCGCCCGCAGGGGGTCGCCGCCTCGTCGTCCAACTGGTGGCGCAGGAACTCCATACGGCAGCCGCTCGTCGTGACGTAGTCACGCATCGCCTGCTGCTCGGTCTCCCGCTGCTTGGCCACCCACGCATAGCGCTCGGTGTCATACGTCCAGGGCTGGCCGGTCGCGATCCAGCCGCCCTTGACGCGGTGCACCGCGCCGTCCACGTCGAGCACCTTGAGCATGGTCTCCAGGCGGGACCGGCGCAGCTCCACCAGAGGTTCGAGGGCGGGCAGGGACAGGGGCCTGTCGGACTGCGCGAGCACGTCCAGCGTGCGTCGCACCTGCTCCTCGGGAGGGAACGCGAGCGAGGCGAAGTAGCGCCAGATCGCCTCGTCCTCCGGGCCCGGCAGCAGCAGTACCTCCGCGTGCTCGACACCACGTCCGGCGCGCCCCACCTGCTGGTAGTACGCGATCGGCGACGAGGGCGAGCCGAGGTGCACGACGAACCCGAGGTCCGGCTTGTCGAAGCCCATGCCGAGCGCGGACGTGGCCACCAGGGCCTTCACCCGGTTCGCCAGCAGGTCCTCCTCGGCCTGTTGGCGATCCGCGTTCTCCGTCTTCCCCGTGTACGAGGCCACGGTGTGGCCGCACTGGCGCAGGTACGCCGTGACCTCCTCGGCGGCGGCGACCGTGAGCGTGTAGATGATCCCCGAGCCAGGGAGGTCCTCCAGGTGGTCGGCCAACCAAGCCAACCGGTGCGCGGCGTCCGGTAGTTGCAGCACGCCGAGGCTCAGGCTCTCGCGGTCGAGCGGGCCCCGTAGCACCAGGGCGTCCGAGCCGCCGCCGGTGCCGAGCTGGTCGGCGACGTCGGCCGTCACGCGCGCGTTGGCCGTCGCGGTCGTGGCGAGGACGGGGACGCCCTGCGGCAGATCGGCGAGCATGGTGCGCAGGCGCCGGTAGTCGGGACGGAAATCGTGTCCCCAGTCCGAGATGCAGTGCGCCTCGTCGACGACGAGCAGACCGGTGGCGGCGGCCAGCTGAGGGAGCACGTTGTCCCTGAAGTCCGGGTTGTTGAGTCGTTCCGGACTGACCAGCAGTACGTCGACTTCGCCCGCGGCGACCTCGGCCCGGACGGCGTCCCACTCCTCCGTGTTCGAGGAATTGATGCTGCGGGCGCGGATGCCGGCACGCTCGGCCGCCTCCACCTGGTTGCGCATCAGCGCGAGGAGCGGGGACACGATCACCGTGGGCCCGCTCCCGCGTTCCCGCAGCAATGCGGTCGCCACGAAGTACACCGCGGACTTGCCCCAGCCGGTGCGCTGTACGACAAGGGCGCGTCTGTGGTCGGCGACCAGGGCCTCGATCGCACGCCACTGGTCCTCGCGCAGGCGGGCGGTGCCGCTCGGGTCGGAGACGAGGCGGGCGAGGACGGCGTCGGCGGCCGAGCGCAGATCTTCGTTGCTCATGCCCCCATGCAACCCGATGGGACTGACATTGCGCGAACGAGCCCCTCGGCCTGTGGACAACTCGTGTCGTGTCCCTGATCGAGGTTATCCACAGGGCAAAACGGAATCCAGCGAAACGCGGCATGGTCGTCCCATGACGAATCACAGCGAGCCCGCCGGCATCACCGGCGAGGCGAAGATCACCCTGCGCACGGCCGGTGAACTGGCCGAGGCGCTCCCGTACTTGCTCGGGTTCCGCCCGGACGACAGCGTCGTGCTCGTCGCCCTGCACCAAGGACGATTCGGCGGGCGGGTGCGGCTCGGCATCCCCGAGCGTCCCGAGGACTGGCTGTCCGTCGCGCAGCAGATGGCCCGCTGCCTGATCGGCGAGTGCGAGCGCAGGGACGGTCGCCCGGACAGCATCGTCGCGTTCCTCTGCCAGGACGCGGCGGATCCGGGCACGGCCTCCGCGCAGCGCGTGATGGAGCGACTGCGTCCTCTCGCCCAACTGCTGCGAACGGCGTGCGGCAGCCTGGACGTGCCGGTCACGGAGGCGCTCTGCCTCTCCGGCGGCAGGTACTGGTCCTACTGCTGCCCGCGTCCGGACTGCTGCCCGCCGGAGGGCAGTGCCATCGTCGCCGGCGGCACGTCGGTGATGGCGGCCACGGCGGCCTACGCCGGTATTCGTGTCCGCGCATCGGTGCAGGAAGTGCGGGCGCGGCTCGCCCCACTGGAGACGGCACTCGTCGCGGACCAGACGCGGGCGCTGGACGCGGCGGCGATGGAGCTCGTGCCGAGAATCTTTGCCGGAGTCCCGCGCGAAGAGGTGGAGGCGGAGACCCTCGACCTGGCGCAGCGCCTCATGCGCCGTCTCGCGGACGCCCCGTGCGTGGAGGAGGCGCCGGACGCGGACCTCAAGGACGACGAACTGGTGGCGCACGACGAGGCCGCCGCGCTGATTCTCGGCCTTCAGGACCGGGTGACCCGCGACCGGGCTGCGGAGTGGATGGAGGGCGTGGAGGCCCCCTCCGCACTGCGTCTGTGGAGGGCTCTGGCTCGCCGCTGCGTCGGCCCCTACGGAGAGCACGCCGCGGCGCCCTTGACACTCGCGGGCTGGGTCGCCTGGTCGCTCGGCGACACGACGGAGGCCGACCAGGCACTGGAGATGGCCCTCACGGTCGATCCGCGTTACAAGTTCGCCGAACTGCTCAACGCGGCGCGGGCCGAAGGGGTCGATGCGGAGCCGGTGCGTCGCGCATTGCGCGGAAAGCGGGCGGAGCGCGGGACGATGGAGGCCGCGGATCCCGTGGGAGACGCGGGGCCCGTGGTCGCGGTGACTCCGGGAGGCGCGGTGGACCCGGGAGTGTCCCGGGCGGCTCGTGGCCTGGAAGCCGCACTGCGCCGACGGGGCGAGCGTCGTCAGCGAGCGGGGACCCGGCCCGCCCGGGCGGGAGCCCGTGCACCTCGGCGGCCCACCGGTCACCGTCGCGCGGGCAGGCAGCGCTCCAGGGGCGAGGGGTGAACAGGGCGGCGACAGCCGTCTGCCGGGTGGAACGTCGGCGGTTCGTCGCCCTGTGGCGTTACTTGAGGAGGGGCGGCTCCGTTCACCTGTGTGGCGGTAGCGGCGGCCGGGCCGTGCCGTCCGCTCGTCCACCGACCCGGCAGGATGCCGGCGCCTCGCGCGACCGTGCGCGAAAGGAGGTGCCCCGTGGGGGAGTTGACCATGTGGGCCACCGCGGGCGACGGCCCAGTGAGTCGTCCGCTCGGCGGGGGCGCGCCTGCCGCGTCCTGCGCGGTGCGTGCGCCGGGGAGGTGTCGACGGTGACGGCGGATGCCGCGCGGCAGCCCCCTGCGTCGCTCCTCGACGGCGGCCTCGTCCCGATACGGGACACCGGTCCGCAGCCTCCGCCCCGTCGGCCGCACACGACCTCGCCCGCTGCCCCACCGGCAGGCCGGACCCCGGTGACTCGACGGGCTTCCGAACTTCCGTCCACCCACCGGGCGTTGATCTGCGTGGCTCTGCCCGGTCTCGCGATCTCCTCCGACGAGGAAGGGCAGCTGACGGCCCGCGGGCTCGAAGGCTTCTACCGTGGAGGGCGCAGGCTTCTGTCGCGCTGCCAGATCCGGGTGGCGGGCCGCGAACCGCTCGCCGTGCAGGCCCGCATGGTGGCGGCCGACCGTGCGCGTTTCGTGGCGACCGTGCGCGCGGCCCCGGACGCGGGGCCGGATCCGGATGTCGTGGTGGAGCGGATCCGGCACGCGGACGGAACCGAACGCATCACGCTCCACAGCTCTGCTCCGCGGCCGCTGCGGCTGCCTCTGGAGGTGGCGCTCGCCACGGACCTGGCCGAGCTCGGAGCGGTGGCCTCCGGGAACGCGGGGCCCGAAGTGCCCGCGACCGTCCACGACGCGGGCATGCGCTGGTCGTCGCCCACCGGCCATGCCGTGGTCACCACGACACCCGCACCCATGGACGCCCTGGCCTCCGCAGGCTTGCTCCGCTGGGAGATCGACCTGCCACCCGGAGGCTCGTGCACGGTGGAGCTCAAGGTGCGGGCGGACGGTGCAGGGTTGGGCAGAGCGGCCGGGCACGGTGCGGTCCGGCCACTCGCCCCGGCCCGGGCACACGGCGACGACCCGCGCGTGGGGCCCCTGCTGCGGACCTGCATCGACGACCTGCAAGCACTCCTGGTGCGGGATCCAGCGCATCCGCCGGACGTGTATCTGGCCGCGGGCGCACCCTGGCGTTGTGGCCCCGCCCCTGCCGAGGCGCTCGCGGCCGCACGCATGGCGCTGCCGTTGGGAACCCGCCTCGCGGGGAGCACGTTGCGGGCCCTCGCGCGCACGCAACAGGCGGAACCGGGAGGGGATTTCGGGCGCCTGCCCGGTCCACTGCGACACATGGGCACGGGCCTGCCCCCGAGCTGCACCGGTATCGAGGCCACCCTGCTGTTCCCCGTGCTCCTGGCGGAGGCCCGGCGCTGGGGCCTGGCCGAGCAGGAGGTCGTGGAGCTGCTGCCCGCGGCGGAGCGATGCCTGCAGTGGTTGCGCACGGCCGTGCGCGAAGGGCCGTATCTGCCGGATCCGGGCCCTGGCGGACCGCTGCGGTGTGAGACCCAGGCCCATGCCCACCGGGCAGCGGTCCTCGGCGCCGACCTGCTCGACGCGTACGACAGAGCCGGCGGCGCGGAGCTGCGCCAGTGGGCGGAAGAACTGCGCCGACGGTTCCGGCAGGACTTCTGGATCGAGGACCGGGGAGGCGGCAGACCCGCGGCGGCACGCACCGTCGACGGGCGTCCGGTCCCGTATCTCGGCAGCAGTGCCGCCCACCTCCTGGACACCGGACTGCTCGGAGCGGGCGTGCACGCGCCGAGTCTCCTCGACAAGGTGCAGACCGAGCAGCTCGCGCGTCTGCTGGGCGGTCCAGGTCTGGACTCGGGCTGGGGACTGCGCACGTTGGGCGTGAAGGAGGCGTTGTACAACCCCTTCGGCCACCGCGGGGGAGCGGTCCGCGTCCAGGAGACGGCGGTCGCCGTCGCGGGGCTGGCCGTCGCCGGGTACGAGAAGGAGGCGGCCTCGCTGCTCGGGGGAGTCCTTGCCGCGGCGGAGGCCTTCGGCTACCGGCTGCCCGAGATGTACGCGGGGGAGCAGCGCGTCGAGGGAGCAACTCCGCTGCCGCATCCGGCCGCCTGCAGACCCGCCGCCGTCGCCGCGGCCGCGGGCGTGCACCTCCTGGCCACCCTCGCGGGTATCCGCCCGGACGTTCCGGCGGGCACGGTGACGCTGTCCCCGGTGCGCAGCGCCCCGCTCGGGGAGCTCGGGCTGACCGGCATGCGCGTGGGCGGGCACGCCTTCTCCGTACGGGTCAGCCGGCTCGGCCTCGCCATGGTGGAGGAGGCCGCGGACACCCTGCAGCTGGGGGTGTGACCCTTTGGGCGGGGCCGTCCGGACCTCTGAGCGAACAGCCTCACGAAGTGCGGAAGCAACAAGCGAAGGGAGTGTTTATCGTCAGGCAGACGACTATGATCGTTCCATGTCGCCCTACGACCCGTCGGCCTTCCCGCCCTTCGCTGTCACCGTCGACCTGGTCGTGCTGACCGTGCGCCGCCACGCCTTGTGTGCGCTGACGGTACGCCGAGGTGAGACGCCGTTTCAGGGGCGTTGGGCGTTGCCCGGTGGCTTTGTCCGGGAAGACGAGGATCTGACAGCCGCGGCCGCGCGTGAACTCGCCGAGGAGACGGGGCTCTGCGCCCACGATCCGGCCGGACCCGCGCAGGACAACGGCGCGCACCTGGAGCAGTTGGGCACCTACGGCGACCCGAAGCGGGATCCTCGGATGCGAGTGGTCAGCGTCGCCCATCTCGCGCTCGCCCCCGACCTGCCCGCACCGCGCGCGGGCGGCGACGCACACAGCGCGCGCTGGGCCCACGTCGAGGACCTGCTCGGCAGGAGCGGCTACGGGCGGGAGGGTGAGCCGGCCGCACCGCTCGCCTTCGACCACGCCCAGATCCTGGCGGACGGGGTCGAGCGAGCCCGCTCGAAGATCGAGTACTCGTCGCTGGCCACGGCGTTCTGCCCGCCGGAGTTCACCGTCGGTGAGCTGCGCCGCGTCTACGAGGCGGTCTGGGGCGTCGCACTGGATCCGCGCAACTTCCATCGCAAGGTGACGGGGACCCCCGGCTTTCTGGTGCCGACCGGGGGGACGACGACCCGTCAGGGCGGCCGCCCCGCCCAGCTCTTCCGTGCGGGTGGGGCCACGCTCCTCAACCCGCCGATGCTGCGACCGGACATCTGATCCCGCCGCCGACGGGGCGCGGCGGCCCCCTGCCCGAAAAGCCGGAAATATCGCGTTATCTTGCTGCAGTACCCGCGGGGTTCATCGGCCGCCCAGCGGCGGACGGACCCCGGCCGCCGAGCGGTCGCCCATCCTGCGAGAGAAGCGATGATCCAGGCCATCGGACTGACCAGCAACGCCCGTAAGGAGAATCCGCCCACGGTCGACGACGTGTCCTTCGAGGCGCACGCGGGCCGTGTCACCGCACTGCTCGGTGCCCGAGGAGCCGGCAAGACGACCGTGGTGCGGCTCATGCTCGAACTCCAACAGGGCCGTGGCATCACCTACTTCAGAGGCCGCCCCCTGCATCGCATCACGTACCCCGCTCGTGAAGTCGGCGTCCTGCTCGGCGATGTGCCCGGACATCCGGCCCGTACGGTCCGCGGACAGCTGCGCATGCTGTGCTCGGCCGCCGGGGTTCCGGTCCAGCGCGCCGACGAAGTGCTGGAGGTCGTAGGTCTGGTGAGCCTGCGCGACCAACGTCTGGGCACCCTGTCCCGCGGCATGGACCGGCGGCTCGGCCTGGCCTGCGCCCTGCTCGCAGACCCGCACACGCTGGTCCTCGACGGCCCCGCGAGCGGACTGTCCCACCGCGAGAGCAAGTGGCTGCACGGGATTCTGCGGGCCCATGCGGGGCTCGGCGGCACCGTCCTGTTCACCACCGACGACCCCAAGGAGGCGGCGCGGACCGCCGACCGGGTCGTCACCCTCGACGAGGGCGCAGTGGCGGCGGACCAAGACGTCAGCGACTTCGCGCGCACGCGACTGCGTCCCCGGGTCGCCGTCCGCAGCCCCCACGCCGCACGTCTCGGCGTCCTGCTGACCAAGGAAGCGCGCACCGCCAAGCGCACCGTCGAGGTGGTCCCGGAGGACGGCAGTCGGCTGTCCGTGTACGGCAGCACCTGCGCGGACGTGGGGGAGACGGCGTTCCGCCACGGAATCCTGGTCCACCAACTCGCCGACGAGATCGGGGACGCGGGCCCTGCGGTGGCACGTGCGCTCCCTCCGGCCGACAGCCCGAACGGGCAGGCCACGGCCGTAGGAGCCGATACCGAGACCGGTGAGCGGCCCTCCGACGCGCGCGACGCCGACTCCCTCAACACAGGGGCCAGGTCGAGCACGTTCGTGGCGCTCGTCGACACCACGCCCGTGTCCAAGGCCACCGGTGCTACCGCTGACGACCCGGGCCGCCCCGAGAGTTCGTCGACCAGGGGCGGGTCGGCCCTGCCCGACCTGCCGCCGCCCATCGCCGTCCGCCACGCGCGCAGCCCGCTGCGTCCTTTGCGCTACGAACTGCGCCGCGCGACCGGCATCGCCACCGGATACGTCACCGCCGCTCTCGTCCTTGCGCTCTCCGCGCTCCTCTCGGTGGTGCTCGCGCGCGCCGGGCACACCCCGCAACCCCGCCTCCTCGCCGCCTGGCCACAGGAGCTGCCCCTCCCGCCCGCAGCCCTGGGCGCAGGGTTGCTCGGAGCCTTCGCCTTCGGTGACGAATTCCGCCATCCCGCGCTAGCCGCCGACCGGGGCACCGTCCCCCGCCGCCTGGGACTGCTGGCCGCCAAACTGCTGGTCGGATCGGCGACCGCCCTCATCCTGGCCGTCCTCGTCATCGGCTGTGACGCGGCGCTGCTCCATCTCGTATACGGATCGGAGCTCACTCAAGTTCCCGCGGACTGGCCCTCGTTGAGCGCGAGCTGGCTCGTACTCGTCGTGGCGTGCTCCTGGGCAGGCGTTCTCGCGTCCGGCGTGTTCCGCTCCACCGCGGCCGGACTCGCGGCTGTGGTGGCCGTTCCCATCGTCATCGTGCCACTCGTACAAAAGGCCTTGGAGGGTCCGTCTGTGCGAACGGCGGCGGGACTTCCGGTCAGACTGCGAGATCTCGCTCTGGTGCACTGGCCGTTCGGCGCGGAGCGGTTCGTCGCCGCCGGAGTCCGGATGATCGCCCAACCCGTCGGCGGGGCGCTGATGTTGTCGCTCAGCGCTCTGCTCTGCGCATATCTGCTCATGGTGCTGCGTCCCAGGGTGCGATGACGACCGTCCGGCGCCTTCCTTTCCCCCGCCGCACACAACTCCCCCTGGAACGCCCATTTCTTTCCGATAAGGCGTCAATTGCAGCGAGGGAGGAGATCACCCTTTCGTGTGCTTTTCACCAAAGACCTCAAGGGAGTTGGAGGCGACGCCGACAACTCATTCCGTGAGTACCCTTGCGCACACCATGATGACCGCCGCCCGCTCCGCCGACTCAGGCCTCGCAGGACCGGGCGAACTCGACCGCTATCCCTACGGGGAGTCGGCCGCCGACCGTGTCGGCGCCCCCGTATGGGACAGCCCGGACCAGGATCTCGGCCGTGTCAGCCGGCGTGCCGCGGGCAGCCGGGGCCGCGGTCTGCACGGCCAACTCGTCCAGCAATTGGGGCAGATGATCGTCTCCGGCGACCTGGGCGCCGATCGCCCGCTGGTGCCCGAGGAGATCGGCCAGCGTTTCGAGGTGTCCCGCACCGTCGTCCGTGAGTCCCTCCGTGTTCTGGAGGCCAAGGGCCTGGTCAGCGCCCGGCCGAACGTGGGCACGCGCGTGCGTCCGGTCAGCGACTGGAACCTCTTGGACCCGGACATCATCGAGTGGCGTGCCTTTGGACCGCAGCGTGACGATCAGCGCCGGGAGCTCAGCGAGCTGCGGTGGACGATCGAGCCGCTCGCCGCGCGCCTTGCCGCCGGCCATGGCCGTGAAGACGTGCAGCAGCGCCTTGTCGACATGGTCGAGATCATGGGACACGCGCTCGGGCAGGGGGACTCGATCACGTTCTCCCGCGCCGACGCGGAGTTCCACTCGCTGCTCATCCAGCTCGCCGGAAACCGCATGTTGGAACACCTGTCCGGCATCGTCTCGGCCGCCCTTCAGGTCTCGGGCGGACCCGTCACCGGTTGTGACCGCCCCAACGAGACCTCCGTCGGGCACCACGGCCGCATCGCCGACGCGCTCGCCGCGGGCGACCGCTCCGGTGCCGAGGCGGCCATGCGCCAACTGCTCATCGTTCACCCCGAGGTCGAGCGCGTGGTGCCGGCTCCCCGCGAGCACTGACCGCGCCGAGGCCGTCAGCGAAGCGAGGGAGTACGAACCTGGTGTCGCCGGAACGGCGCCCCTTCATGTGCCGTGCGCATGTGTAGGCGGGCGCTGTCCGGCGACTCGGACGTGTGGGCGGCCCCTGGGGAGGCTGCCCACATGGGTCTTCGTTCGCTCGAACAGCGCCACGACCTGACCGGCTCTGCCCGTATCCGTCAGTTTTTGACCGCTTACGGGGTGTGACTCGGGCCACGCAGATTGGGCGTAACGCTCTTCGGGGCCACGCGATGACCTAAGAGGTGATAGCCGAGGAAGGAATACAGCAGCCGTTCGTGGCGCTGTGTATCTCCCCGGCCCTGCCCGCGCCGTCGACCCATCCCCAAGTCGGCGGTCGTCGGCTCCGGTCCACACAGGACGGGGCCGGAAGCCGTTTTCCAACGTTCCGAGAGGTTGTTCGTGTCGGCCAGCACATCCCGTACGCTCCCGCCGGAGATCGCCGAGTCCGTCTCTGTCATGGCGCTCATTGAGCGGGGAAAGGCTGATGGCCAGATCGCCGGCGATGACGTGCGCCGTGCGTTCGAGGCCGACCAGATTCCGGCCACTCAGTGGAAGAACGTTCTGCGCAGCCTCAACCAGATCCTCGAGGAAGAGGGTGTGACGCTGATGGTCAGTGCCGCTGAGCCCAAGCGTCCCCGAAAGAGCGTCGCAGCCAAGAGCCCCGTCAAGCGCACCGCCACCAAGACCGTCGCGGCGAAGACGGTCACCGCCAAGAAGGTCGCTGCCACGGCCGCTCCGGAGCCGGTGGTCACCGAGGACGTCGCTGAAGAGGTCGAGCCGGCCAAGAAGGCCGTCGCGAAGAAGACGGTTGCGAAGAAGGCCGTCGCGAAGAAGGCCGTCGCCAAGAAGACCGCCGCCAAGAAGACGGGCGGCAAGAAGGACGACGAGCTCCTCGAGGACGAGGCGTCCGAGGAGACCCCCGCCGCTGCCGCCAAGGAGGGCGAGGAGACCCCCGAGGGTCAGGGCTTCGTCCTGTCCGACGACGACGAGGACGACGCGCCCGCGCAGCAGGTCGCGGCCGCCGGCGCCACCGCCGACCCCGTCAAGGACTACCTCAAGCAGATCGGTAAGGTCCCGCTGCTCAACGCCGAGCAGGAGGTCGAGCTCGCCAAGCGCATCGAGGCCGGTCTGTTCGCCGAGGACAAGCTGGCCAACGCCGACAAGCTCGCCCCCAAGCTCAAGCGCGAGCTGGAGATCATCGCCGAGGACGGCCGCCGCGCCAAGAACCACCTCCTGGAGGCCAACCTCCGTCTGGTGGTCTCCCTGGCCAAGCGCTACACCGGCCGCGGCATGCTCTTCCTGGACCTCATCCAGGAGGGCAACCTCGGTCTGATCCGCGCGGTCGAGAAGTTCGACTACACCAAGGGCTACAAGTTCTCCACGTACGCCACCTGGTGGATCCGTCAGGCGATCACCCGCGCCATGGCCGACCAGGCCCGCACCATCCGTATCCCGGTGCACATGGTCGAGGTCATCAACAAGCTCGCGCGCGTGCAGCGCCAGATGCTCCAGGACCTGGGCCGCGAGCCCACTCCGGAGGAGCTGGCGAAGGAACTCGACATGACCCCCGAGAAGGTCATCGAGGTCCAGAAGTACGGTCGCGAGCCCATCTCCCTGCACACGCCGCTCGGCGAGGACGGCGACAGCGAGTTCGGTGACCTCATCGAGGACTCCGAGGCCGTCGTTCCGGCCGACGCGGTCAGCTTCACGCTCCTCCAGGAGCAGCTGCACTCGGTCCTCGACACGCTCTCCGAGCGTGAGGCGGGCGTCGTCTCCATGCGCTTCGGCCTCACCGACGGTCAGCCGAAGACGCTCGACGAAATCGGCAAGGTCTACGGGGTGACGCGTGAGCGCATCCGCCAGATCGAGTCGAAGACGATGTCGAAGCTGCGCCACCCGTCGCGCTCGCAGGTCCTGCGCGACTACCTCGACTAGTCACCAAGGCGGCTCCGGCCGCTGTACGGCTCTCTGAAGGCCCGGCACGCCCCGTCCGCGGGTGTGATGCCGGGCCTTCGGCGTACGTGGCTGTGGGCGGATCCTCGCGGTGCGTGGAGGGCACAGCTGAATCACTCTGGGTGTTCCCTAGCAACCCAGAGTGAGGAGACCGAATGCGTCGTCCTTTCGCGAGAGCGCTGACAGCACCGCTGGCCGTGCTGGCCGCGGCGGTCGTGTTGCCCCTGGCCCCGTCGGTGCCCGCATTCGCCGATGAGGGGGTCATCGGGGGGCAGCAGGTCCAGGTCTCGGGCAGCCCGTGGGTGGTGGCGCTCGCCAGTCGTGACCGGTTCGGGGGTACGCGCGCGGGACAGTTCTGCGGTGGTGTGGTCGTCGCACGCTCGACGGTCATCACCGCGGCGCACTGCCTGAGCGAGGACGTGCTCGGGGCGCCGCGCAAAGAGGTGCGGGACCTGAAAGTGATTGCGGGCAGGGACGATCTCCAGTCGTCCGAGGGCGTGGAGGTCGCGGTCCGCAGTGCGTGGGTCAACCCGGACTACGACGGGGCCACGAACTCCGGCGATGTGGCGGTCCTCACACTGGCCGCACCGCTGCCCGGGGGATACGTGATCCCGATGGCGGATGAGGGCGACCCGGCCTACGAACCGGGGACGGGAGCCGACGTCTACGGATGGGGTGACACGACGGGGGCCGGTGACTACGCGCGCGTGCTGCGCGCGGCGCACGTGAAGGTGCTGGCCGACGCCGTGTGCGAGCGGGCGTACCCGGGCAGTTCGGACGGGAGGTACGTGCCCGCGACGATGCTGTGCGCGGGGGAGCCGCGCGGCGGCAAGGACGCCTGTCAGGGCGACAGCGGTGGTCCGCTGGTCGCCAGGGGCAGGCTCATCGGCCTGGTGTCATGGGGGAGCGGCTGTGGACGGGCGGGGAGCCCCGGCGTCTACACCCGGGTGTCGGACGTGGTCCGGGTGCTGCGGGAGCACGCCTGACGGATACGAGGACGGGCGGCCGCCCCTGGGGTGCAGGGTTGGCCGCCCGATCACCGGCCTGATGCCGGAGCTGGCTCGTCGTGGGTGCGAGGCGTCAGCGTTCCTCGGTTTCGGCACTTGCCGGGGCAGCGGTGAGCCGCTCCGTCTCGTCCTGTATCTCAGCGGCGATCTTCTTGAGTTCCGGCTCGAACTTGCGACCGTGGTGGGCGCAGAAGAGCAGTTCACCACCGCTGATCAAGACGACGCGCAGGTATGCCTGGGCGCCGCAACGGTCACAGCGGTCAGCCGCCGTCAGCGGGCTCGCGGGGGTCAGAACAGTAGTCACGTCGCCTCTTCTCTAGCTCGACGAGCTGTCGTACCAGGGTCAACATCCAACCAGGCCGAAAACGTTCCCGCTCGCGGCTTTTCCTCGAAAAATTTCTCCGAGACCGGCTGTCTGTTGCCGGGTGGCGGCGAATGTGCCGTATTGCGTCTCTTACGTGTCTTACGGGTTCGCGCGTTCTGTCAGGTCGGTCCTCCCGGCCGGCTTGCCGGTTGTTCATGAGGACGTGCCCGGAGCCTAAATGGTTCATGCCTGGAAGGGAACGTGATGTGGGCTTCACTCCAACGAGGGATCGAACACTCATGCGACCGTGGACTAGTCTGGGCTGAGGTTGAGGGTGGCGTGACAACGGCTCTACCAGGCCTCGGTACCCTCTGACGGTCGACCGACGCCGGCTCTTTACCCATAAGGGCCCCATCTGAAATTCAGCGAGGAGCGAACCGCGTGACCGCCGAAACGTCCGTGCCGTCCACAGCGCTGCTGACCGGAGCAGACCGGGACGGTTCCAACTACACCGCGCGGCACCTTCTCGTCCTCGAGGGGCTCGAAGCCGTACGCAAGCGTCCGGGCATGTACATCGGCTCGACCGACAGCCGCGGTCTGATGCACTGCCTCTGGGAGATCATCGACAACTCCGTCGACGAAGCTCTCGGCGGCCACTGCGACCACATCGACGTGATCCTGCACGACGACGGCTCCGTCGAGGTACGGGACAACGGCCGCGGCATCCCCGTGGACGTCGAGCCCAAGACCGGCCTGTCCGGAGTCGAGGTCGTCATGACCAAGCTCCACGCGGGCGGCAAGTTCGGAGGCGGCTCGTACGCGGCCTCCGGCGGTCTGCACGGCGTGGGCGCCTCCGTGGTGAACGCGCTGTCGGCCCGCCTCGACGTCGAGGTGGACCGCAGCGGACACACCCATGCCATCAGCTTCCGTCGCGGCGTCCCCGGAGCGTTCTCCAAGCCCGGCCCGGACGCCCCCTTCGATCCCTCGGCGCGACTGAGCAAGACCAAGAAGGTGCCGAAGAACCGCATCGGCACCCGGATCCGCTACTGGGCGGACCGGCAGATCTTCTTGAAGGACGCCAAGCTCTCGCTGGAGAACCTGCACCAGCGTGCCCGCCAGACCGCGTTCCTCGTGCCCGGCCTGACCATCGTCGTACGCGACGAGCTCGGCCTGGGCGACGGCGGCAGCAAGGGCGAGGAGTCCTTCCGCTTCGACGGCGGCATCAGCGAGTTCTGCGAGTACCTGGCGCAGGACAAGCCGGTCTGCGACGTCCTGCGCTTCACCGGACAGGGCAGCTTCAAGGAGACGGTCCCCGTGCTCGACGAGCACGGGCAGATGACGCCGACCGAGGTCACCCGTGAGCTCGGCGTCGACATCGCGATGCGCTGGGGCACCGGCTACGACACGTCCATCAAGTCGTTCGTGAACATCATCGCCACCCCCAAGGGCGGCACCCACGTGAGCGGCTTCGAACGGTCGCTCACGAAGACGATGAACGAGGCGCTGCGCTCCCAGAAGCTGCTGCGCGTCGCCGAGGACGACATCGTCAAGGACGACGCTCTGGAGGGCCTCACGGCCGTCGTCACGGTGCGTCTGGCGGAGCCGCAGTTCGAGGGCCAGACCAAGGAGGTCCTGGGCACCTCGGCGGCCAACCGGATCGTCGCCAACGTGCTGGCCAAGGAACTCAAGGCGTTCCTGATGTCCACCAAGCGCGACGCCAAGGCGCAGGCCCGTTCCGTGATGGAGAAGGCCGTGGCCGCGGCCCGTACGCGCATCGCGGCCCGCCAGCACAAGGACGCGCAGCGCCGCAAGACGGCCCTGGAGTCGTCGTCCCTGCCCGCGAAGCTCGCGGACTGCCGCAGCGACGACGTGGAGCGCAGCGAGCTCTTCATCGTCGAGGGCGACTCGGCGCTCGGCACCGCCAAGCTCGCGCGGAACTCCGAGTTCCAGGCGCTCCTGCCGATCCGCGGCAAGATCCTCAACGTTCAGAAGTCGTCCGTCTCGGACATGCTGAAGAACGTGGAGTGCGGCGCGATCATCCAGGTCATAGGAGCGGGGTCCGGCCGGACCTTCGACATCGACGCGGCGCGCTACGGGAAGATCATCCTGCTCGTGGACGCCGACGTCGACGGCGCGCACATCCGCTGCCTGCTCCTCACGCTGTTCCAGCGCTACATGCGGCCCATGGTCGAGGCCGGCCGCGTCTTCGCCGCGGTGCCGCCACTGCACCGCATCGAGCTGGTCCAGCCGAAGAAGGGCCAGGACAAGTACATCTACACGTACTCGGACCGCGAGCTGCGCGAGACGCTGCTGGAGCTGCAGCGCAAGGGCACGCGGTACAAGGACTCGATCCAGCGCTACAAGGGTCTGGGTGAGATGGACGCGGACCAGCTGGCCGAGACGACGATGGACCCGCGCCACCGCACGCTGCGCCGGATCAACATCGGCGAGCTGGACGCCGCGGAGCAGGTCTTCGACCTGCTGATGGGAAATGACGTGGCGCCGCGCAAGGAGTTCATCAGCAGCTCCGCGGCGACCCTCGACCGCTCGCGCATCGACGCGTAGCACCATGCGGCTCCACCCCTGGGTGGAGCCGCATGATCCACCCAGGATCCACCCCGGCTCCGATCCGCTGAGCTGCTGGTTTCCGTAGCTTCGAAGGCGTTGAACAGTTCGCCCTCGAAAGCCTTACGGAGGCCGTCATGTCCGGGCTGAGCACTGTGATGGTGATCGTCGCAGTCGTCGCGCTCGTCCTCGTGCGTCAGTTCAGGACACAGCGCCTGTCCTCGGACCGCAGGTGGTGGTTGCTGCCCGCGATCCTCGGCTTCCTCGCGATCAAGGACGGCGCCCTGCTGGACGCCCACCACGTGGCGGGTTCGGTGGCTCTCGTCGTCGTCGAGCTTCTGGTCAGCGTCGGCATAGGGATCGGCTGGGCGGTCACCACCCGCGTCTGGAGCGACGAGCGGGGCGACGTGTGGGTCAAGGGCACGGCCGCGACCGCCGGCACCTGGATCGGGGGCATGGTGGCCCGGGTGGGCGTCGTCGGCCTGGGGCTGGCGTGGGGTATCCATCTCGGCACGTCGACCCTCATGCTGGGCTTCGCCGTCTCGCTCCTGGTGCGCTCCGGACTGCTGATGCTCAGGGCCGGGAGCGAGCGCTCGACGTACGTCGGTCCGGCCGTGCAGCCGGTCTGGGAGGACATGAGGTGACCCGCAGGCACTGGACGCAATGGCCCTCGCGGGAGGCGCTCTCCCGCGAGGGGCTGACGCGTGCCCGGCGGATGCTCACGCGCTTCGTACGGTTCTGCGTGCTCGCGGTCCTCGTGTGGACCGCCGTCAATCAGCGGGGCGTCGACGACTGGGCTCTTCTCCTGCTCCCGGTGCTGCTGATCGCGAGCGTCGCCGCCGCATGGGCCTTCTTCCGCACGACCCTGGACCACCGGTTGTGGCCTTCTCTGGGACTGCTCGCCTTTCTGGTCGCCGTCGCGATCTTCACCCAGTGGTCCGGGTTCATCGGTCCGGCGCTCGTGTTGTGGTGCGGCTGCGCCGTCTCCGCGCTCGAGCGGCTGCCCCTCGCCGCCTCGGTGCCCGCCACCGCGGCGTCCCTCACGGGGTTCGCCCTGGTCAACAACGACGCCTGGCTGACCACCGCGGTCATCGTCGTGGGGTTGTGCCTGTCCGGGTACGTGCTGAGGCTCGATGCCGAGGCCCGGGGCAATGCCCAAAGGCTGCTGGTGCAGGAGCGGGCGGCGCGGGCGGCCGAGGCGGAGTCGGCGGCGCTCGCCGAGCGGTCCCGTATCGCCCGCGAGATCCACGACGTCCTCGCGCACAGCCTCTCCGCGCAGCTCGTGCACCTGGAAGCCGCCCGGCTCCTCATCGAACGGGGCGCCGACCGGGACCAGATCCTGGAGCGGGTCGTCGCGGCGCGCGGCATGGCCCGCGACGGACTGTCCGAGACGCGGCAGGCCCTGTCCGCGTTGCGTGGCGACATGACTCCGCTGGAGGACTTCCTGCGCGAGCTGGTCGCCTCCTCGGACGGGGCCTCGCTGTCCGTGGCGGGCGAGCGCGGTCCGCTGGCGGCGGAGGCCTCCCAGGCGGTCCGCAGAGTCGCGCAGGAGGCACTGACGAACGTACGCAAGCACGCTCCGGGCGCGAAGACACAGATGCGGCTGGAGTACGGGCCGGTCGAAGTGGCCCTGGAGGTACGGGACTCGGGGGCGTCCCGGCCTCAGGGAGAACTCACTGTCAGTGGCTCCGGTTACGGTCTGTTGGGGATGAGGGAGCGCGCCGAGTTGCTGGGCGGCACGCTCGAGGCAGGACCGTGCGAGGAGGGGTTCATGGTCACGTTGAGGGTTCCGCGGTGAGCAGGGCCGAGGCAGGGGCGGTCAGGCCTGCGGCCCGTGTGGTGGTGATCGACGACCAGACGGTGGTGCGCGAGGGCATCGTGATGCTGCTCGGGCTGTTGCCGGGGATCGAGGTGGTCGGCGCCGGGGGAGACGGCGACGTCGCGGTGGAGCTCGTGGCCGAACTGGCCCCGGACGTCGTCCTGATGGACCTGCGCATGCCGCGCTGCGACGGTGTCGAGGCGACCCGGCGCATCCGCGCGGAGTATCCCGGGACCCAGGTCGTCATCCTGACCACGTACGCGGACGACGAATCGCTGTTCCCGGCCCTTAGGGCGGGAGCGCGCGGTTATCTGACGAAGGACGCGGGCGGGGACGAGATCGTGCGGGCCGTGGAGGACGTGCTGTCCGGCGACGCCGGGCTCTCGCCGAAGATCCAACGGCGCCTCCTGGAAAGACTGTCGCAGCCCGAAGCCGTCGCGCCCGGGCCCAAGGAGCCGCCGGACGGCATCACGACGAGGGAGGCAGAGGTCCTCGTGCTGATCGCCGACGGGCTGACCAACCACGAGATCGCGCGCGAGCTCCAGGTCTCCACGGCGACGGTGAAGACGCACATCAACAACCTTTTCGCGAAGACCGGGCTCAAGGACCGGGCCCAGGCCGTCCGTTACGCCTACCGTCACGGACTCGCGAAGCCACCGGAGTCGTCCATCACCTAATGGGGTGAAGGGCTTGCGAGGAGAGTCCGGGATCTTCCCGGTCTGTCCATCCTTGGGCACGCGGCCGCAGTGGGCCGCGGACAAGGAGAGTTCGGTGGACAAGCACGACGGGCGCGAGACGGCGCAGTCTCGGGCAGGTGATCGCGGCGGCTTGGGCGATCCCTGGTACGACGCGCTGGCCTCTGGGTGGGGCGAGTGGGACGGCACGGGTGCGTCGGCACCCGTTGTGCCCGCCCAGTCCGCGCACCGGGAGCGGAGTACGGCGGGGGTTTATCTGGAGGTGCAGCGCAGTGCCGCCTTCCAGCAAGTGCGCGGGCGGTACCGGAGGTTCGTCTTCCCCGCGTGCGCGATCTTCTTCGCCTGGTACGTCGCGTACATCGTGGCGGCCACCAGCGCGCCCACGTTGATGGCCCGCCCTGTCGCGGGCTCCGTGAACGTGGCGATGGTCGCGGGGCTCGGTCAGTTCGCCAGTACGTTCCTGCTGACATGGCTGTACGTGCGCCACGCCAGGCTGCACCGGGACCGGGCAGCTCTCGAACTGCGCTGGGACACACAGGAGATGACCCGAGGAATCGACGCATCCCCTCGCGTGAACGGTTCCGCGCGGGTGAACGGGACGGCGACGGCGCACGGGACGGGTCACCAGGACGGTTCGGCGCTCAGTGAGGGTGGCCAGCGATGACGGGAACCCATCAGACCCTGGCGCTGGTCCTGTTCAGCGTGTTCGTGGCGGTCACGCTCGCCATCACCACCTGGGTGGGCCGCAACCGGCACGGCTCGGCGGAGGAGTTCTACGCGGGCGGCCGGCTCTTCTCGCCGATGGAGAACGGTTTTGCCATCGCGGGTGACTACATGTCGGCCGCCTCGTTCCTCGGTATCTCCGGACTGATCGCGCTCTTCGGGTACGACGGCCTGCTGTACTCGGTCGGCTTCCTGGTGGCCTGGCTCGTCGTGCTCTTCCTGGTCGCCGAACTGGTGCGCAACTGCGGCCGGTTCACGATGGCCGACGTCGTGGCGGCCAGGATGCGGGAGCGACCGGTCCGCATCGCGGCGGGAACTTCCTCGGTCACCGTGTCCGTTCTCTATCTGGTGGCGCAGATGGTCGGCGCGGGGAGCCTCGTCGCGCTGCTGCTGGGTGGCGAGAGCGGGGGCGCGCAGGCGTGGACCGTCGTCGGCGTGGGCGCGCTCATGGTGATCTATGTGTCGTTGGGAGGGATGCGGGCCACCACGTGGATCCAGATCGTCAAGGCCGTCCTGCTCATGGGCGGGACGATCGCCCTGACGGTGCTCGTCCTGGCCCGCTTCCACGGGGACTTCGACGAGCTGCTGCGCACGGCCGCGACGCGCAGCGGGCACGGCTCCGACTTCCTCGTGCCCGGCCTGAAGTACGGCGGGAGCTGGACCGCGCGCTTCGACTTCATCAGTCTGGGCCTCGCGCTCGTGCTCGGCACGGCGGGCCTCCCGCACATCCTGTCGCGCTTCTACACGGTGCCGACCGCGCGGGCCGCCCGCCGATCGGTCGTCTGGTCCATCGGGCTCATCGGCAGCTTCTACCTGATGACGATCGTGCTCGGGTTCGGCGCGGCGGCCATCGTGGGCTCCGACGCCGTCCGGACCTCAAATGCCGCGGGGAACACGGCAGTTCCGCTGCTCGCCCTCGATCTGGGCGGTGGCGCGGACTCCACGGGCGGCACGGTGCTGTTCGCGATCGTCGCCGCGATCGCCTTCGCCACGATCCTCGCCGTCGTCGCCGGGATCACCCTCGCCTCCTCGGCCTCCGTGGCGCACGACCTGTACGCGTCGCTGCGCAGGCACGCCGGGAAGCACGGAGGAAAGCAGCACAGCGAGGTCGCGGTGGCACGGGTGGCCGCCGCCGGGATCGGTGTGCTCGCGATCGCGCTCGGGCTGCTCGCCCGCGATCTGAACGTCGCGTTCCTCGTCGGCCTGGCCTTCGCCGTCGCCGCGTCCGCCAATCTCCCCGTGCTGCTCTACTCGCTGTTCTGGCGGAACTTCACCACGCGCGGAGCGGTGTGGTCGGTGTACGGCGGACTGGTGCCGGCACTGGCGCTCGTCGTGCTGTCACCGGTGGTCTCCGGGAGCCCCACGTCCCTGTTCCCGGGCGTCGACTTCCAGTTCTTCCCGCTGGAGAACCCGGGGCTCATCTCCATCCCGCTCGGCTTCCTGGCCGGCTGGCTGGGCACGCTGACCAGTGCCGAGCCGCCGGACGAGGCCAAGCACGCGGAGACGGAGGTGCGCTCCCTCACCGGCGCGGGAGCCGTGTGACACGCAGCCGACCGGGCCCGGCGGCTCCGGCTGCCGGGCCGATCGCTCAGCGGCTGGCGGCCCACACGTAGCGGTGTTCGGGCCGCCCGGTGTCGCCGTACTTGAGGCTCAGCCGCACCCGCCCCGTGCGCTCCAGCAGCTTCAGATAGCGCTGCGCGGTCTGGCGGCTGAGCCGGGTCCGGTCGGCCAGCTCCTGCGCGGAGAGCGGCCCCTCGGCGTCCATCAGGGCCCGGCGGACGAGTTCGGCCGTGGTCGGGGAGTGCCCCTTCGGGAGCTCGGGCGTCGGGGTGGCCGACAGCGCGCCGAAGATCCGGTCGACCTCCGCCTGTTCGGCCTCGCCCCCGCCGTCCAGGGTGCGGCGCAGTACCGCGTAGGCCTCCAACTTGCCGCGCAGACCCGCGAACGAGAACGGCTTGACCAAGTACTGCAGTGCCCCGTGCCGCATCGCGGACTGCACGGTGGCCACGTCGCGGGCCGCGGTCACCATGATCACGTCGATCTGGTGGCCGCGCTCGCGCACCGTGCGCGCGACATCGAGACCCGTCTCGTCCGGGAGGTAGTGGTCGAGCAGGATCAGGTCGATCGCGAGATCCTCGACCCGCTGCAGTGCCTCGGCAGCGCTGTGCGCCTTGGCGGCCACCCGGAATCCGGCCATCTTCGCCACGTAGGCGGCGTTCACGTCGGCGACGCGGACGTCGTCGTCGACGACCAGGACCTCGATCATCGGACCTCCTGGGCGGGGCTCGGCACGGTGTCGGTGAAGGCTTCCGGAAGGACGACGACGAAGTCGGCTCCCCCGGTGGGCGACGCCTTCACTTCGGCCGTGCCGCCCTGGCGTTCGGCGAGCCGTCGCACCAGCGCGAGCCCGATCCCGCGCTTGCCGTGTGCCGGCGGCTCCTTGGTCGACCAGCCTTCCACGAAGACGCTCTCACGATGGTCCGCCGGGACCCCCGGGCCCGTATCGCGTACCCGAAGGACCGCGGCACGGCCCTCCGCTCGCAAGGACACCTCTACGCGCGCGTGCCGCCCCGAACCGGCGGCGGCGTCCAGGGCGTTGTCCACGAGGTTGCCGACGATCGTGACCAGCCCACGCGGATCGACGAGCCGGTCCGGCAGCTCGGTGTCGCGGGAGATCTCCAGCGCGACCCCGCGTTCCGCGGCGACCGTCGCCTTGCCCACCAGGAGCGCCGCGAGCAGCGGATCCTGGATCTTCTCGGTGATCTGCTCCGCGGTGACCCGGTGCGCGCCCGCGACCTCGCCGACGAACTCCGCCGCCTCTTCGTACATCTCCAGCTCCAGCAGCCCCAGCAAGGTGTGCATGCGGTTGGCGTGCTCGTGGTCCTGGGCGCGCAGCGCGTCGATGAGGCCGCGGGTGGAGTCGAGTTCGCGGCCCAGCTGCTCCAGCTCGGTGCGGTCGCGCAGGGTCGCCACGGCGCCCCCGTCGTCGGTGGGCATCCGGTTGGTGACGAGGACGCGATGGCCGCGCACCGTCAGCAGGTCGGTCCCGGTCACCCGGCCGGCGAGCACGTCCGTCGTCCGGCCGGGGCCCAGCGCGCCGTCCAAGGTCTGCCCGATCGCCGCGGCGTCCACGGCGAGCAGGCGCTGCGCCTCGTCGTTCAGCAGCCGTATCCGACCGGTCCTGTCGAGCGCGACGACGCCCTCACGGATGCCGTGCAGCATCGCCTCGCGCTCGGCCAGCAGAGCGGAGATGTCCGAGAACGCCAGGTCACGCGTCTGCCGCTGCACCCGGCGCGAGATCAGATACGCGGCGAGCGCGCCGACCGCCAACGCGCCGCCCGCGTAGGCGAACAGGCCGGGGATCGCGTGGACGAGGCGCGCGCGGACGCTGTCGTACTCGATGCCGACCGACACCGCGCCCACGATGGCCCCGTCAGCGTCCTTCAGGGGCACTTTGCCGCGCGCGGAGCGGCCGAGGGTGCCGTCGTCGATCTCCATCACCTTGCGGCCCGCCAGCGCCCGGCGGGGGTCCGTCGAGACGACCTTCCCGATCTGGCCGCGATCGGTGTGCGACCAGCGCACCCCGTCCTTGTTCATGATCACGACGTACTCGGCGCCGCTGGCCCGCCGGATCCGCTCGGCCGCGGCCTGCACGGGGCCCCGCGTGGTCGGCCGCGAGGACCGCAGGTCGGCGGCGATCTGCGGCTGCGCGGCCGTGGTCTGCGCGATGGCCAGGGCGCGCCGCATGGCCTGGTCGTCCAGTTGGTCGCTCAGCGGCGCGAGGAACAAGCCGGTCGCGAGCACGGCCACCCCGGCGGCGATCGCCACCTGCATCAGCAGGACCTGCGCGAACACGCGCCTCGGCAGACCGAGACGCAGACGGCGGGTGGGGACGGACGTGCTCATGAGGACGAACGGTACGGGGCCTTCCGGTCCCGTTCGAAGCCCTTGTGGCGCGGATCTCGTACGTCCTCGCAGGCGTCGTCAGCCGAGCGCCGCGGGAACCTCACGCACAGCCACGACGTCCATACGCGCCGGTGACCCGAGGGCGCCGCCGCAGCTCTCCGGGCGAGGCGGGAGGGAGGCGCCCTGGGCGACCGTCACGCGCCAATGGCGTCCGTCGGTGTGGGCGACGCTGACCTCCCAGTGCGGCACGTCACCTGCCACGGCCTGTGTCCTGACGACCGTCAAGGCGGCGGCACCGTCCACGTGGGCAGTGCGGCGCACCGCCAACTCCGCGGCCTGGCCCGGACGTTCCCAGGCGGAGCTGCCGCGGCAGCCGTCGGTCACGATGCGTTCCAGGCGCACCGCCTCCAGGATCTCCTTCACGTCCGCCGCCGTGGCCCTCGCGTAGGCGTACCCGTACGGCAGCACCAGGAGGGTGGGGGAGAAGCGGTGGCCGCCGAGATGTGTGACCTCCCAGACGCCCTCGACTCCGGAGCGGGCGAGTTCGGAGGCCAACGGCCGCCCTAGTAGCGCGCAGCAGCGGTCCCGCTTGCCATTGGTGCAGACGAGCGCGAGCGGTGCACCTGTATGCGGCTCACCGAAGCCTCCGTGATGGCCTGCTCCCAAGGCGGCGAAGTCGAGCCCCAGCAGTTCTTCGGGCCTCTGGGTGGTGGTGCTGCGCAGCCAGGCGTTCCCCGGAGTCGTGTGGGCCACGTACACCTGCTGCCGAGCCGGAGCGTGGCAGTCGGCATGCCGCCCGGGGCGGCGCACGAGGGCGACGCGCACTCCGGTGCCCTCGGCGGCCGCCTCCAGGGCGCGGCCCACGTCGGGATCGAGATGGCTGGAGGTCAGGGCCTTCGCTCCCCAGGGCCCCGGCTGCTCGATCAGCAGCCAGGTGCGGGCGGTGGCCGCGGTCCCGGCGGGAGATTCGGCAAGATCCAGCGAGGCGGTCGCGCACGTACTCACGCAGGGGAGCCTAACCCGCCTGCAGGGTCACTCCTCCCCGGGCGTCGACGGGAGGGGCTGCGGTGGACGCGGGCCTACGTAGTGGCCTGTCGGGCGCATACGTAGGGGGCGCTCCCCGTACTCCTCCAGGGCGTGGGCGATCCAGCCGGCTGTCCGCGCCACCGCGAAGATCGTCTCGCCCGCTTCGGCGGCCATGCCGTACGAGGCGGTGAACGCGGCGAGGGCGAGGTCCACGTTGGCGTGCAGGTCCGTGTGACGGGCGGTTGTCGCCACGACGTCGCGGGCCGCGGCCAGCGCGGGCTGTGCGGCGGGCAGCTCCTCCAGTGCGGCGAACAGGGCCGTCGCGCGCGGATCCTCACCCTTGTAGAGGCGATGGCCGAGCCCGGGGACGCGGCGCCCCGCGCGGAGTTCGTCGGCCACCACATGGCCCGCGCTGCCCCGGTCGAGGACGTCGAGGAGCATGCGGTGGGCCAGGCCGCTCGCCGCGCCGTGCAGGGGGCCTTCCAGGACGCCCAGACCCGCGGAGACCGCCGCGTAGGCGTGCGCCCTGGCCGACGCGGCGACGCGGACGGCGAGGGTGGACGCGGCCAGGTCGTGGTCGACCAGGAGGCCGAGTGCCAGGTCCAGGGCGCGCAGGGACGCCTCGTCGGGCTCCTTGTAGGACAGGCGGCCCCACAGGCGCCGGGCGATGGGCTCGCCGTCCCTGTAGGTGCTCCGCCGGAGCGGGAGCGCGGCCGCGAGCGTCGGGATGAGGGAGCGCGCGGCGCCGAGGACGGAGTCCTCGGACAGGTCGTACCGCAACGGATCGACTGTCGCGGCCGCCACGGCAGCGACCCGCAACTGGTCCACGGGGCTGCTGTGTTCGGGCAGGGCGCACACCGCCTGACGGGCCGCGGCGAGGGATTCCGCGGGGGCGGTGAACCCGGCACCGGAGCGCAGGGAGCCCGTCCAGAGCCACTCGGCGACCTCCTCGTACGAGTGGTCGGCGGCCAGCTGCGCCGCGTCGACCCCCCGGAAGAAGTACCGGTCCTGCTCGATGAGGGTGAGCCGGGTGCGCACCGACAGTTCGTCAGGGCCCGAACTCGACGTGCCCTCCCGCCTGTTGCGTCGGGCGAGGGCCTCGACCTCGGCGGCGTCGAAGGTGCTCCCGCGCCTGCCCTGGCCGCGCCGGCTGGAGAGCTGTCCGCGGCTCACGTACGCGTACACGGTCTCCGGCTTCACGCCGAGCAGCTCGGCGGTCTCCCTGGTGCTGAGTCGACGGGCCTGCTGTGCCGCTGCCGGTTCTTGATCCCTCATGCGCGTCACCGTATCCGCATCGTGAAGCATTGATCGTGACGTATTGATGCAATCAATATTGACAGAGATTGAGTCAATCATGGACAGTCGAATCAAGTCCAGGGAGGAAACATGCCGATCAACGGGACAACTGCCACCCCCGTCCTCGACGTACCGCGAGGGCTCGCCGGCGTCGTCGTCACCGACACCGCACTCGGTGACGTCAGGGGGCGCGAGGGCTTCTACCACTACCGCCAGTACTCGGCCGTCGAGCTCGCGCAGACCCGCGGTTTCGAGGACGTGTGGCACCTGATGATCCACGGTGAACTGCCTGATGCGGGGCGGTCGGAGGCGTTCGCCCGCGAGACGGCGGCGCTGCGCGTGCTGCCCGACGAGGTGCGGGCCGCGCTGCCCGCCGTCGCCCGCGCCGGATCCCGTTCCGGGCCGCTCGCCGGGCTGCGTACGGCGCTCTCGCTGTTCGGCGCCTCGCGCGGTTTCCGCCCCGTCTACGACATCGACGCCGACCGCCGTCGCGCGGACACGCTCGCCGCGGCGGCAGTGGTCCCCACGATGCTCACCGCGCTCCACCGGCTCGGCGAAGGGCTGGACCCGGTAGAGCCGCGCACGGATCTTTCGTATGCGGCCAATTACCTCTACATGCTGACGGGTGCGGTGCCGGAGCCCGCGCATGCGCGAGCGATCGAGAAGTACCTCATCTCAACCATTGATCATGGCTTCAACGCGTCCACGTTCACCGGTCGCGTCATCGCCTCGACGGGCGCGGACGTCGCCGCCTGCCTGGTCGGTGCGGTCGGCGCCCTGTCAGGGCCGTTGCACGGCGGTGCGCCCAGCCGGGCGCTCGACACCCTGGACGCGATCGGCACCCCTGACCGCATCGACGCGTGGATCCGTGAACGGGTCCTGGCCGGGGACCGGATCATGGGTTTCGGGCACCCCGTGTACCGCACGGAGGACCCGCGCTCGCGCATGCTGCGCGGTATCGCGGAACAGTTCGGCGGGCCGCTGGTGGAGTTCGCCGTCGAGGTCGAGCGTCATGTGGAGGCGATCCTGGCGGAGCTCAAGCCGGGGCGTGAACTCCACACGAACGTGGAGTTCTACGCGGGCGTGGTCATGGAGCTGTGCGGCCTGCCGCGCACGATGTTCACGCCGACGTTCGCCGCCGCGCGGGTGATCGGCTGGAGCGCCAACATCCTTGAACAGGCACAGGATTCGAAGATCATTCGGCCGGCGGCCAGGTACGTCGGGGCCGAGCCGCCGGTAGCGGTGCCGTTGCCGCAGTGACGCGTGAGACCCGGCGCACGATGCGCCGGGTCTCCGTCCGTCGGCCCGCGCTCACAGGTCCGGGATGTCCGCCTTGGCACGTACGAGGGTGTCCCGCGTGATGACGACGATCCGCTCGTAGTCGGCCCGCGCCGCATCGGACGGAAGTTCCGTGTCGAGCGTCTCGGTGGCATCCGTGCCGATGACGGCGAAGCTGCCGTCGGCGAGCTCGAAGATGTCGGGGCAGGTCTGGCCGGAGGCGCTTCCGCGTTCGCGGGGAGACGCACCGATGCGGCGCACGATTTTCAAAGGGATCCCGGTCCTTGGCACATGGGTGGGGAAGGAGCGGGGCAAGAGTAGCCGTTCGGGACGCCTGGTGTGGCCGCAGGATACGCCAACTGGGTTCATTCGCAAGGAGGTTCGCCGACGACCCACCACTCGTCGGTGTCCGCTCCCTCTTGGTCCTGCAGGAGCTGTTCCACCATGCGGCCGAGCTCGGCCTCGTCCGATCCGTCGTCCAGGCTGGCGCGATGGTGCCTGGTGGCGGTCAGGTAGTCGCGGACGATCCGGTTCTGGCAGATCACCCGAAGGTGGCCGTAGAGCTCGCGACGGCTCAGGGCGCCGATGCGGTGGAAGTACAGGGCGTTGGTGTAGAGCGCGTTGGCGAACAGGAACTGCCGCTGCCGTTCCGGCGGCACCGATTCCTCGTACGTGTCGAGGACCGCTGCCAGGGCCGGATCGTCCATGGCCTTGCAGAGCAGGTCGAAGTGGAGCCGGTGCTGTTCGGTGAGGGCGGCGTGCCTGCGCCAGCGCGTCACCAGTCCGGCCAGCGATTCCGCGGCGGTGGAGGCACCGGTCGCCACCGCGGCGGCCAGTGCTCGCGTCCCGTAACTCTTTGTGGCCATGTCAACCCCCGATACAGGCGACCGTCCGCCGGTCGTGGGGTGCGGGTCGACGGGCAAGGGACCGGCGAAGCGGTGGGCGGCGCGCTTGCCGTCTCCCAGGATGCCGAGCGGCTCTGATCGGCTGGGAGGCGGAGAGGAGGCGCGCGGAAGCATGCTCGGGTCGCGCGAACCGGCGCCATGTCCAACGTCTGCCCCGGGAGTGGAGCTAACAATCGTTTACTACGCGGCCTTTCTACGCGCGCCTATTGTGGGGCGGCATTCATTCTTCGTACGAGAGCCGGTCCGGATCGGCGCGCGCGCCCGCGTGATCCGGTGTGAGAGAGGTCGTGTGTTGAGCAAGGCGAGCCCGCAGCAGATCCCCGTCGTCGTCCTCGCGGGCTTCCTCGGTTCGGGGAAGACCACGCTGCTGAATCACCTGCTGCACCGCAGCGGCGGCACGCGGATCGGTGCCATCGTCAACGACTTCGGCGCGATCGAGATCGACGCGATGGCCGTGGCGGGGCAGCTGGGCGACTCGACGGTCGCGCTCGGCAACGGATGTCTGTGCTGTGCCGTGGACGCCAGTGAACTTGATGTGTACCTGGACAAGTTGACTCGTCCCGTCAATGACAGTCATGTCATGGACGTCATCGTCATCGAGGCGAGCGGCATCGCGGAGCCGCAGGAGCTGGTGCGCATGGTGCTGGCCAGCGAGAATCCCCGGATCGTGTACGGGGGACTGATCGAGGTCGTCGACGCGGCCGAGTTCGACGCCACCCGGGAGAAGCATCCCGAGGTGGAACGGCATCTCGGGATCGCGGACCTCGTCGTGGTGAACAAGGGCGACCGGGTGGCGGAAGCCGAGCGGGAGCGCGTCCTGGGCGCCGTGCGTGCCCTCGCCGGACGCGCCGCAGTGGTCTCCGCGTCGTACGGCCGCATCGACCCGGAGCTGCTCTTCGACTGCCGTCCCACGACGGAGCGGATCGGACAGCTGTCGTTCGACGACCTGCACCGGCACGACGGGAGCGGTGCACACGACGCGCACCTGCACTCCGCCTACGAAAGCGTGGCGTTCACGTCCGAGGTTCCCCTTGAGCCGCGCCGGCTGATGGCCTTCCTCGACAGCCGGCGCGAGGGGCTCTACCGCATCAAGGGGTACGTCGACTTCGGTGCGGGCGACACGGCCAACCGGTACGCCGTGCACGCCGTCGGGCGGTTCCTGCGGTTCTATCCCGAGCCGTGGCCGGCCGGACCACGCCTGACGCAGGTGGTCCTCATCGGTTCGGGCATCGAAGCGGAGGCGCTCGCCAAGGAGCTCACCGCGTGCAAGAACGACGCCCCACACACCGTGGACGAGCACAGCATGTGGGGCGTTCTCCGCTACGTACAGGACAAGTCCCCCGTAGAGGGCGAGCCTCTCGCACAGGACGAGCCTCTCGCGCAGGACGAGGACGAAGCGGGTGGCTACGAAGCGGCGGGCAGCTAGGGCGTGTTGTGAAAGTCCCGCCTGCCCCGCGACGCCCGGCACGCACGCTCGCGGCGTTGCCGAAGCGCCCGCATAGCTCCGCTATGAGGACGCTCCGGCGCCTTGCGATCGCACGCACCGGACGCCGCGGGGCCCGCCCTTCGGGCGAACGACGGGACTTTCACAACACGCCCTAGGCCGGCCCCGCCACCACCGCCACCGTCTTCGCCAGCGAGAGGCCGGAGCCGTCGCGGCGCGGGTCCATCTCGGGGAGCTCGGCCGGCGTGCCGTTCTTCTGCGCCGCGAGCGCGGGCACCGGGCCCGCCCAGGCCAGGCTCAGACAGTCCTCGCCCTTCAGGAAGCGCTGGCAGCGCACGCCGCCGGTCGCGCGGCCCTTGCGCGGGTACTGGTCGAACGGCGTCAGCTTCGCCGTCGTCTGCACCGAGTCGTCGAGCGTGCCGCGCGAACCCGCCACCGTGAAGACCACGGCGTCGGCCGCCGGGTCGACAGCGGTGAACGAGATGACCTTCGCGCCCGTCGCCAGCTTGATGCCGGCCATGCCGCCCGCGGGGCGGCCCTGCGGGCGCACCATGGCGGCCTGGTAACGCAGCAGTTGGGCGTCGTCCGTGATGAAGACCAGGTCCTCCTCGCCGGTCCGCAGCTCCATCGCCCCCACGATCCGGTCGCCGTCCTTGAGCGTGATGACCTCCAGCTCCTCCTTGTGGGAGGGGTAGTCGGGCACCACGCGCTTGACGATGCCCTGCTCCGTACCGAGGGCGATGCCTGGTGACGACTCGTCCAGGGTGGTGAGGCAGATGACGCTCTCGTCCGCCTCCAAGGACGACAGGAACTCGGAGATCGGGGCGCCGCCGGAGAGGTTCGGCGCGGACGCCGTGTCCGGGAGCTGCGGCAGGTCGACCACGTTCAGCCGAAGCAGCCGGCCTTCGGAGGTGACGGCGCCGATCTCGCCGCGTGCCGTCGCCGGCACCGCGGAGATGATCACGTCGTGCTTGACGCGCTTGGCGTCCTCGTCCCCGGCGGGAAGCTCACCGTTGGCCGTACGGGCCAGCAGGCCGGTCGAGGAGAGCAGCACCCGGCACGGGTCGTCGGCGACCTGCAGCGGAACCGCGGACACCGGAGCGCCCGCCGACTCCAGGAGCACCGTGCGCCGATCGGTGCCGAACTTCTTGGCCACCGCGGCCAGTTCGGTGGAGACCAGCTTGCGCAGCTCCGTGTCGGAGTCGAGGATGCCGGTCAGCTCGTCGATCTCGCCGTTGAGCTTGTCGCGCTCCGACTCCAGCTCGATGCGGTCGAACTTCGTGAGGCGGCGCAGCGGCGTGTCCAGGATGTACTGCGTCTGGATCTCGCTCAGCGAGAAGCGCTCGATGAGGCGCTCCTTGGCCTGCGCGCTGTTCTCGCTGGAGCGGATGAGGCGGATGACCTCGTCGATGTCCAGCAGGGCGACGAGCAGACCCTCCACCAGGTGGAGGCGGTCCTGCTTCTTGCTGCGGCGGAACTCGCTGCGACGACGTACCACGTTGAACCGGTGGTCCAGGTAGACCTCGAGGAGCTCCTTGAGGCCGAGGGTGAGCGGCTGGCCGTCCACGAGCGCCACATTGTTGATGCCGAAGGACTCCTCCATCGGCGTCAGCTTGTAGAGCTGCTCCAGGACGGCCTCGGGCACGAAGCCGTTCTTGATCTCGATGACCAGGCGCAGGCCGTGCTCGCGGTCCGTGAGGTCCTTCACGTCCGCGATGCCCTGGAGCTTCTTGGAGCCGACGAGCTCCTTGATCTTCGTGATGACCTTCTCGGGGCCGACCGCGAAGGGCAGCTCGGTGACGACGAGGCCCTTGCGGCGTGCCGTCACGGTGTCCACGGCGACCGTCGCACGGATCTTGAACGTGCCGCGGCCCGTCTCGTACGCGTCCTTGATGCCGGACAGACCGACGATCCGGCCGCCCGTGGGCAGGTCGGGGCCGGGGACGAACTTCATGAGCGTCTCGAGGTCGGCGCCCGGGTGCTTGATCAAGTGCCGCGCGGCGGCGATCACTTCACCGAGGTTGTGCGGCGCCATGTTGGTCGCCATGCCGACGGCGATGCCGGACGCGCCGTTCACCAGGAGGTTCGGGTACGCCGCGGGCAGGACGAGGGGCTCCTGCTCCTGCCCGTCGTAGTTCGGCTCGAAGTCGACCGTGTTCTCTTCGATGGACTCGGTCATCAGGCTGGCCGCCGGGTCCATGCGGCACTCGGTGTACCTCATGGCGGCCGGGCGGTCGTCATTGCCCAGCGAGCCGAAGTTCCCGTGCCCGTCGACCAGGGGGACGCGCATCGAGAACGGTTGGGCCAGGCGTACGAGGGCGTCGTAGATGGACGCGTCGCCATGGGGGTGCAACTTACCCATGACCTCGCCGACGACGCGGGCACACTTCACGTAGCCGCGGTCGGGGCGCAGGCCCATCTCGTTCATCTGGTAGACGATGCGACGGTGTACGGGCTTCATCCCGTCGCGGGCGTCGGGCAGGGCGCGGGAGTAGATGACCGAGTACGCGTACTCCAGGTAGGAGCCCTGCATTTCGTCGACCACGTCGATGTCGAGGATCTTCTCCTCGAAGTCGTCGGGCGGCGGGGTCTTCGTGCTGCGGCGGGCCATCGCTGCTGCGGCTCCTTCACCAACAAGAACGGGTACATGAACGGGATCTGTCGCGGACCATTGTGGACCTCCCCACTGACAACACCGATCGCGACCCGTCCGTACCGGGTGGTTCGGGGCCCGTGAGGGGCCGTCCTGCTCGCTTACGGCGTAGCACGGGCGGGAACTTCGCCAGGCGTCGGCGCGCTTGCATACAGTGGCAGGACTGGCAGCAGTTCTCTGTTCTCAGTGTCCTGTGAGTACATCAGTGTTCATCAGTGTTGTTCGCGTTCTCCGCGATCGAAGGGACGTACATGCCCATGGGTCACACGGCCACCGCCGAGGCCGGCTCCGGCGGTCTGACAGCGACCGAGCACCGGCTGGCCAACGGCCTGCGCGTGGTGCTCTCCGAGGATCACCTCACCCCTGTCGCGGCGGTCTGCCTCTGGTACGACGTCGGCTCGCGCCACGAGGTCAAGGGCCGTACGGGCCTGGCTCACCTTTTCGAGCACCTGATGTTCCAGGGATCGAAGCAGGTGCATGGCAATGGTCACTTCGAGTTCGTGCAGGGCGCGGGCGGCTCGCTCAACGGCACGACGAGCTTCGAGCGGACGAACTACTTCGAGACCATGCCCGCCCACCAGCTGGAGCTCGCGCTGTGGCTGGAGGCCGACCGCATGGGCTCGCTGCTCACGGCCCTCGACGAGGAGTCGATGGAGAACCAGCGGGACGTCGTGAAGAACGAGCGCCGTCAGCGCTACGACAACGTCCCCTACGGCACCGCGTTCGAAAAGCTGACCGCCCTCATGTACCCGGAGGGCCACCCGTACCACCACACGCCCATCGGCTCCATGGCCGACCTGGACGCGGCCACCCTTGAGGACGCGCGGAACTTCTTCCGCACCTACTACGCGCCCAACAACGCGGTGCTCTCCGTAGTGGGCGACATCGATCCCGAGCAGACGCTCGCCTGGATCGAGAAGTACTTCGGCTCCATCCCCGGTCACGACGGCAAGCCCGCCCCGCGCGACGGCTCGCTGCCCGAGGTGATCGGCGGGCAGCTGCGCGAGGTCGTCGAGGAAGAGGTGCCGGCGCGCGCCCTGATGGCGGCCTACCGGCTCCCCGAGGACGGCACGCGCGCGTCCGACGCCGCCGACGTGGCCCTGACGGTGCTCGGCGGCGGCGAGTCGTCCCGCCTCTACAACCGTCTCGTACGCCGGGACCGCACCGCCGTGGCCGCCGGGTTCGGTCTGCTGCGCCTGGCCGGGGCCCCCTCCCTCGGCTGGCTCGACGTGAAGACCTCCGGGGACGTCGAGGTGCCCGTCATCGAGGCGGCCGTCGACGAGGAGCTCGCCCGGTTCGCCGCACAGGGCCCGAGCGAGGAGGAAATGGAGCGCGCCCAGGCACAGTTGGAGCGCGAGTGGCTGGACCGGCTCGGCACCGTCGCGGGCCGCGCCGACGAACTGTGCCGCTACGCCGTGCTGTTCGGCGACCCGCAGCTCGCCCTCACCGCGGTGCAGCGCGTCCTGTCGGTGACCGCCGACGAGGTCCAGGAGGTCGCCAAGGCCCGCCTGCGCCCCGACAACCGGGCGGTGCTCGTGTACGAGCCCACGGCCCCCGCCGAGACCGAAGACGAGAGCGACGACAGCGACGAGGAGGCGGGCCGGTGACCGAGCAGCTCGCAGTCATGGACTTCCACCCCCGGCCGCAGGCGGGTGCGGCCAAGCCGTGGGCGTTCCCCGCCCCGCAGCGCGGCACGCTCGCCAACGGCCTGACCGTGCTGCGCTGCGACCGGCCCGGCCAGCAGGTCGTCGCCGTCGAGGTGAACCTGGAGGCGCCGCTGGACGCCGAGCCGGCCGGGCTCGACGGCGTCGCCACGATCATGGCGCGTGCCTTCAACGAGGGCACCGACAAGCACTCCGCCGAGGAGTTCGCGGCCGAACTGGAGCGTTGCGGCGCCACGTTGGACGCGCACGCCGACCACCCCGGTGTCCGCGTCTCCCTCGAAGTGCCGGTCTCCCGCCTTCCCAAGGCGCTGGCGCTGCTGGGCGACGCCCTGCGAGCCCCCGCCTTCGCGGACGGCGAGATCGAGCGGCTCGTCCGCAACCGCCTCGACGAGATCCCGCACGAGAGCGCCAACCCGGCCCGCCGCGCCGCCAAGGAGCTGTCCAGGCAGCTCTTCCCGGCCGGCGCGCGCATGTCGCGTCCGCGTCAGGGCACCGAGGAGACCGTCGCCGCCATCGACGCGGCGGCCGTACGCGCCTTCTACGAGAAGCACGTACGTCCCGCGACCGGCACCGTCGTCGTGGTGGGCGATCTTTCCTCCACCGACCTCGACGCCCTCCTCGAGGACACGCTCGGCGCCTGGACCGGCAACACGGCCGAGCCGCACCCGGTCTCGCCCATCACCGCCGACGACACCGGCCGCGTCGTCATCGTGGACCGTCCCGGCGCGGTGCAGACGCAGCTGCTGATCGGTCGCACCGGACCCGACAAGCACGACCGGGTGTGGGCCGCGCAGATCCTCGGCACGTACTGCCTCGGCGGCACCCTCACCTCCCGTCTGGACCGCGTCCTGCGCGAGGAGAAGGGCTACACCTACGGTGTGCGGTCCTTCGCCCAGGTGCTGCGGTCCGCTCCCGACGGGACGGGCGCCGCGATGCTCGCCATCAGCGGCTCCGTGGACACCCCGAACACTGGCCCCGCGCTCGACGACCTCTGGAAGGTCCTGCGCACCCTCGCCGAGGAGGGCCTCACGGACGCCGAACGGGACACCGCGGTACAGAACTTGGTGGGGGTGGCCCCGCTCAAGTTCGAGACCGCCGCGGCCGTCGCGAGCACCCTGGCCGACCAGGTCGAGCAGCAGCTGCCGGACGACTTCCAGGCCCAGCTGTACCGCCGGCTCGCCGAGACGGGCACCGTGGAGGCCACTGCGGCCGTCGTGAGCGCCTTCCCGGCGGACCGCCTGGTGACGATCCTCGTGGGGGACGCCGCGCAGATCGAGGAGCCCGTCAGGGCCCTCGGCATCGGCGAGGTGACCGTGGTCACCGGCTGACCCGCAGCCCCGCACGCCCGGCGAAGCCCCGGTGGTCCCGCCGACCACCGGGGCTTCGTGGTGCCACTCCCGACCACTCCCGGCCACTCGTGTCCGTTCACGCGTGCCCATGGATCACGTATGTCCGAAATGCGGCAGAGGTTGCCTGTCTGCTCTGTGGCATGCACTACAAAAGCCGGGATCCGTTTGTTGATTAAAAGATGTCCCGCTTAGCGTCGGTCCGGCTGTCCGCCAGACACGCGTCGCGCCCGCGACACCGGACAGTCATCGCCGAGTCCCCCACGGCGCGAGCCAGGGGAGCCGGGGACCCACCGCAGTCCCTGGGGTGAATCGGACGCTCTTCTCCGTAGAGGAGGGCGGCCGTAGGAGACCTTCCTGCTCCGAACCCGTCAGCTAACCCGGTAGGCGAGAGGGAAGGAAAGGACCAGCCACTTCATGGCGTTCACCCGTGCCACCGGGAAGCACCGTCGCCCGAGCCGCATCACGCGTACCACCGCGCAGGTCGCAGGCGTCGCCGCGCTGACCACCACCGGTGTCATCGGCGGCCTCGCCGCCCCCGCTCTCGCCGCCGACAGCGCGGCCGTCGACCAGAACGGCCTGACCCAGGCCATCTCCATCGGTGACTCCCTGGCCGACCAGATCGACGCCCAGGCCTCCGCGCAGCAGAAGGCCGCCGACGAGGCCGCCGCGAAGAAGAAGGCGGAGGCCGAGGCCAAGAAGAAGGCCGAGGAGGCCAAGCGCGAGGCCGAGGCGAAGGCCAAGAAGGAGCGCGAGGCCAAGGAGCGCGCCGCCCGTGAGGCCGAGCGCAAGCGCCTCAACTCCTTCGTGGCGCCCGTCTCCCACTCCTACGTGTCCACCGGCTACAAGAGCGGCGGCTCGCTGTGGTCCTCCGGCAGCCACACCGGCATCGACTTCCACGCGGCGAGCGGTACCGCCGTGCACGCGGTCGGCTCCGGCACCGTCGTCGAGGCCGGCTGGGGCGGCGCGTACGGCAACAACGTCGTGATCAAGATGAACGACGGCACGTACACCCAGTACGGTCACCTGTCGTCCATCGGTGTCTCCGTCGGCCAGTCGGTCACCCCCGGCCAGCAGATAGCCCTCTCCGGTGCCACCGGCAACGTCACGGGCCCGCACCTCCACTTCGAGGCCCGCACGAGCCCCGACTACGGTTCGGACATCGACCCCATCGCGTACCTGCGCTCGCACGGCGTGAACGTCTGACGCGTCCCGCCTGCCCGCAGCGGCATCCCCGAAAGCCCCGGCTCATCGAGTCGGGGCTTTCGTGCGTGCACACCGTTCCTGTCCAAAAAATATCCCTGGATTCCCGGCTGCCGTCGGAAATTCAAGAAGGGTGGAATAGAGTCACTGGGCAAGCGCGCGGGACGAGCGTCATTCGCGCCTGCACGAGCGTCAATCGACCGCGTTTCGCGGGGATTAAGGCGGAGGTCGGGTCATGCGCATTCCCGCGCACTCGGTATGCACGGCGATCCGCGACGACATCGTCGCGGGTGTCTACGAGCGCGGCAGCAGACTCACCGAGGAACTGCTCGCGCGTCGCTACGGCGTCTCGCGCGTGCCGGTCCGGGAGGCGCTGCGCACCCTGGAGGCCGAGGGCTTCGTCGTCACGCGCAGGCACGCGGGCGCGTGCGTGGCCGAACCCACCGAACAGGAGGCGGCCGATCTCCTGGAGATCCGCATGCTGCTGGAGCCGCTGGGCGCGGCGCGCGCGGCGCAGCGTCGCACCGAGGCCCACCTCAAGGTCCTGCGAGGCCTGGTCAGGCTGGGCCAGGAGCGCTCCAGGCGCGGCCAGAACGAGGACCTGCGCTCCCTGGGCGGCTGGTTCCACGAGACGCTCGCACAGGCCTCCGGGAGCCCGGGTCTGACCGCCCTGCTCACCCAGCTCCGGCACAAGATCGCCTGGATGTACGCGGTGGAGACCCCGGCTCAGCCGGCCGAGTCCTGGGCCGAGCACGGCGCCATCGTCGACGCGGTGGCCCGCGGCGACGCCGAGCGCGCCCGTTCCCTGACCGCCCTGCACACGGAGCGCGCGGCGACGGCGCACCGGCTGCGCGTGCCCCGGGCGGGCGACCGTGTGAGGACTTCGCAACGTCCCGTAAACATGGCGGGCGGCCATGCTTAACAATTGCGCCGTATACAAAGAGAAGTGAATTCGGGGGCGTGAATTCTTGCTGCCTAAAATGGCGTCCACATAACAGTGGCGGTGCTCTTCAACTGAAGAGCACCGCCACTGTTAATGGAAAAGCGCGGACTACACGGTCTCGGGAAGCTCCTCGAGCCCCTCGGCGACCAGCTTGGCCAGACGGTCGAGCGCGGCGTCCGCGCCTTCGGCGTCGGAGGCCAGGACGATCTCCTCGCCGCCCTGGGCGCCCAAGCCCAGCACCGCGAGCATGGAGGCGGCGTTGACGGGGTTGCCGTCGGCCTTGGCGATCGTCACGGGGACGCCGGCCGCCGTGGCCGCGCGGACGAAGATGGAGGCGGGGCGGGCGTGGAGACCCTCGGCCCAGCCGACGTTGACGCGGCGCTCAGCCATGTGATGCTGCCCTTCAGGTGACTCACGGTTGTCTAGACCATTCTCCCACACCGGGGCACGTGCTCGACGCGGACCCGGGTCCCGTGAGCTGCGCCCTTCGGCGTTCCTTAGCCTGCCTCGCACCCGCGTGCGCCGCGACCCGTACGACTGTCGGTGCCCGGCCCTACTCTTGCGGCATGGAGACCCCGTCGGACCGGCACGCCTACCCCGCGCACTGGGAGGCCGACGTGGTGCTGCGCGACGGCGGCACCGCGCGGATCAGGCCCATCACCACCGAGGACGCCGAGCGTCTGACCAGCTTCTACGAGCAGGTCTCGGACGAGTCGAAGTACTACCGCTTCTTCGCGCCCTACCCCCGTCTGTCCGACAAGGACGTCCACCGCTTCACCCATCACGACTACGTCGACCGGGTCGGGCTCGCGGCCACCATCGGCGGTGAGTTCATCGCGACCGTGCGCTACGACCGGATCGACGGCCAGGGCAGGCCGGCCTCGGCGCCCGCCGACGAGGCCGAGGTCGCCTTCCTGGTGCAGGACGCCCATCAGGGGCGAGGCGTGGCGTCCGCCCTCCTGGAGCACATCGGCGCGGTCGCCCGCGAGCGCGGCATCCGCCGGTTCGCCGCCGAGGTGCTGCCCGCCAACACCAAGATGATCAAGGTGTTCACGGACGCCGGGTACACACAGAAGCGCAGCTTCGAGGACGGCGTGGTCCGTCTGGAGTTCGACCTGGAGCCCACCGAGGCGTCCCTCGCGGTGCAGCGCGCCCGCGAGCAGCGCGCCGAGGCCCGCTCCGTGCAGCGCCTCCTCGCGCCCGGTTCCGTCGCCGTGATCGGTGTCGGCCGTGCGCCCGGCGGAGTGGGGCGCAGCGTCCTCGACAACCTCAGGGACGCGGGGTTCACGGGCCGCCTGTACGCCGTGAACAAGGAGTTCCCCGAGGACCTGACCGAGATCGACGGCGTCCCCGCGCACCGCTCCGTACGCGACATCGACCCGGCCGACCCCGTCGACCTGGCCGTCGTCGCCGTACCCGCACCGCTCGTCCCCGAAGCCGTCGCCGAATGCGGTGCACGCGGCGTACAAGGACTCGTCGTGGTCTCCGCCGGTTACGCCGAGAGTGGGGCCGAGGGCCGCGAGCGCCAGCGGGAACTCGTACGGCAGGCCCGCACCTACGGGATGCGCATCATCGGACCGAACGCCTTCGGAGTCGTCAACACCTCCCCCGACGTGCGGCTCAACGCCTCCCTCGCCCCGCAGATGCCACGGCCCGGCCGCATCGGACTGTTCGCCCAGTCCGGTGCCATCGGCATCGCCCTCCTGTCCCGCCTGCACCGCAGGGGCGGCGGCGTCACCGGCGTCACCGGGGTGTCGACCTTCGTCTCCGCAGGAAACCGCGCCGACGTCTCCGGCAACGACGTCCTTCAGTACTGGTACGACGACCCGGACACCGACGTCGCCCTGATGTACCTGGAGTCCATCGGCAACCCGCGCAAGTTCACCCGCCTCGCCCGCCGCACCGCCGAGGCCAAGCCCCTCGTCGTCGTACAAGGCGCCCGGCACAGCGGCATCGCCCCCACAGGGCACGCCGTACGCGCCACGCGTCTGCCGTACGCCACGGTCTCCGCCCTGCTGCGACAGGCCGGCGTCATACGGGTCGACACCATCACCGAACTCGTCGACACCGGGCTCCTGCTGGCCCGCCAGCCGCTGCCCGCCGGGCCCCGCGTCGCCATCCTCGGGAACTCGGAGTCGCTCGGCCTGCTCACCTACGACGTGTGCCTCTCCGAAGGACTGCGGCCCAAGACGCCCCGCGACCTGACGACGGCCGCCTCCGCGACGGACTTCCGTGCCGCCCTCGAAGAGGCGCTGGCCGACGACAAGACGGACTCCGTCGTCGTCACCGCCATGCCGGCCGTGGGGGAGGACTCCGCCCAGGACGCGGAGCTGGCTGCCGCCCTCAGCGCGGCCGCGGCGACCGCGCCCGCGAAGCCGGTGCTCGTCGTCCACGTGGAACTCGGCGGACTCGCCGAGGCACTCTCCGCCGCGGCCAGCACCGGCCCCAACGCGCCGGGCGCCCCCGGCGTCCAGACCCCTCGGCCGACCCCCGCCACGGCGGGGACGTCCGACGACACCCCGCGCCTCATCCCGGCCTACCCCGCCGCCGAGCGCGCCGTGCACGCCCTCTCCGAAGTCGTGAAGTACGCCCAGTGGCGGCGCGACGCGGCCGAGCCGGGCAGGGTGCCCGAGTACGACGGCATCGACGAGTCGGCGGCCGCCGACCTCATCACCGAACTGCTCGCCAAGGAGGACGACCCGCGCGGGGTCGAGCTCGCCCCGGACGACGCGCGCGCACTGCTCGCCCGCTACGGCGTCGCCGTACGGCAGACGCTGCCCGCCCCCGATCCGGACCGCGCCGTCGAGGCGGCGCGCACCCTCGGCTACCCCGTGGCCCTCAAGACGACCGCCCCGCACCTGCGTCACCGTGCCGACCTCGGCGGCGTACGCCTGGACCTCGCCGACGAGACGGACCTGCGCCGCGCCTACGAAGAGCTCACCGAGCACCTCGGCAAGCCCGCCGAGCTGCGCCCCGTGGTGCAGTCGATGGCACCGCGCGGCGTCGACACCGTCGTGCGGGCCGTCATCGACCCCGCGGCCGGAGCGGTGCTGTCCTTCGGCCTGGCCGGCGCCGCCTCCGAGCTGCTCGGCGACACCGCGCACCGCCTGATCCCGGTCACCGAGCAGGACGCCCGGGGCATCGTCCGCTCGATCAAGACGGCGCCGATCCTGTTCGGCTGGCGCGGCGCCGCGCCCGTCGACACCCCTGCGCTCGAAGAGCTGCTGCAGCGCGTGTCCCGCCTCGTCGACGACCATCCCGAGGTGGTCGGCGTCGCCCTCGAACCGGTCGTCGTCGCCCAGCAGGGGCTGACCGTGCTCGGCGCCTCCGTCCGGCTCGCGCCGCCCCCCGCCCGCGACGACCTCGGCCCGCGCACCCTGCCCGCCGCGTACTGACCGGCACACCCCGCGAAAGGCCCTCACCGAGGGTTGTCCACAGGGGCAACGGCAGCCTCTTCCCGGGCCTTAGGATGGACCCCATGGCCAAGACCAGTACGACGACCCAAGGGCTGCGAGCGGCGATCGAGCGCAGCGGCTACTACCCGGCCCTCGTGGCCGAGGCGGTGGAGGCCGCGGTCGGCGGCGAACCCATGTCGTCGTTCCTCGTGCACCAGGAGACCACGTTCGACGCGAACGAGGTCCGCCGTCACGTCACCGTCCTGGTCCTGACCGACACCCGCTTCATCGTCAGTCACACCGACGAGCAGGCGGCGGACACCACCTCCCCGACGCCGTACGCGACGACGTCCACGGAGTCCGTGAAGCTCGACCGGATCTCCTCCGTCGTGCTCAGCCGTGTCGTCGCCAATCCGGAGAAGTACGTTCCGGGCACGCTGCCGCGCGAGGTCGTCCTCACCATCGGCTGGGGCGCCGTCGCCCGCATCGACCTGGAGCCCGCCGCCTGCGGCGACCCCAACTGCGAGGCGGACCACGGCTACACGGGCAGCTCGACCGCCGACGACCTCAGCCTGCGCGTCAGCGAGGCGGGCGACGGGCCGGAGACCGTGCGGCAGGCCCTCGCCTTCGCCCAGTCCCTCTCCGAGGCCACCGCGGACGCGGGACGCCGATGACGCAGGCCGCCTGGGACGACGTAGAGCCGCTCCCCGTTCACTCCGCTCCCGTCCCGGCGTACGGCACCGGCTCCCTCGCCGACCTGCTGCCCACCCTCGGCTTCCACCTCGGCGTCCCCGGCTGCGCGGGGACGATCCCGGAGCTGCAGCCGGTCGACCGCGCCTGCGTCTTCCTGATCGACGGCCTCGGCTGGGAGCAGCTGAAGGCGCACCCGGACGAGGCCCCGTTCCTCAGCTCGCTCATAGCCTCCTCGCGGGGCGGCACCGGACGCCCGATCACCGCGGGCTTCCCCGCCACCACCGCGACCTCCCTCGCCTCGGTCGGCACGGGTCTGCCGCCCGGCGCGCACGGCCTGCCCGGTTACACCGTGCGCAACCCGGCCACCGGCGCGCTGATGAACCAGCTCCGCTGGCACCCGTGGACGAGCCCGCGCCCCTGGCAGCCGTACCCGACGATCTTCCAGCGCGCCCACGAGGCCGGGGTCCGCACCGCCCAGGTGTCCGCCCCCGCCTTCGAGTCGACACCGCTCACCAAGATCGCTCTCAGTGGCGGCACGTTCCACGGCCGTCTCTCCGGCGAGGACCGCATGGACCTGGCCGCCGAGCAACTGGCAGCGGGGGACCGGTCGTTGGTCTACACGTACTACAGCGAGGTCGACGGCAAGGGGCACCGCTTCGGCGTCGACTCCGACGCCTGGCGCGGCCAGCTCATGTACGTCGACCGCCTCGCCCAGCGCCTCGCCGAGCAACTCCCGCCGCGCAGCGCCCTGTACGTGACCGCCGACCACGGCATGCTCGACATCCCCTTCGACGAGCAGTCCCGCATCGACTTCGACGAGGACTGGGAACTGGGCGCGGGCGTCGCCCTGTTGGGCGGCGAGGGCCGCGCACGGCACGTGTACGCGGTCCCCGGCGCCCAGAGCGACGTCCTGGCCGTCTGGCGCGAGGTCCTCGGCGAGCAGTTCTGGATCGCGAGCCGCGACGAGGCGATCGCCGCGGGCTGGTTCGGTCCTGCGGTCGACCCACGGGTGTACGACCGGCTCGGCGACGTCATCGCCGCGGCCCGCGACGACGTGGTCATCATCGCCTCGCGCACCGAGCCGAAGGAGTCCCTGATGGTCGGCAACCACGGCTCCATGACTCCGGTGGAACAGCTCGTACCGCTTCTGGAAGTACGGTCCTGAGGCCTGCGAAGCCGGCCCTGTGTTCCCCCTGCCCCTCCGCACTCCTGCCCCTTCCGAAAGGTTCCGCTGTCCTGATGTCCGAACTTGCCTTCTTCTCCGGGACCATGGACTGCGGAAAGTCGACTCTGGCGCTTCAGATCGTCCACAACCGGTCGGCTCGCGGCCTGCAGAGCGTGATCTTCACGAGGGACGACCGGGCCGGTGAGGGCAAGCTGTCGTCCCGTCTGGGGCTGGTCACCGAGGCGGTGGAGGCGGCGCCGGACCTCGACCTCTACGGCTACGTGGTGGACCTCATCACGCGTGGCGGCAAGGTCGACTACGTCATCGTCGACGAGGCGCAGTTCCTGCGGCCCGAGCAGATCGACCAGCTGGCGCGGGTCGTGGACGACCTGGACCTCGACGTCTTCGCCTTCGGCATCACCACGGACTTCCGCACCAAGCTCTTCCCCGGTTCGCAGCGGCTGATCGAGCTGGCGGACCGGGTGGAGACGCTGCAGGTCGAGGCGATGTGCTGGTGCGGGGCGCGGGCCACGCACAACGCCCGCACCGTGGGCGCCGAGATGATCGTCGAGGGCGAGCAGGTCGTCGTCGGAGACGTGGGCACGGACGTCGAGATCGTCGGCTACGAGGTGCTGTGCCGTCGACACCACCGCAAGCGGATGACCAGCGCGTCCGCGCGCGCGGCGGCCCTGTCGCCCGACGTCCTGCCGGTGACCACGGCCTGACGCGCTGATCGGCCACTCGATGCGCACGCCGCGCTGTCCCGGCGGCGCACGACGAGGCCCCCGGCGCGGAACGCCAGGGGCCCGAAGTCGGCGGTGAGGAAAGCGAAGAGGCTATTTCTACAGGAAAGGTGTGAGAAGGAAGCCTCCTCATGGCCTCACCGGGCCGAGCCGAGGAGAGCGCGAGAGCTGATGTCGAACCCCCGAGAGGGTGGAGAAGGAAGCCCTCGCATGGCCTCGATGCGCCGGACGCTACCAGTCACTCCGGGATCACGTCGCGCAGATTTTCCGGCGTGAGGATCCGTGACGCCGGGTGCAGCCCTTCCGGCGACTGCAGCCCGATGTACGTGACCGGACCCTCCGGCACGCAGGTGCCGTCCCAGACGGTGACCTGCGCACGGCCCATCAGGCCGAGCAGCCAGCGCACGGTCAGCTGCTCCCGCTCGACGACGTCGCGCAGCAGCGCCTCCACCGTCACGCGGGTCTCCTCGACGCGGTTGGCGTGCGGGAAGCCCTTGAGATACAGGTGCAGCCAGCGCGCCCGCCACCGACCGTCCGCACCGCGCTGGAACACCAGCGGCAGCGCCACCCGGCCGGGGCCGCGCAGATCGGACTTCATCCGCACGGTCCGCGGCTCGAACGGCCGCCCCCGCTGCTCGCCTTCCCGCAGCATGAACCCGAAGAACGACTCCTCGACCTCCACGAAGCCCTCCCCGGAGTACAGCAGTACCTGCGGCACGACGAAGCTGCCGCGCACCGCCCCGAGCCGCAGCTCGATGAACTCCGAGGCGCCTTCCGGTGCTTCGGTGATGTCCCCGGAGTGCCGGCCCTCCACATCGGTCAGCTGTGTGTACGAGAGCCAGGTGACCTGTTCGTAGTCGTCGTCCAGGACCACCGCGGACAAGTCGTAGTCCGTGGTGAGGCTCTTCTGCTTCCAGTACACGAAGAACCGCAGCAGCTCACCGTCGACCGGCGACACCGAACCGCGCGGCAGCACCCCGAGCCCGGAGGAGACCGCCTTGCCGCTGAGCGGCAGCGCGACGTCGAGCACATCCGGGTCGACGAGCACCGGCCCGTCCTGCGGCAGGCGGCGCGTGATCTCCGCGTCCAGCAGCGCGACCAGCCGCTCCTTGACGGCGGTCGGCAGCGCGGGCCGGACGTCCTCGGTGACCCAGGCGCGCCCCAGCCGGTTGATGAACACCCGGCCTGCACCCGCCCGTTCGAGGCGGCCGCCCCGGTTCAGGAGGTGCTGGCGGACCGAGAGCAGCACCCGCCCGGCCGCCTGCGGCGCACATTCCTCGACGGCGGCGAGCACGGCCGTGAGCTCTTCGTCCGTACGGGCCGTGCGCACCAGCCGGTCCAGGGACCTCAGCAGCACACCCGGTGCTGACGTCAGCAGCTCGGCCGCGCCGGCCACGTCGCCGCGGCCGAGCAGTTCCTCGGTGCGGCTCGCGAAGGAGCGCACCCGCTGCTCACCGCGCGCCACCGCGAACACCTGGGCGGCGTACGGCCACTGCGGGTACTCGTGCGGGTGCAGCCGCTCACCGAGCCGCTTCCACGCCTCCCGGTGGGCTCCCGCGTCGGCGAGCTTCGCGGGCGCCGCGGCGACCACGCCGTCCAGACCCGCGAGCAGCGCCCGGCGCGTGGGCCGCGACAGCTTCACGAACCGGGTGGGCTCCAGCAGGGACACGTCCCCGTCGGCCAGTGCGCAGGCCAGGCGCAGCACATCGGTGACGGTGTCGAGGAGCAGCCCCGAACCCGCCCGCAGGCGCGCCTTGTTGATCACGGCGCGGTTCTCCCGGACCGGTATCTCCTCGGGCTGCGGGCCGTCCACGCAAGTCGCGGCGAGCGCGTCGAGATCCCGGAGGTGGTCCTCGCCGAGCGGAGTGCGGCTGCCCGCGAGGTGCAGGTACAGCGCGCCGACCTCGTCCCGCGCGTCCCGGCCGAGGTGCAGCACGGTCAGCCGGTCGCCGGCCGCCGCGATCAACTCCTCGTGGTGGCCGAGCATGTCGGCGTACGTGTGCGGGTAGCGCCCGTACGACGGCAGCGTGAGGAGATCGACCACGCCGGTGCTCAGCTGCCGGAGCGTGCCCGCGCGGGACGCGTCGTCGGCGAGCGCCTCGCGGATGCACCGCACCCAGAAGTCCAGCGTGTCCGGAACGTTCGCCGGGAAGTCGATGAAGTACGCGTTGTGCCGCACATGGTCACCGACCAGCTCGCGCACCGCGGCCAGGGTCCGCACGGCGACATCGGTCACCGCACCCTCGGACAGCCCTGCCAGCCGAGCGAGGAGCGGCGCCGACAGCTTGAACCCCACGGACATCAGCGCGGCATCGAACTGCCGCGCGGCGACGGCACCTTCACCGGCCGGCCCTTCGGGGGCGGGGAGACGGTGGGTGTGCCGGACGACCAGGTGATCGAGAGGGTGGGCCATGCGGGAAGGGTGACAGAGCGGTACGACCGTACGCACGTGGGTTTTCCGTGCGCGCCCGCGGGCGCTCGCCCGTCCCGGCCCGTCACTTCACCTGTCCCGGACCGCCCTTGGGGCCGGGCCCCGGGCAGCCGGTCAGCCCTGGTCCGTCGCGGGGTCCGGCGACGACACCACCGCGAACTGCGCGCCTTCCGGGTCCGCCACCGTCGCCACCCGGCCGTGCGCACCGTCCCGCGCGGGCTTGACGACATGGCCGCCCAGATCCGCGACCCGCTCGACGGCCTCGTCCACGTCCGCGACCTCGAAGTACGTCATCCAGTGCGGGCCGCGGTCGCGGGGCAGCGCGTGCCCGACACCGAGTACGGAGGCCACCGGGCGGCCCTCCAGGTGCAGCGTCAGGGAGTCGAAGTCCGCAGAGACCACGGCCTCCTCGGTGTATCCGAACACCGCCTGGTAGAACTTCGCGACGCTCACCGTCTCCCGCGTCACCAGCTCGTTCCACGACACCGCGCCCGGTACGCCGGTCAGCGCCATGCCCAGGTGCCCCGCCGCCTGCCAGATGCCGAACACCGCGCCCGTCGGGTCGGAGGCCACGGCCATCCGGCCCGCCTCACCCGCGTCCAGCGGACCGACGCCCACCGTGCCGCCGCAGTGCCGCACCGACTCGGCCGTCGTGTCCACGTCGTCCGAGGCCAGATAGGGCGTCCAGGCGATCGGCAGCTGGCGGTCGGGCGGCAGGAGGCCGATGCCGGCCACCTCCTTGCCGTCCAGGAGCGCCCGCACGTACGGGCCGAGCTGCTGAGGTCCCGGCCGGAACTCCCAGCCGAACAGTGCCCCGTAGAACTCCTGGGTCGCGGCCATGCCGTGCACCATCAGGCTCACCCAGCAAGGTGTGCCCGGTACGCGCGGGGCTGCTGCCTCGGTCATCGTCACTCTCTCCTCGGAAACGGAACCCTCGGGGCCCTCATGCGGGATCCCGCGTGTCGCATCACGCCCGTGCTGATGTTGGCACTCCGTGCCGCGCGGCGCTCCCTGACCGCGCCGAAACCGCCGGACTCCTGGCAGAGGATGCCCGAATCGGTGTTTCGCTGACATTGCGTCGCCATGATCCGGCCGTGTCCTGCCGATTGACGCTCGGTAGTCGATCGAGCACGCTATCCGAACGCGGGCGCCCGGGCCAGACCATGAGCAAGGATGGCCCTCATGAATGCCATCATCACCGCATCCGAACTTGCGAGCGAGTTGGCGGGGGAGAACCCGCCGGTACTGCTCGACATCCGCTGGCAGCTGAGCGTCGCGAAGGCGGCGGGAGAGCCCGCTTTCGACGGCCGTGCCGAGTACGCCAAGGGCCACCTGCCCGGTGCGGTATTTATCGACCTCGATGCGGAACTTGCAGGTCACGCGGGCGCGAAGGAGGGGCGGCACCCGCTGCCCGACCTGGCGGTGCTCGGCGCCGCGCTGCGCGCGGCGGGCGTCTCGGCGGACCGTGATGTGGTCGTGTACGACGGTGGACAGGGCTGGGCCGCGGCCCGTGCGTGGTGGCTGCTGCGCTGGACGGGTCACCCGTCCGTGCGCGTCCTCGACGGCGGCCTCGCCACCTGGGAGGGCCCCCTGGAGACCGAGATCCCGTCGCCGGAGCCCGGGACCTTCACCCCTGCACCGGGTGCCACCGGACTCCTCGACGCGGACGGCGCGGCCGCGCTGGCCCGCTCCGGTCTCCTCCTGGACGCCCGTGCCGCCGAGCGCTACCGCGGCGACGTGGAGCCCATCGACCGCGTCGGAGGCCACATCCCGGGCGCCGTCTCGGCGCCGACCACGCAGAACGTCGCGGCCGACGGCCGCTTCCTTCCGGCCGCGGAACTCGCCGACCGCTTCACGACCCTCGGCGCGACCGGCGCCGCGGGCCAGGTCGGCGTCTACTGCGGCTCGGGCGTCTCCGGCGCCCACGAGGTCCTGGCGCTCGCGGTGGCGGGCATCGACGCCCAGTTGTACGTCGGCTCGTGGTCACAGTGGTCCGCGGACGAGTCCCGCCCGGTGGCGACGGGCCCCGACCCGCAGTAGCCGTTCGGGAGTACGCAGGGGCCCGCACCGAATCGCCGGTGCGGGCCCCTGCGTACGAGCGGTGCCTAGTCCTGCTTCTTGCGGCGCGTACCGAAGACGATCTCGTCCCAGCTCGGCACCGCGGCCCGCCGCCCGGGGCGGACCCCGTCGGCCTCGGCCTGGCGGTCGGTGGTGCCGGTCAGGCGGTCCCGGTGGCCCGCCACGGCCCGCGGCATCAGGACGTCCGCGTACGCGGACCCGGCTCCGGCCGACGCGGCGGGCGCCGCCGGTTCCTCGACCTCGGTGGCCGTGGGTGCTTCCGGCTCCTCCTGCGGCGGCTCGGGAGCCGTCGTCGGGCGGTCGGGCACCACGATGTCGCCGCGATAGCTGGGCACGGCCTCCAGGAGGCTGGTCAGCGAGTCGCGCTCCGAGGAGGAGGCGATCGCCGGCAGGTTCTCCTCGGGTGCGGGCGGCGCGATCTCCGGCGGAGGCGGCGTCGGACGCTCCAGCTGCCGGTCCAGGGCGCGGTCCAGCGGCCGGTCCCTGGGCAGGCGGGCGATGCGCGGCACGAACGGGAACGTGGGCTCGGGCGCGCCGATGTCGTCGGACTCGCCGATCAGCGAGCGCGCCTCGTCGTCCACGGCCTGGACGAGCCTGCGGGGCGGGTCGTAGGTCCAGCTCGCCGAGTGCGGTTCGCCCGCGACCCGGTAGACGAGCAGGACTTCCCAGGTGCCGTCGTCCCGGCGCCAGGAGTCCCATTGGACGGTTTCCTTGTCGGCGCCGCGCAGCAGGAGTCGCTCCTGCACCGCCTCGCCGAGCTGGGGGCCGGTGTTCTCGCCCGGACGACGCACGGGGGTCTTCCTGGCCCGCTCGGCCATGAAGGCCCGCTCCGCGAGCACGGGGCCCTCGAAGCGGCGTACACGATCGACCGGGATGCCCGCGAGCTGGGCGACCTCCTCGGCGGAGGCACCTGCCCGTATGCGCGCCTGAATGTCGCGCGGGCGGAGGTGGCTCTCCACCTCGATCTCGATCTGGCCGAGGCGCGGACGGTCGCCGCGCACGGCGGCCCGGAGGCGCTCATCGATCGGAAGCGTGTACTCCGTGCTGTCCGCAGCCTTCAGCACCAGCCGTGTGCCGTCGTTAGAGACGGCCACGACACGCAGTTCGGGCATGGGGACCTCCCGGGTGGTGCCTGCCGACGTCACGTGCGTCGCTGCTTCCGCTAGTCGAGTGTGGCCTGCCCGGGTGCAGCCTGCCACAACCTTGCCGAGTTGCCCGGCGTGTCGGGCATCGACCCGAGAGCGCCGTTATGGCACGGTTACCTGTTCGCAACGCTAAGTGACCGAAGTCGTCACCCTGTGCAACGAGCCCCCTCCCGGCGGTCCTGGAAGGCCCCGGACACCCTGGCGGGAGACCGGACCCAGGGCTCGCAACAGTACTCCATTCGGGCCACTCTCGTGGATCGGCACGCCGCCGAACTTCTCACGGGGGACGGGAGTTGGGCCCGATGCGGCATCGGTGGGTGCCCGTTTCGCGATGGATGTGCGTGGCGTGATTCACGGAATCTGCGGAACCGGAACCATGCACTTCGGCCATACGTCCCTTTCTCATGTGACAACAGGAAGTTCACGTAGTCTCGGGTGCTTCACTGTGTAACAGGCCGAGATGTCGAGAAAGGCAGGCAAGGGCAGGAGATGGGCGAGAAGCCGGAGAACTCCAAGGACGAGCGGAACGGGCCCAAGGAGAAGAAGCGGCTGGATCTGAGCGTGCCCCAGGTGGCGGGCAGTGCGGTCGCCGCCGTGGTCGCCGCGAAGCTCGCCTCCAGTTTCGGTGTCTACGGGACGATCCTGGGCGCCGGCGTGGTCAGCGCCCTCGCCACCAGCGGCGGCACGCTCTTCCAGCACTTCTTCAGGCGCACCGGCGAGCAGATACGCGACGTCGCCGTGCAGACCAAGCCCAAGGGCCGCCAGGTGCCGGTCGCCGTGGACGGCCGCCCCGTACCGCGCACCTTCCGCTCGGACGCCTCCATGGACGCCACGAGCGCCATGGTGACCGGGGTCCGGCCGCCCGCCGCGCGGCCCGCGACGGGCGCACTGCCGACGACCACGACCTGGGGGGCGCCCGCGGCGTCCGCGGGAGCGGCCGAGGAGGACATGACGCAGCTGCTCGACACCGGCGCCGTGGCCGACCTGCTGCCCGACGAGTCCGAGAAGACCCAACTCCTGGGCACCGCCGATCCGGACCGGACCCGACTCCTCGCTACGGGCGATCCGGGCAGGACGCAACTCCTCAAGTCCGCCGACGTCGACGAGGCCACGCGCCTGCTGCGGCCCGCGACGGACCTGCCGCACCAGGCGCTCCCTGACGGCCCGGACGCCCCGCTTCCGGACGACGAAGAATTCACCGAGGCGACCGTGCACCGGTCCCGTGTCAAGAGCTGGAAGCGGCCGTTGGTCGCCGCGGCCGTCGTCTTCGGCGTGACGATGGGCGGCATCACGACGTACGAGCTGGTCGCCGGGGAGAGCTTCAGCGGGGACGGCGGCACGACCTTGGGGGACACGTTCACCGGACACAGGTCCTCCGGCAACAGCGACCCGAAGCCCAGCACCTCGCAGCAGCCCTCGGATGGCGCCAGCACCGGTTCCGGCAACGGTGAGCAGTCCGACGGCGACGGCTCCGGCACGGACGGGAACACGACGCCGAGCCCGACGCCGAGCAAGAGCGGCGGCTCGGGCACCGGCACCGACAAGGGCTCCGACCCGGACAAGGGCACCGGCTCCGGCTCGGATTCCGGCTCCGGCTCCGACCCGGACGACGGCAGCACGACGCCGACTCCGACGCCCACGCCGACCCCGTCGCAGAGCGCGGGCTCGAACCCGGGCACCGGGTCGGGCGCCGACTCCGGACAGCAGGCTCCGGCCGAGTAGGACGGGCTCAGTCGCCGAGGACCCGGCGCAGGTACGCGTTGCCGAAGAGGCGGTCCGGGTCCAGGCGGTCACGCAGCTTGGTGAACTCGCCGAAGCGCGGGTAGGCCTGAGCGAAGTACGCGGCGTCGCGCGTGTGCACCTTGCCCCAGTGCGGGCGGCCCTCATGGGCGGTGAAGATCTGCTCGGCGGCCGTGAAGTACCGCTGGTACGGCGTGCCCTTGTACATGTGGACCGCGACGTAGGCGCTGTCGCGACCGGACGCGGTGGACAGCGTGATGTCGTCGGCGGGGGCGGTGCGGACCTCGACCGGGAAGCTGACGCGCAGGTTCGACCGGTCCACCATGGACTTCAGCTCGCGCAGCGTCTCCACGAGGGCCGCGCGCGGAACGGCGTACTCCATCTCCACGAAGCGCACGCGGCGCGGAGATGTGAAGACCTTGTAGGGGATGTCGGTGTACGTCCGGGCCGACAGCGCCTTGCTGGAGATCTTCGCGATGGCCGGGATGGTGGCGGGCACGGCGCGGCCGATCGTGTTGACCACCTGGAACAGGCCGTTGGAGAGCACTTCGTCCTCGACGAAGCCGCTGACCCGCGACACCGGGGCCTCGGGGCCCGTGCTGCGGTTGTTGCGCTTGGTGTTGCAGTTGCCGGTGTGCGGGAACCAGTAGAACTCGAAGTGCTCGTTCTCCGCGTACAGCGCGTCGAAGTCGGCCGTCACCTTCTCGAAGCTCATCGGCTCCTCGCGGGCGGTGAGCAGGAAGATCGGCTCCACGGCGAAGGTGAGGGCCGTGACGATGCCGAGCGCGCCCAGACCGATGCGGGCGGCCGCGAAGACCTCGGGGTTCTCCTTCTCGGAGCAGGTGAGCAGTTCACCGCTCGCCGTCACCAGCTCAAGCCCCTTGATCTGCGCGGCGATGGAGGCCGACTCGCGGCCCGTGCCGTGCGTGCCGGTGCTGACGGCGCCCGAGACGGTCTGCTCCATGATGTCGCCCATGTTCGTGAGCGACAGGCCCTCGCGAGCCAATGCCAGGTTGAGCCGCTTGAGCGGGGTGCCGGCCTCGACCGTGACGGTGCCGTTCTCCCGGTCGATGTCGCGGATCCCGGTCAACAGTTGAGGGCGTATCAACACGCCGTCGGTCGCGGCGGCCGCCGTGAAGGAGTGGCCCGTGCCGACGGCCTTCACCTTCAGACCGTCCTGTGCGGCCCTGCGCACGGCCGCGGTGAGTTCCTCCACCGACGCGGGCGTCACCTCGCGCACGGGACGGGAGGTGACGTTCCCCGCCCAGTTACGCCACGCTTCGCTGCTCTTCTTGCTGCCCGTCTGCGCCGTGCTCATCGGTAGTTCCTCCCCGCTGCGGAACCGGCTGCTTCAGCCGGCGGTAGCCCAGCAACCCGACCAGGACCGCGACGGCGCCGGCTACACCCGGCACCCCGTACCCGGCCTTCGCGCCGGCGGCGTCGATCACCCAGCCGGACACGGAGGAACCGAGCGCGACACCGGCCGTCAGACCCGTGCTCACCCAGGTCATGCCCTCGGTCAGTTTCGCGCGTGGTACGTGCTGCTCGACGAGGGCCATCGTCGTGATCATCGTCGGTGCGATGGACAGGCCCGCAACGAAGAGCGCCACGGCCAGAAACGGCAGGTTCCCGACCAGTTGGAGGGGGATCATACTCACGCCCATCGTGACGAGACCCACCAGCCACCGGCGCGCGGGCGCCCCCTTGAAGTGCAGCAGGCCGAACACGGCGCCCGCGACGCAGGACCCGGCCGCGTAAACGGCGAGCACCACACTGGCCACCGACTTGTGGCCCTGCTCCTCCGCGAAGGCCACCGTCACCACGTCGACCGCTCCGAAGATCGCGCCCGTCGCCACGAAGGTCGCCACCAGAACCTGCAACCCACGCGCGCGGAGCGCCGATCCGCCGCCGTGCTGCGCCCGGGGGTGCGGCGGCGGTTCGGTCGCGCGCTGGCCGGTCAGCCAGAAGACGCCCACCGCGAGGAAACAGCCCGCAAGAAGGGGCCCCGCCTCCGGGAACCAGGCCGTGGACAGGCCGATCGAGATGATCGGCCCGAAGATGAAGCACACCTCGTCGATCACGGACTCGAAGGAGTACGCCGTGTGCAGCCGGCGCGGGGTGTCCCGGTACAGGACCGCCCACCGCGAGCGGATCATCGAGCCGACGCTCGGCACGCAGCCGATGAACGCGGCGCACAGGAACAGCGTCCAGTCGGCGGCCTCGTACTTCGCGCACAGCAGCATCCCGGAGACGGCCACGAGCGAGACGAGGGTGGCCGGGCGCAGCACGCGGCGCTGCCCGTACTGGTCGACCAGGCGGGAGATCTGCGGCCCGATCGCCGCGGCGGACAGGGCCACCGTCGCCGACAGGGCGCCCGCGAGCCCGTACCGCCCGGTCAGCTGCGAGACCATCGTGACGATCCCGATGCCCATCATCGACAGGGGCATCCGGCCCAGGAATCCGGCGAAGGAGAAGCTCTTGGTGCCGGGCAGGGCGAACAGGGCGCGGTAGGGGCTGGGCAACTCGACGACTCCGGTAAGGAACGAACAGGGCCGATACAGCTTACGCGTGTCAGGCTCCGGGTGGCATGGCGGTTTTCCGCCTGTCAGTGGCGGGTGGCAGGATCGAAGACATGCCAGAAGCGCACGCTGCCAGCCCCGACGCCCGCCCCTACGACGCCTTGCTGCTGCTCTCGTTCGGCGGCCCCGAGGGCCCCGACGACGTCGTCCCGTTCCTGGAGAACGTGACGCGGGGACGAGGCATCCCCAAGGAGCGGCTCAAGGAAGTGGGGCAGCACTACTTCCTGTTCGGCGGGGTCAGCCCCATCAACGACCAGAACAGGGCGCTGCTCGACGCCCTGCGCAAGGACTTCGCCGACCACGGCCTGGACCTGCCGGTCTACTGGGGCAACAGGAACTGGGCGCCGTACCTCACGGACACGCTGCGCGAGATGGCCACCGACGGCCATCGCCGCATCCTCGTCCTGGCCACCAGCGCGTACGCGTCCTACTCGGGCTGCCGCCAGTACCGGGAGAACCTCGCGGAGTCGCTGGCCGCCCTGGAGGCCGAGGGCCTGGAGCTGCCGAGGATCGACAAGCTGCGGCACTACTTCAACCACCCGGGCTTCGTGCGCCCCATGGTCGACGGTGTCCTGGAGTCCCTCGCCGACCTGCCCGAGGACGTACGGGACGGCGCCCACCTCGCCTTCACCACACACTCCATCCCGGACGCCGCGGCCGACACCTCCGGACCCCACGAGGACCACGGCGACGGCGGCGCGTACGTGAAGCAGCACCTGGACGTCGCGCGGCTGATCGCGGACGCCGTACGCGAGGAGACCGGAGTCGAGCACCCCTGGCAGCTCGTCTACCAGTCGCGCTCCGGCGCCCCGCAGATCCCCTGGCTGGAGCCCGACATCTGCGACCACCTGGAGGAGCGGCACGCCGCGGGGGTGCCGGCCGTCGTCATGGCGCCCATCGGCTTCGTCTCGGACCACATGGAGGTCCTGTACGACCTCGACACCGAGGCCGAGGCCAAGGCGAAGGAGATCGGGCTCGCGGTGCGTCGCTCCGCCACCGTGGGCGCGGACCCGCGCTTCGCCGCCGCCGTGCGGGAGCTGGTCCTGGAGCGGGCCGCGAGCGAGAGCGGAAGGAACATCACGCCGTGCGCCCTGGGCGCGCTCGGCGCGAGCCACGACCTGTGCCCGGTGGGCTGCTGCCCGGCCCGCGCCCCCAAGCCCGCCGCCGCGGGCGCCGACAGCCCGTACGCGTAAGGATGCCCACGTGACCGATCCCCAGGCCCACAGGGCCCTCACGGCAGAGCTCCTCGGCGTCGCCCTGGAAGCGGCGGCCCGCGCCGGCGTCTTCCTGCGCGACGGCCGCCCCGCCGACCTCGGCGTCGCCGCCACCAAGACCAGCGCCGTCGACGTCGTCACCGAGATGGACATCGCCTCCGAGAAGCTCATCACGGACTTCCTGGCCGACCGCCGCCCCGACGACGGCGTGCTCGGGGAGGAAGGCGCCGCGACCGAGGGCTCCAGCGGCGTCGAGTGGGTGATCGACCCCATCGACGGAACCGTCAACTACCTCTACGGGCGCCCCGATTGGTCCGTCTCCATCGCGGCCCGCAAGGACGGCGAGACGCTCGTCGGCGTCGTCGCGGCCCCGATGCGCGGCGAGACCTACCGCGCCGTCCTGGGGGAGGGCGCCTACGTGAACGACCGGCCGGCCCACGCGCGCGTGGCACCACCGTTCGCGCAGGCGCTGGTCGGCACCGGCTTCGGCTACCTGGAATCGCGCCGGGTCCACCAGGCCGACGTCGTACGGGAGTTGGTGCCCAAGGTGCGCGACATCCGGCGCGGCGGCTCGGCCGCGATCGACCTGTGCGACGTGGCGCTGGGCCGCATGGACGCGTACTACGAACGCGGCCTGAACCCCTGGGACTACGCGGCCGGCGACCTCATCGCGCGTGAGGCGGGGGCCCTGACCGGAGGCCGCCCCGGTGAGCCGGTGTCGCCCGAGCTGACCATCGCCGCGCCGCCCGGCCTCTTCGAGCCGCTGCAGAACTGGCTGGAAGAGCTGGGCGCCTGGCACGACTGAGCCCGCGCACACGAGAGGGCCCCGGCGCCCGCCTGGATCGAACCAGGCGCCGGGGCCCTCTCGTGTGCTGCTCAGACGCTAGAGGCGTGAACTTCCACGCCGTGCTCGGCGGCGAGGCGGTGGAGGTCGTCCAGTTCGCCCTGCTCGACCTCTGCAAGGAAGTCGTCGCCGGTCTCTCGCGCCCGCGTCAGGTCGGACTCGGCCGCCTTTATGCGCTGCAGTAGCCCTGCGGTGAATGCGTCCATGGTTGCGCCCCCTCGTCCTGGGTCGTGGGTCGGTGGCACGGGGGTGTGCCCTGTGGAAGGGGTGATCACGTCGTGAGCCGCCCTGCGGCAAGCAGCTTGTGGCACGCCGCATACAAAGCGTGATCGCGGGTGTACAGCCGTCCTCCCCCTGCTCCCTTCCGCGGAAACCTCAACCCCCGCAGAAAATCAGGCATTCCCGTGACGTCCCGCCGTCCCCCTCGCCGTCTTACAGCCGGTTTATGGCCGAAAGGGGCAGGATGGAGGCTCACACCCCATGAACGGACCTGCCCGCGCGCCCGAACCTGCCCGCGGGTGGCCAGAGGAAGGACCAGCGACGTGCGCGTACTCGTCGTCGAGGACGAGCAGCTGCTCGCCGATGCGGTGGCCACCGGACTGCGCCGGGAGGCCATGGCCGTCGACGTCGTGTACGACGGTGCGGCGGCCCTGGAGCGCATCGGCGTCAACGACTACGACGTGGTCGTTCTCGACCGCGACCTCCCGCTCGTGCACGGCGACGACGTCGCCCGCAAGATCGTCGAGCTGGGCATGCCCACCCGCATCCTCATGCTGACCGCCTCCGGCGACGTCAGCGACCGCGTGGAGGGGCTGGAGCTGGGCGCGGACGACTACCTCCCCAAGCCGTTCGCCTTCAGCGAGCTGACCGCCCGCGTCCGCGCCCTCGGACGCCGTACGAGCGTGCCCCTGCCGCCCGTCCTGGAGCGGGCGGGGCTCAAGCTCGACCCGAACCGCCGCGAGGTGTTCCGCGACGGCAAGGAGATCCAGCTCGCGCCCAAGGAGTTCGCGGTCCTGGAGGTGCTGCTGCGCAGCGAAGGCGCCGTCGTCTCCGCCGAGCAGCTCCTGGAGAAGGCCTGGGACGAGAACACGGACCCGTTCACGAACGTCGTGCGCGTCACCGTCATGACCCTGCGCCGCAAGCTCGGCGAGCCGGCCGTCATCGTCACGGTGCCGGGCTCCGGCTACCGGATCTGATCCTCCATGGCCTCCGCACCAGCGCCCCCCACGGCGCCACCGAAGCCGACCTGGAAGCCGGGCGCGAGGGTCGAACCGCCCTTCCCCTGGCTGCGCCCCACCATCCGCATAAGGCTCACGCTGCTCTACGGCGGCATGTTCCTCATCGCGGGCATCCTGCTGCTGTCGATCATCTATCTGCTCGCGGCGCAGGCCCTGAACGTGGGCAGCGAGCTGCCGTTCAAGATCGTGAGCGGCCGGGTCACGAGCAGCATCTGCAACAACATCCCGGACGGCCAGATCCCGGCCAGCGAGTTGAACAGCGCCCTGAGCGACTGCGTCAACCAGCAGCGCCAGCACGCCCTGGACGTCCTGCTGAGCCGCTCCCTGATGGCACTGCTCGGTCTCGCGATCATCGCCTTCGCCTTCGGGTACGCGATGGCGGGCCGCGTCCTGTCCCCGCTCGGCCGCATCACGCGCACCGCGCGCCGGGTGGCCGGCACGGACCTGTCGCGCCGCATCGAGCTGGACGGTCCGGACGACGAGCTCAAGGAGCTCTCCGACACCTTCGACGAGATGCTCGACCGCCTGGAGCGGGCCTTCACGGCCCAGCAGCGCTTCGTGGGCAACGCGTCGCACGAGCTGCGCACACCGCTCGCGATCAACCGCACCCTCCTGGAGGTCCATCTCTCGGATCCGGGCGCCCCGGTGGAGCTCCAGCAGCTCGGCAAGACGCTGCTGGCCACGAACGAGCGCAGCGAGCAACTGGTGGAGGGCCTGCTGTTGCTGGCCCGCAGCGACAACCAGATCGTCGAGCGCAAGCCCGTGGACCTCGCGGAGGTCGCCTCCCAGGCGCTCGACCAGGCCCGCGCCGAAGCCGACGAGAAGCACGTGGAGATCCGGGGCGAGCGCAAGGAGGCGGTCGTCCAGGGCAACGGCGTACTGCTGGAGCGCATCGCCCTGAACCTCGTGCAGAACGCCATCCGGTACAACGTCCCGAAGGAAGAGGGGCAGCGCGAAGCGCTTCAGGACAAGGGCGCCGGCGGGCGACGGGAGGGCGGCTGGGTCGAGGTCTGCACGGAGGCGCAGCACGGCCAGGCCGTCCTGGTCGTCACCAATACGGGCCCGGTGGTCCCCGCGTACGAGATCGACAACCTCTTCGAGCCCTTCCGGCGGCTGCGCACCGAGCGCACCGGCAGCGACAAGGGAGTGGGCCTCGGCCTGTCCATCGCCCGCTCGGTGGCGCGTGCCCACGGCGGCCGGATCACCGCCGAGCCCCGTGACGGGGGTGGGCTCGTGATGCGGGTCACCCTGCCGATCTAGCCAGGTCTCGCCCGGTTCGACGTGCACGGCGCGTACGGATCTGACATGCTTCCGCCGACGCGCTGGGCGAGTTCGCTTTTAGCGGAATTTTCGGGACCTGCACCCGGGAGGACCGTGTGTGATCGATCACATGGGCGAATTTCGGGCTATCTACTCTCCGTGATCGCAAAAGCCGTATGAAAGCCGGGAAAGTCCGGGTTTTCGGGCAGCTTGATCACGGGAAGTACACGGGGTGGCGCCCGTGCAGTACGGCAATCGGACCGTGTACGGTCCCGTTCGCCACCCAAGCCGATCACTCATGAGGAGTGGGGTTGGGTGTCGATTGAGTAACAGACCTTGATGTGAGGCAAAATCTCCGCCTCAGGTCGGGCACAAGTCCGGCCTCTCATGCGTTACGTGCGCTGAGACACCTAAACACCCAGAGGGGGAGAGGCGACATGGCAACGGACTACGACACTCCACGCAAGACCGATGACGACCTCAATGAGGACAGCATCGAAGAACTGAAGTCCCGGCGGAACGACAAGTCCGCGTCGAACGTGGACGTGGACGAGTTCGAGGCGGCCGAGGGCCTGGAACTTCCGGGCGCCGACCTCTCGAACGAGGAGCTCGCCGTTCGCGTCCTGCCCAAGCAGCAGGACGAGTTCACCTGCATGAGCTGCTTCCTGGTGCACCACCGCAGCCAGCTCGCGCGGGAGAAGAACGGTCAGCCGATCTGCCGCGACTGCGACTGAGGAAGGGTCGGGCATGACTGGCTCGACCCCGCCCTGGAAGCGCCGTCCCCGGCCCACGCGCCGGGACGCGGCACAAGGCCCGTCGGAGGCCGTGCGTGACGACGACGAGCGGGGCTCTTCCACCAGTGAAGACGCCTCGCTCGAAGCGGCGGACACGCACGAGGAGACGGGCGACCTGACGGCGGCCGGCGTCGTGGAAGTACGCGACGCCGACGGCCCGGCGGACACCGAGGCGCACCCGACCAGGCGCCGCGTGACCGCCGTCAAGGACGGAGTCCGCAAGAGCGGCACCGTCGCGAAAACGGGGATCGTCAAGAGCGGCGCCGCCGCCAGAGCCGGCATCGGCTATCTCGCCGACCGGATCATCGAGAACGCTCCGCGCGTGCCCGTACGGGACCTCGGGACCCTGCGCGCGCAGTTCCCGGGCCTGGGTCCGGAGCAGCTCGCGGACAAGCTGGTCGCCGGAGCCGCGGCCGCCTCGTCCACGGTGGGTGCGGGAGTCGGTGCGGCCGCGATGCTGCCCGTACCGCCCGCCATGCCGACCGAACTGGCCGCGGAGATCACCGGCGTCGCCGCGATCGAGCTCAAGCTGATCGCCGAGCTGCACGAGGTCTACGGAGTGCGGCCCGCCGGGAACCTGAAACAGCGCAGCGCCGCCTACCTGACCTCGTGGTCGGAGGAGCGCGGCATCCAGGTGTCGAAACCGGCGACGATCAACGCGGCGCTCGGCGGCCAGATGAAGCGCGAGCTGCGCCAGCAGATCATGAAGCGGACGGTGCGCAACCTGCCGACGCTGATGCCGTTCCTGGTCGGCGCCGCGGTGGGGGCGGCCATGAACCGCAGGGACACCAAGAAGCTGGCCGAGCGGGTGCGTAAGGACCTGCGGGGCTTCCAGGTGCCGTGGGACGCCCTGCCCGAGCTGCCGCCGCTGAGCAGGCCCGAGGATCCCCTGGAGATCGAGGACTGAGTCAGGCTCCGAGAGCCTTTGCCAAAGCTTCAGGTTCGCGCGTCGACAGATAGACGTACGGCGTCGGGTCCGTCGGGTCGGTGATCTCCGCGCGGACCGCCGTCGGTACGTAGCTGCGCAGCAGCATGAAGGCGCGCGGGTCCGCCTTGTACGTGCGCCAGGCGCGCGCCTCCTCCGCGTCCAGGACCTGCACGGAGCCCAGGGCCGCGAGCGGGATCTTCGCGTCGCCCGCGACCAGCGAGCCGGCCACGACGCGGATCCGGGCGGAGCCGTACTGGCTGGTGATCACGGAGGCGAAGAGCAGGCCGCCGACGAAGCCGCCGAGCAGCGGGAGCGTGCCGAAGGGCAGCAGGGTGAGGCCGCAGGCGACACCCACCAGGAAGGACACGAGCCACCACGAACGGGGTGCGGTGAGGCGTTCTTCGTAAGGCGTCGTCGAGAGCTCCATGAGGCCAAGCTTGGCACGATGCACGACGGCACAGGACGCGCGGGTAAGGTCTGCGCCTGTGAGTGGTACTTCAGCAGCTCTGACGCCCCCGGCCGACGCCATAGCCCCCGTGCGGCACCCCGACGCTCCCGCCCCCGGTGAGCTCCTCGGCGCGCACTACGAACACTGTTTCGGCTGCGGCGGCGGACAGCCGCACGGGCTGCACCTGGAGGCGCGGGCCGGTGACGGCGTGCGCATCACCGCCGAGTTCACCGTGCGCGCCGCCCACCAGGGCGCGCCCGGGCTCGCGCACGGCGGCATCCTCGCCACCGCGCTCGACGAGACGCTCGGCTCGCTGAACTGGCTGCTGCGCGTGATCGCCGTGACCGGGCGCCTGGAGACGGACTTCGTGCGGCCCGTGCCCGTGGACACCGTGCTCTACCTGTCCGCCGAGGTCACCGCCGTCGCCGGACGCAAGATCTACTCGACCGCCACGGGCCGGATCGGCGGCCCCGACGGGCCCGTCGCCGTCCGCGCCGACGCCCTCTTCATCGAGGTGAAGGTCGACCACTTCATCGACAACGGCCGTCCGCAGGAGATCCAGGCGGCCATGAGCGACCCGGACCAGATCCGGCGCGCCCGCGCCTTCGAGGTGAACCCGTGAACCAGCCACTGGATGTGCTCATCCACCGCGTCGACCCCGACGTACCGCTGCCCGCGTATGCGCACCCGGGCGACGCGGGTGCGGACCTGCGCACCACCGAGGCGTGCGCCCTCGCCCCCGGCGAGCGGGTCGTCCTGCCCACCGGGGTGTCTGTCGCGCTGCCCGAGGGGTACGCGGCCTTCGTGCACCCACGATCCGGTCTCGCCGTCCGCTGCGGTGTCGCCCTGGTGAATGCCCCAGGGACGGTGGATGCCGGGTACCGTGGGGAGATCAAGGTGATCGTGGTGAATCTCGACCCGCGCGAGACCGTGCGGTTCGAGCGTTTCGACCGGATTGCCCAACTCGTCGTCCAGCAGGTCGAGAAGGTGCGCTTCCGCGAGGTGGCCCAGCTTCCCGATTCGGCGCGGGCCGAGGGGGGCTTCGGGTCCACCGGTGGGCATGCCTCTGTGGGCGACGCCGCCGAGGGAGCGGCCGGTCAAAAGGGTGGGAATCGATACGCTTCGGTCGTATCCGACCGGGAAGGACAGTGACGTGTTCGGACGTCGCAAGAAGAACAGCTCCGCTGACGACGCAGTGGACGCGGCGGGCGAGGCCGAGCAGGTCGACGGTGTCGACAGTGCCGACACGGACGCCGAGGGGGAGCCGGAGCGCGTCCGGCTCGAGCCCGAGCCGCGTCCCGACGGACCCTGGGACTCCACCGAGGTGCGCGAGCCCGCCGAGGGCCGGGTGGACCTGGGCGGCATCTTCGTCCCCGGTGTGGAGGGCATGGAGCTGCGCGTGGAGGTCGCCGGTGACGCGATCGTCGCGGCGACCGTCGTCCTCCAGGACAGCGCGGTCCAGCTGCAGGCCTTCGCCGCTCCCAAGAAGGAGGGCATCTGGGGCGAGGTCCGCGAGGAGATCGCCTCGGGGATCACTCAGCAGGGTGGCGTGATCGACGAGGTCGAAGGCCCGCTCGGCTGGGAGCTGCGGGCCCAGGTGCCGGTGCAGCTGCCGGACGGCACGGGCGGTTTCCAGGTCGTGCGCTTCATCGGCGTGGACGGCCCCCGCTGGTTCCTGCGCGGCGTGATCTCCGGTCAGGGCGCGGTGCAGCCGCAGGCCGCCGGACTGCTCGAGCAGATCTTCCGGGACACGGTTGTGGTGCGAGGCGATGGCCCGATGGCCCCGCGCGACCCCATCGTCCTCAAGCTGCCGGACGACGCACAGATGGTCGCCGAAGGTGCCGGTCAGGACTCCGCGGAGGGCTCGCGCTTCTCCGGTGGCATGGGTCAGCTGGCCCGCGGCCCGGAGATCACCGAGGTGCGCTGACGCGCTTCCTTTTCACAGACGTACGTGGCCGGGGCCGCGCATCCCACGGGATGCGCGGCCCCGGCCTTTGTCGTGCGGTCCCCAACTGCCGTTCTTTCTTCAGCACTTGACGGAAGGCTGGTCCGTACCTAGGGTCCCGGCCAACGCCGTGGTTCATATCGGCGCCCCAAGTTCACATACGAGAACGGATGGCCCCCACCATGCAGGCTCGTTCCCCGCAGTCCCGCCACAGAAGGCCGCGCACCGCTCTGCTCGCCACCCTCGCCACCACCGTCACGGCCCTGGTCGCCGGCGTCGTCGCCTGGCCCGGCGCGGGCCGCGCCGACGCCGCGCCCGCCACGTTCGCCCACCCCGGAGTCACCGTCTCCAAGGGGCAGTTGGACTTCGTCAAGGCCAAGGTCAACGCCGGGGCGCAGCCCTGGAAGGGCGCCTTCGACCAGATGATGGCGAGCAAGTACGCCGATCTGAACCGCACGCCCAAGCCCCGCGCCACCGTCGAGTGCGGCTCGTACTCGAACCCCAACTACGGCTGCACGGACGAGCGCGAGGACGCGATAGCCGCGTACACCGACGCCCTCGCGTGGTACTTCACGGGCAACGAGCAGTACGCGAAGAAGTCCATCGCGCTCATGGACGCCTGGTCCGGCACCATCAAGGACCACACCAACAGCAACGCGCCCCTGCAGACCGGCTGGGCGGGCTCCTCCTGGCCCAAGGCCGCCGAGATCATCAAGTACACGTACACCGGCGGCTGGGCGAACGAGGGCCGCTTCAAGACGATGCTGCGCGACGTCTACCTGCCGAAGGTCATCAACGGCTCGAACTCCAACGGGAACTGGGAGCTGTCGATGATGGAGGCCGCCGTCGGCATCTCCGTCTTCCTGGAGGACAAGGCCTCCTACGACAAGGCGATGGCGAAGTTCCGGACGCGCACGGCCGCGTACGTCTACCTGTCCTCGGACGGCGCGCTGCCCAAGACCGTGCCGAGCCAGAACCTGGACACCAAGCAGAAGATCGTCAACTACTGGCAGGGCCAGTCGACCTTCGTGACGGGGCTGACCCAGGAGACCTGTCGCGACTTCACGCACACCGGGTACGGGATCTCCGCTATCTCGCACATCGCGGAGACCAGCCGCATCCAGGGCCAGGACCTGTACGGCACGGACGTCGGCGAGCGGCTGCGGCAGGCGCTCGGCTTCCAGGCCAAGTACGAACTGGGTGAGGCGCCGCCGAGCTCGCTGTGCGGCGGCAGCGTCAACAGGGGCCTCGGGCCGGTCACCGAGGTCGGCTACAACGCCCTGCACACCCGCCTGGGCACCGCCATGACGAACACCCAGAAGCTGACCGAGCAGAACCGGCCGGCCGGCTCCAACAACCTGTTCGTGGCCTGGGAGACCCTGACCCACGCCGAGAACCCGAGCTGACCATTGCCCGGCCGGGCGGCAGGTGACCATACTGGCGCCCGGCCGGGAACACACGTACGGGGGAGCGGGGCGCATGACCGAGAGCACCGAGGCGGGGACCGCCGTCCTCGACCAGGACGGCCACGGGCCGATGGTCGTCGTGGAGGGCCTGCACCGTTCGTACGGGACGGGCGCCGCCGCCGTGCACGCCCTGCGCGGCGTCTCCTTCGAGGTGCCGCGCGGCGAGCTGGTCGCTCTCAAGGGGCGCTCCGGATCCGGCAAGACGACCCTGCTCAACCTCGTCGGCGGTCTCGACGAGCCGGATCGCGGACGCATCGTGGTCGACGGGCTCGACCTCGCCGACCTGGGGGAGAACGGGCTCCTGGAGCTGCGCCGCGACCGCGTCGGCTTCATCTTCCAGTCCTTCGGGCTGATCCCGATCCTCACGGCCGCCGAGAACGTGGGCGTGCCGATGCGGCTGCGCAAGGAGCAGGCACGCGCGCGGGAAGAGCGCGTCGAGCTGCTGCTCTCGCTCGTCGGCCTGGAGGGGCACGCCAAGCAGCGCCCCGGGGAGCTCTCCGGCGGGCAGCAACAGCGCGTCGCCATCGCCCGAGCCCTCGCCAACAAGCCGGCCCTGCTCATCGCCGACGAGCCCACGGGACAGCTCGACGCGGAGACCGGGCTGGCCGTGATGGAGCTGCTGCGCGCCGTCGTGCGCAGCGAGCGCGTCACCGCACTGGTCGCCACCCACGACACGACCCTGCTCGACCTCGCCGACCGCGTCCTGGAGCTGAACGACGGGGAGATCGTCCAGCACTGACGGGTCCGCGGCGCATCAGGGTTCCGTCAAAGACGCCCCCTCACCAGGCACCTGTCTTATTTGTCGGAGTTGCTGACCGTAAGGTCGACGCTGCGAGGAGCAGCGAGCTGCGTGCAGCAGCAACAGGAAGACAATGAGGCCATGGGACGCGGCAAGCTTCGGATCTATCTCGGTTCCGCACCGGGCGTCGGCAAGACGTACGCGATGCTGTCCGAGGCGCACCGCCGCGTCGAGCGCGGCACGGACTGCGTGGTCGCGTTCGTCGAGCACCACGACCGGCCGCGGACCGAGGTCATGCTGCACGGCCTGGAGCAGGTGCCGCGCAGGGAGATCGAGTACCGCGGCTCGCGCTTCCACGAGATGGACGTCGACGCGGTCCTCGACCGGGCCCCCGCCGTCGCCCTCGTCGACGAGCTGGCACACACGAACGTGCCCGGCTCGCGCAACGCCAAGCGCTGGCAGGACGTCGAGGAATTCCTGGCCGCGGGCATCGACGTCGTCTCGACCGTCAACATCCAGCACCTCGAGTCGCTGGGCGACGTGGTCGAGGCCATCACCGGCGTACGGCAGCGGGAGACGGTGCCCGACGAGGTGGTCCGCCGGGCCGGTCAGATCGAGCTTGTCGACATGTCGCCCCAGGCGCTGCGCCGCCGCATGGCGCACGGCAACATCTACAAGCCGGACAAGGTCGACGCGGCCCTGTCCAACTACTTCCGCCCCGGAAACCTCACCGCACTGCGCGAGCTGGCCCTGCTGTGGGTCGCGGACCGGGCCGACGAGTACCTCCAGCAGTACCGGGGCGAGCACGACATCCGCTCCACCTGGCAGGCCCGCGAGCGCATCGTCGTGGGGCTGACCGGCGGTCCCGAGGGCCGTACGTTGATCCGGCGCGCGGCGCGGCTCGCGGAGAAGGGTGCGGGCGGCGAGGTCCTCGCCGTCTACATCGCCCGCAGCGACGGCCTCACCGCCGCCTCGCCCAAGGAACTGGCCGTCCAGCGCACCCTGGTCGAGGACCTCGGCGGAACGTTCCATCACGTGATCGGCGACGACGTCCCCTCCGCACTCCTGGAATTCGCGCGCGGCGTCAACGCCACCCAGGTCGTCCTCGGCTCCTCCCGCCGCAAGACCTGGCAGTACGTCTTCGGCCCGGGCGTCGGCGCGACCGTCGCCCGCGAATCGGGGCCCGACCTCGACGTGCACATCGTCACGCACGAGGAGGCCGCCAAGGGACGCGGCCTGCCCGTCGCGCGCGGGGCCAGGCTCGGGCGCTCGCGCATCCTGTGGGGCTGGCTCGTCGGCATCGGCGGGCCCGTGCTGCTCTCGCTGATCCTCACGCACGTGCGGTCCGACCTCGGCCTCGCCAACGACATGCTGCTGTTCCTGTCGCTGACCGTGGCGGCGGCGCTGGTCGGCGGACTGCTCCCGGCGCTCGCCTCGGCGGCGTTCGGCTCCCTGCTCCTCAACTACTTCTTCACGCCGCCCAAGCACCTGTTCACGGTCGCCGACCCGAAGAACATCGTCGCCATCGTGATCTTCGTGGGCGTGGCCGTGTCGGTCGCCTCGGTCGTGGACCTGGCCGCCCGGCGCACCCACCAGGCCGCACGCCTGCGCGCCGAGTCCGAGATCCTCTCCTTCCTCGCGGGCAGCGTGCTGCGCGGCGACACGAGCCTGGAAGCACTGCTCGAACGCGTACGGGAGACGTTCGCGATGGAGTCCGTGGCGCTCCTGGAACGGGAGAGCGACACGGCACCGTGGACGTGCGCGGGCAGCGTCGGGCCGCATCCCGACGGCCGGCCCGAGGACGCCGACGTCGACGTGCCCGTGGGCGGCGGGATCGACATGGTGCTCGCCCTGTCCGGGCGGGTGCTGCCCGCGGAGGACCGACGGGTCCTCGCCGCCTTCGCCGCGCAGGCCGCCGTCGTCGTGGACCGCAGGCGGCTGCGCTCCGAGGCCGACCAGGCCCGCGCGCTCGCCGAGGGCAACCGCATCCGCACCGCCCTGCTCGCCGCCGTCAGCCACGACCTGCGCACCCCGCTCGCCGGCATCAAGGCCGCCGTCTCCTCGCTGCGCGCCGAGGACGTCGAATGGTCGCCGCAGGACCAGGCGGAACTGCTCGCCGGGATCGAGGCGGGGGCCGACCGGCTCGACCACCTCGTCGGGAACCTGCTCGACATGTCACGGCTGCAGACCGGCACCGTCACCCCGCTGATCAGGGAGACCGACCTCGACGAGGTGGTGCCGATGGCGCTCGGCGGCGTACCGGACCCCGAGCTCAGCATCGACCTGGACATCCCCGAGTCGCTGCCGATGGTGAGCGTCGACAGGGGCCTGCTGGAGCGGGCCGTCGCGAACATCGTCGAGAACGCCGTCAAGTACAGCCCGGCCGAGGGACCCGGCTCCCGTGTCCTCGTCGCCGCGAGCACCCACGGTGACCGCGTCGAACTGCGGGTCGTGGACCGCGGCCCCGGTGTGCCGGACGCCGCGAAGGACCGTATCTTCGCGCCCTTCCAGCGCTACGGCGACGCGCCACGGGGCGCCGGGGTGGGCCTGGGGCTCGCCGTGGCGCGCGGCTTCGTCGAGGCCATGGGCGGCACGCTCGACGCGGAGGACACCCCGGGGGGCGGTCTGACGATGGTGCTCACCCTGCGGGCGGCGACGGCGCCCGACCCGGCCGGTCCCCCCGATCCATCATGGGTACGGACGACGTCGGCACCGGCCGACACCGCAGGAGCTCAGAGAGGCAGGCACACATGACCCGGGTGCTCGTGGTCGACGACGAACCGCAGATCGTCCGCGCCCTCGTCATCAACCTCAAGGCGCGCAAGTACGAGGTGGACGCCGCCGCCGACGGCGCGCAGGCGCTGCAACTGGCCGCGGCCCGCCACCCCGACGTGGTCGTCCTGGACCTGGGCCTGCCCGACATGGACGGCGTCGAGGTGATCAGGGGGCTGCGCGGCTGGACCCGGGTGCCGATCCTGGTGCTGTCCGCCCGGCACTCCTCGGACGAGAAGGTCGAGGCGCTCGACGCGGGCGCCGACGACTACGTGACCAAGCCGTTCGGCATGGACGAGCTGCTGGCCCGGCTGCGCGCGGCCGTGCGCCGGGCCGAGCCCCTCGGGAGCGGGGAGGACGAGGGCATCGTCGAGACCGAGGACTTCACGGTCGACATGGCCGCGAAGAAGGTCAACCGGGACGGGCGCGACGTACGGCTGACGCCCACCGAGTGGCACCTGCTGGAGGTGCTCGTGCGCAACGCGGGACGCCTGGTCAGCCAGAAGCAGTTGCTGCAGGAGGTGTGGGGCCCGTCGTACGGCACGGAGACCAACTATTTGCGCGTGTACATGGCGCAACTGCGCCGCAAACTGGAGACGGACCCGTCGCATCCGCGGCACTTCATCACGGAGCCGGGGATGGGCTACCGCTTCGAGAAGTAGGCCCTGCGTTCGGGTGACCTGCCCCGGGTACGCTTCCTGTATGAGTGCTGTTCCGCGTTCCGACAGGGCGTCCGAGAAGCCGGCGGGCCGCTTCCGCCGCATGCTCGACCGACTCTCCACGTCCCAGGAGGATCTGGAGTCGGAGGAGCTGCGCGAGGATTCGCAGACCACGGGCTGTACGCGCATCGGAGACTGCCACGACCGACAGATCGTGACGGTTACTGGTACGTTGCGCACGGTAACCCTGCGGCCACGCGCCGGAGTTCCGGCGCTGGAGGCGGAGTTGTTCGACGGCTCGGCCGCGCTGGACGTGGTGTGGCTCGGCCGGCGGTCGATCGTCGGGATCGAACCGGGCCGGAAGCTGATCGCTTCGGGGCGGGTCTCGATGAGCCGGGGCCGTAGGGTGCTCTTCAACCCGAAGTACGAACTCAGACCCCTCGGACGGGAGTAGCCGGTGACGTCCCTCGACAAGCCGACCGACCGCGAACCCGGAGTCGACCACGACGCCGCCGCTTCGAAGGCGGTGACCGAGGCCGCTCTCTTCGAGGCCTTCGGCGGCGTGCGGGGCATGGTGGAGACCGTCGTGCCCGGCCTCCTCTTCGTGACCATCTTCACGATCAACAAAGACCTGCACATGTCGGCCATCGCGGCCCTCGCGGTGTCGCTGGTCCTGGTCGTCGCACGGCTGGTCATGAAGGGCACCGTCAAGCACGCCTTCAGCGGTGTCTTCGGCGTCGCCTTCGGTGTCGTCTTCGCGATGATGACGGGCAACGCCAAGGACTTCTATCTGCCGGGCATGCTCTACACGTTGGGGCTCGCGCTCGCGTACATCGTGACGACGCTGTGCGGCGTTCCCTTGATCGGGCTCATCCTCGGCCCGGTGTTCAAGGAGAACCTGTCGTGGCGCACGCGCAACCCCGGGCGCAAGAAGGCGTACGCGAAGGCGAGTTGGGCCTGGGGCCTGATCCTGCTCGCCAAGTGCGCGATCCTGTTCCCGATGTACTGGTGGGCGGACACGACCAAGTTCGGCTGGGTGCTGATCGCGCTGAAGATCCCGCCGTTCCTGCTGGCCGTCTGGCTGACCTGGGTGTTCCTGGCGAAGGCGCCCGCGCCCATCGACGTGTTCGCCGAGATGGAAGCCGCGGAGAAGGCCGAGAAGGCGGAGAAGGCCGGGACGTCCGAGGAGGAGGCCTCCTCCGGTGCGGGTGCGCGCCACCGCCGCGAGGACTGAGGCCCGAACGCGCGTGCGGCGTCGTCGCGTTTGCGCGCGCGGTTCCCCGCGCCCCTGACATGCGAGTGGGCCCCACCAGTACATCTGGTGGGGCCCACTCGCATGTCAGGGGCTACGCGTCCTCGCGCCGCACCGACAGCAGGTCCTCCAACTGCTCCTCCCGCGCCTGGGCGGCGACGAACAGCAGCTCGTCGCCCGCTTCCAGGGAGTCCTCCTGGCTGGGGGCCAGGACGCGGGTGCCGCGGATGATCGTCACGAGGGACGTGTCCTGCGGCCACTGGACGTCACCCACGCGCGTGCCGGCCAGGGCCGACTCCGGCGGGAGCGTCAGCTCGACCAGGTTCGCGTCGCCGTGGCTGAAGCGCAGCAGGCGGACCAAGTCGCCCACGCTGACGGCCTCTTCGACCAGGGCCGACATCAGGCGCGGCGTGGAGACGGCGACGTCGACGCCCCACGACTCGTTGAACAGCCATTCGTTCTTCGGGTTGTTGACGCGGGCGACGACCCGCGGGACCCCGTACTCGGTCTTCGCGAGGAGGGAGACGACGAGGTTGACCTTGTCGTCGCCGGTGGCCGCGATGACCACGTTGCAGCGCTGCAGCGCCGCCTCGTCCAGGGACGTGATCTCGCAGGCGTCGGCGAGCAGCCACTCCGCCTGCGGGACGCGCTCGACCGAGATGGCCGTCGGCGCCTTGTCGACGAGGAGGACCTCGTGACCGTTCTCCAGGAGCTCGCCCGCGATCGAGCGGCCGACCGCTCCGGCTCCGGCAATGGCGACCCTCATCAGTGACCGCCCTCCTCGGGGCCTTCGGCGAAGACCGCCTCGACCTTCTCGACCTCGTCCGTGCGCATCATCACGTGCACCAGGTCGCCTTCCTGCAGCACCGTCTGCGACGACGGCAGGATCGCCTCACCGAGCCGGGTGAGGAACGCCACGCGGACCCCCGTCTCCTCCTGGAGACGGCTGATCTTCTGGCCCACCCAGGACGTCGACGCGTGCACCTCGGCGAGCTGGACGCCGCCCGTGGGGTCGCGCCACAGCGGCTCCGCGCCCGAGGGCAGCAGCCGGCGCAGCATCTGGTCGGCGGTCCAGCGGACCGTGGCGACCGTCGGGATGCCCAGGCGCTGGTAGACCTCGGCGCGGCGGGGGTCGTAGATGCGCGCCGCCACGTTCTCGATGCCGAACATCTCGCGGGCCACGCGGGCGGCGATGATGTTGGAGTTGTCACCGCTGGAGACGGCGGCGAAAGCGCCCGCCTCCTCGATGCCGGCCTCGCGCAGGGTGTCCTGGTCGAAGCCGACCCCGGTGACGCGACGGCCGCCGAACCCGGAGCCCAGACGGCGGAAGGCCGTGGGGTCCTGGTCGACCACGGCCACGGTGTGGCCCTGCTGTTCCAGGGTCTGGGCGAGTTGGGACCCCACTCGGCCACAGCCCATGATCACGATATGCACGGCCCTACCCCGCACTCCTCATAGGCCCACTGACCTGCGTAAACGTCCTGCTCATGGCTCTCTCTCGAGGCTTGGTCCAGCCGGTGCGGCTCGATCCCGGGGCACGATGCGAACCCCGTATGGCCCGCGTCAGGACCACCGTATCGGCAATGTGCTCGAACTCCGCCCTCGCGTCGGCGGCTAGATCGACAGGGCGTCCCGGGCGGGCGGAAGCGGCGGGTGTGGGTGTGCGCGGTGCCGATTCGGGGTGGTGGGTGTGCCGCCCCGCGTTCGAACGCTTACGATCCTCTGCGTGTCCAAACTGACCGACGTGCCCAAACGGATCTTGATCGGGCGCGCACTGCGCAGTGATCGGCTCGGAGAAACGCTCCTGCCGAAGCGCATCGCCCTCCCCGTTTTCGCCTCCGACCCGCTGTCCTCCGTGGCGTACGCGCCGGGCGAGGTCCTGCTGGTCCTTTCCATCGCGGGCGTGTCGGCGTACCACTTCAGCCCCTGGATCGCGGTCGCGGTCGTCGTGCTGATGTTCACGGTCGTCGCCTCGTACCGGCAGAACGTGCACGCCTACCCGAGCGGTGGCGGCGACTACGAGGTGGCCAACACCAACCTCGGCCCGAAGGCCGGGCTCACCGTCGCCAGCGCCCTGCTCGTCGACTACGTCCTGACCGTCGCCGTCTCCATCGCGTCCGGCATCGAGAACCTCGGCTCCGCGATCCCGTTCGTCGTCGAGCACAAGGTGCTCTGCGCCTGCGCCGTCATCGTCCTGCTGACGGTGATGAACCTGCGCGGGGTCAAGGAGTCCGGCAAGCTCTTCGCCATCCCGACGTACGTCTTCGTCGCGGGCGTCTTCATCATGATCGTCTGGGGCGCCTTCCGCGGGATCGTCCTCGACGACACCATGAAGGCACCCACCGCCGACTACCACATCAAGGCCGAGCACCAAGGCCTCGCGGGCTTCGCGCTGGTCTTCCTCCTCCTGCGCGCCTTCTCCTCCGGATGCGCGGCGCTCACCGGCGTCGAGGCGATCTCGAACGGCGTGCCGGCCTTCCGCAAGCCCAAGTCGAAGAACGCGGCGTCCACGCTGGCGCTCATGGGCGCGCTCGCCGTGACCATGTTCTGCGGCATCATCGGGCTCGCCATGGCGACCAAGGTCCGCATGGCCGAGAACCCGGCGACGGACCTGATCCACAACGGCATCGCGGTCGGCTCCGGCTACGTACAGAACCCCGTCATCTCGCAGGTCGCCGAGGCCGTCTTCGGCAAGGGCAGCTTCCTGTTCCTCATCCTCGCGGCGGCGACGGCGCTCGTCCTCTTCCTGGCGGCGAACACCGCGTACAACGGCTTCCCGCTGCTCGGCTCGATCCTCGCGCAGGACCGCTACCTGCCGCGCCAGCTGCACACCCGCGGCGACCGCCTCGCGTTCTCCAACGGCATCGTGCTGCTCGCGGGCGCGGCCATGCTCCTCGTCGTCATCTACGGAGCCGACTCCACCCGCCTGATCCAGCTCTACATCGTGGGCGTGTTCGTCTCGTTCACGCTGAGCCAGACCGGCATGGTCCGGCACTGGAACCGCCACCTGCGCTCCGAGCGCGACCCGGAAAAGCGGCGCCACATGGTCCGCTCCCGCGCGATCAACACCTTCGGCGCCTTCTTCACCGGCCTCGTCCTCGTGGTCGTCCTGGTCACGAAGTTCACCCACGGTGCCTGGGTCGCACTGCTCGGCATGTGCATCTTCTACGCGACGATGAGCGCGATCCGTAAGCACTACGACCGGGTCGCCGAGGAGATCGCCGCACCGGAGACCCCGTCGGACGACAGCGTCCGCCCGTCCCGCGTGCACTCGATCGTCCTCGTCTCGAAGATCCACCGCCCGACGCTGCGGGCCCTGGCCTACGCGGAGCTGATGCGGACGGACACCCTGGAGGCGTTGAGCGTCAACGTCGATCCGGCCGAGACGAAGGCGCTGCGCGACGAGTGGGAGCGCCGGGGCATCGACGTCCCGCTCAAGGTGCTCGACTCCCCCTACCGGGAGATCACCCGCCCCGTCATCGAGTACATCAAGAACCTGCGCCGGGAGTCGCCGCGGGACGCGATCAGCGTGATCATCCCCGAGTACGTCGTGGGCCACTGGTACGAGCACCTGCTGCACAACCAGAGCGCACTGCGGCTCAAGGGGCGTCTGCTGTTCACCCCGGGGATCATGGTCACCTCCGTGCCCTACCAGCTGGAGTCCTCCGAGGCCGCCAAGAAGCGGGCCCGCAGGCGTTCCGAGTGGAGCGCGCCCGGCGCCGTGCGACGCGGCCCGGTGGAGAAGCGCCCGAAGGAGCCGAGCGGCAAGTAGGTGCCACCGGATCCTGGTGAGCGGCCGGACGACAGCCACGTAGACTGGTGGGCTGTTGTCCGGCCGCTTTTTCCAGGGCCGTTTCCCCCTTACGTAGTGGAGCCCCCGCCATGCAGGCAGAACCGAAGACGTCACTGGTGGGGGAGGAGTACGAGGTCGAGGTCGGGCCCGTCGCGCACGGCGGCCACTGCATCGCGCGTACGTCCGAGGGGCAGGTCCTCTTCGTCCGGCACACGCTGCCCGGCGAGCGGGTCGTGGCCCGGGTGACCGAGGGCGAGGAGGGCGCGCGCTTCCTGCGCGCGGACGCCGTGCAGGTCCTCGAACCGTCCAAGGACCGCGTCGAGGCGCCCTGCCCCTACTCCGGCCCGGGCCGCTGCGGCGGCTGCGACTGGCAGCACGCCAAGCCGGGTGCGCAGCGCCGCATGAAGGGCGAGGTCATCGCCGAGCAGTTGCAGCGGCTCGCGGGCCTCACGCCCGAGGAGGCCGGCTGGGACGGCACGGTCATGCCGGCCGAGGGCGACAAGCTCCCGGCGGGCCAGGTGCCGCAGTGGCGCACCCGCGTCCAGTACGCGGTCGACGCCGACGGCAACGCCGGACTGCGCCGCCACCGCTCGCACGAGGTCGAGCCCGTCGAGCACTGCATGATCGCGGCCGAGGGCGTCTCCGAGCTGGGCATCGAGAAGCGGGACTGGTCCGGCATGGTGTCCGTCGACGCGATCGCCGCGAGCGGGTCCCAGGACCGCATGGTGATCCTGGAGCCCAAGCCGGGCGCCCGCCTGCCCCTCGTCGAACTCGACAAGCCCGTCTCCGTCATGCGCGTCGAGGAGAAGGACGGCGGCATCCACCGCGTCCACGGCCGCGCCTTCGTCCGCGAGCGCGCCGACGGCCGCACCTACCGGGTCGGCAGCGGCGGCTTCTGGCAGGTCCACCCGCAGGCCGCCGAGACGCTGATGCGCGCCGTCATGCAGGGCCTGCTGCCGCGCAAGGGCGACATGGCGCTCGACCTGTACTGCGGCGTCGGCCTCTTCGCCGGCGCCCTCGCGGACCGCGTCGGCGACCAGGGTGCCGTGCTCGGCATCGAGTCCGGCAAGCGCGCCGTCGAGGACGCCCGGCACAACCTCGCCGCGTTCGACCGGGTCCGCATCGAGCAGGGCAAGGTCGAGGCCGTCCTGCCGCGCACCGGCATCGACCAGGTCGACCTCATCGTCCTGGACCCGCCGCGCGCGGGCGCGGGCAAGAAGACGGTCGCCCACCTCGCGACGCTGGGCGCCCGCCGCATCGCCTACGTGGCCTGCGACCCGGCCGCGCTCGCCCGGGATCTGGGGTACTTCAAGGAGGGCGGGTACAAGGTGCGGACGCTTCGGGCGTTCGATCTGTTTCCGATGACTCATCACGTGGAGTGCGTCGCGATCCTTGAGCCCGCCTCGAAGCAGTCCTGAGCCGCGCCTTTTCGGGGCGTCGGAGTAAGCGCCCGGGGTATGTCCTTCGCCGCCCGGCCCGTCAGGGCGTCCGGTACTCCTGTTCCGGGCGCCCCGTCGTTCCGTAGCGCAGGCTCATGCGCAGGAGGTTCGCGGAGACCAGTGCGGCGAGGTAGCGCTGGGCCGTGGCGCGGGAGACGCCGATGAGCTCGCCGACCTCTCCTGCGGACAGCGGTGCCGGGGCGTTGCGTACGGTCGTCAGGACCGCGTCGCCGGTCACCGTGCGGGGAGCGGGGCGGCGGGCCGGGGGCTCGCGCAGTGCGGCGTACGCGTTCTCGACCGTGCTCTGGTCCACGGACTCCGTCTCCGTGAGCTGCCGGAAGCGGGCGTAGCCGCGGAGCTTTTCCGTCAGCAGGTTCGGCGGGAACGGTTTGACCAGGTAGGCCAGGGCGCCCGCGGACAACGCGCGGCGGACCACCGGGCCCTCCGCCGCCGCGCTGAGGACGAAGGCGTCGCAGTCCAGGCGGCGCAGCAGGTCGATGCCGCTGCCGTCGGGCAAGTAGATGTCGACGAGGGCCAGGTCGATGGCCGTGTCGGCGGCCTCTACGGCTTCCAGTGCCGCCGCGGTCGTCGGGGCCGTGCCGGCCACCGTGAAGCCGGGGACCTCCGTCACCAGCGAGGCGTGGACGCCGGCGACGCGGAAGTCGTCGTCGACCACGAGGACCGAGAGGGGCGGTCGGTCGAGGGCCGTCACGTGGGGATCTCCATGACGTCGTGGAGGCGGGCCACGAAGACCGCGCCCCCGGTGACTGGTGCGGTGTCCGGTCCGAACGTCCGCGGTGCGTCCGGGAGTTCGGGGGTGAGCGGCGGGCCGCCGGGTTCCGCGAGGTACACGTCGCCGCCACCGGTGCGGGCGATCTGGCGGGCCAGAGCGAGGCCGATGCCGCGGCCGCCCACCACCGAGGCGTGGTCCTTGGTCGACACGCCCTCGCGGAACACGTCGTGCGCCGGGCTGCCGTCGCCGGGCGGGACGCCGTCCCCCGTGTCGGCGACGGTGAGGAGCAGCGTGGTGCCCTCCGTCATCAGTTCCACCTCGACGAACGCCGCGGCGCGCCCGCCGTGCTGCGCGGCCTCGATCGCGTTGTCGACGAGGTTGCCGAACACGGTGGTGACGTCGACGGGCGCCGCGAGGGTGCCGTCGACCCAGGTGGCGCCGCCGATGAGCAGGGTGACCCCGCTCTCGCGCGCCTGTGCCGCCTTCGCGGTCAGGAAGGCGCGCAGGTAGGAGTCGTGGACCGCGTCGATGCCGGGCAGCTCCTCGGCGAGCCGGCCCGTGCCGAGGATCGTGTCGATGTAGTCGGCGGTCTCGGTGAGGTGCCCGCCGTGGGCCAGGGCGGAGACGACGTGCAGCCGGTTGGCGAACTCGTGGCGCTGCGCGCGCAACGCCGAACTCATCGCCTGCACCGCGTCGAGCTGCCGCGTCAGGGACTCCACATCGGTACGGTCCTTGACCGTCAGCAGCGTCCCGAGATCGCGGCCGTCCCGCTGTACCGTGCGGGACGAGAGCACGAGGACCCGCTCGCCGACGGCCGCCATGACCGGGCCTCGCGAGGGGCTGCGCAGGGCCTGCACCACCCGGGGCGTCAGCCCCAGCTCCTCGATGCCGCGGCCGGGAGCGGCGTCGGACGCGAGCAGCCGGCGCGCCTCGTCGTTGACGACCGTGACCCTGCCCTCGCTGTCGAGGGCGAGGACGCCTTCGCCGATGCCGTGCAGGACCGCCTCCTGCTCCTGGACCAGCCCGGCCAGTTCCTCCGGTTCGAGGCCGAGGGTCAGTCGCTTCCACCGCCGGGCCAGCATCGCGGACGCGGCGACGCCGAGCAGCAGGGCGAGCGCGAGCCAGCCGAGCCCGCCGAGCAGGGTCCGCAGGAACTGGGCCTGCACGGCGGACGCGGCGATCCCCGCGTTCGCCTCGCCGACGATCTCGGTGGTCGAGCCTGGCGCGTACACCGGGACCTTCGCGACGACCTCGTCGCCGAGGTGCGCGCGATGCCGCGCGAGGACCTCGTGCCCGGACAGGGCCCCGGAGGGGTCCGTGCTCACCTTCTTGCCCAGCTGCGCGCGTTCCGGGTGGGCCAGCCTGATGCCCTTGTCGTCCGTGACGACGACGAACAGGGACCGGGTCCTGGCCCGCGCCGCCTCGGCCACGGTCTGCGCCGGACCCGCGGCGAGCGTCGCCCGCCCGGTGTGTGCCGCGCCGCTTCCCGGGCGGGCGTTGGCGGCGGAGAACTCGGCGGCGGCGCGCCGCACGGACGGCTCGGAGGCGACCGTGCGGGCCACCGCGAGCGCACGCAGCTGGTACTCCCGGTCGAGCCGGTGCTCGTTGAAGTACGCGAAGGCGGCGAACGCCGTGGCGAGAGTGACCGCGACCACCGCGCACTGCAGGAGCAGCACCTGGGTCCGCAGTCGCAGCCGTCCCCGTCCGAACCACCGTCCGCGGGACGGCTTTCCCGGGGTCGGCCGCTCCCGGGCGGACGGCACCCGACCTGGCGGTTCGACGATCCTCACCCGCCGACCGTAACCCCGGCGCGGACCGTGCACAGAATGCGCAGAACGCACAGATCAGGGGTTTCACGGGTTACGCGCAGAACCTGGAGGCGCTCGGCGCCCGGCCGATACGTTCCCGCCGGGACACGCACGAGCCGCAGACCAGGAGTTCTTCAATGACGACAGCACTCACCGCCGCCCGCCCGGACGCGGTCCGCCACGGCCGACCGGGAGCCCGACTGTGACGGGCCACACGTGGACGCTGCTGATCATCCTGGCGGTCGCCATCGGCGCGCTGATCACGCTGATCAACTCCCGGCTGCGGTTCCACCCCTTCATCGCCCTGATGACCGTCTCGGTCGGCGTCGCCCTCGCGGCGGGACTGCCGGTCGAGAAGATCGCCGAATCGCTGGAGACGGGTGCCGGCGGCATCCTCGGCGACGTCGGCGTCACCCTCGCGTTCGGCGCCATGCTGGGACGGCTGCTGTCGGCGTCGGGCGCCACGGACCGGATCGCCCGGATGATCGTCGACCGCGCGAGCCCCCGCTCCCTGCCCTGGTACGTGACGGGCGCGGCCTTCGTCATCGGCATCCCGATGTTCTTCGAGATCGGCCTGATCGTGCTGCTCCCGCTGATCTTCAGCGTGGCCCGGCGCCTGGAACGCACGCACGCGATCTCGTCCCCGTACGTGTATCTGGCGGCGCCCGCGATCGGTGCCCTGTCCACCCTGCACGGCATGGTCGCCCCGCACCCCGGCCCGCTCGTCGCGGTCGAGGGCCTGCACGCGAATCTCGGCATGAGCATCGCCGTGGGCCTGCTCTGCGCGATCCCGACGATCATCATCGCCGGTCCGGTGTACGGCCGGTGGATCGCGCCGCGCCTCGACGTGCGCCCCGACCCCGAGCTGGTCGCCAAGTTCGCCGGGAACGGCGACGCGGCCCAGGGCTCCGCGGCGGGACCTCAGGTCTCCTCGGAACCCGAGGAGCCGCGGGCGAACAAGGTCCGCACCGGCTGGGCCCTCGCCGCGGTGCTCGTACCCGTCGCCCTGATGCTGCTGCGCACGATCGCGGAGCTCGCGCTGGACGAGTCCAGCCCCCTGCGGCACGTCATGGCCTTCATCGGCGAGCCGGTGATCGCGATGCTCGCGGGCTTCCTGTTCGCGCTGTTCGCCCTCGGCTACCGCAGCAGCCTGTCGCCGGACGCGATCCGCTCCGAGCTCACCGACAGCCTGAAGGCCGTCGCCGGCATCCTGTTGATCATCGCGGGCGGCGGCGCGTTCAACCAGGTCCTGGAGGACTCCGGGATCGGCCAGGCCGTCGAGTCCGCGGCATCCGGCCTGCACATCAACGTGATCGTGCTCGGCTGGCTGCTGGCCCTGATCCTGTCCTTCTCCACCGGCTCCGCCACGGTGGGCATCGTCGCCGCGACGGGCATCCTCGCCCCGCTCGCGCAGGGCGACGGCAGCTTGCACACCTCGCTGCTCGTCGTGGCCATCGGTGCCGGTTCGATCGGCCTCAACTACGTGAACCACGCGGGGTTCTGGCTGGTCAAGGAGTCCTTCGGGATGACGCTCGGACAGGCCACGAAGTCGCACACCGCGATCCAGACCATCGTGAGCGTCTGCGGGCTGCTGATGGCGCTGCTCGTGTCGGTGTTCGCCTGAGTCCGGCCTTCACCGGGCTGCGTCAGCGGCCGGCTCCCTGCTGCCGGCGCCGCACCATCTCGTCGATCCAGACCGGGGCGTACGGGGAGGTGCAGCCCGGGGAGGTCGGATAGTCCTTGAGGACTCCCAGGCGCTCGCCGATGGCGCGGGCACGGGCGCGGTGCTCCGCGTGGGCGATGCCGATCTGGGCCAGGCAGGTGTTCATCGCCCACTGGAGGCGGTCCGGGGCGTCCTTCATGCGCGCCTCGATCTCATCGAGGAGTCCGGTGAGGTCGAGGCCCTCGGGCCGCTTCGTCACGCGTTCGGCGGTCAGCGTCCAGCCGGCGCCCGCGACCGCCGGATCCGGGTCGGCGGACCAGGCCAGGCGCACCTCTTCGGCGTGCGGGTTCTTCTTCACCACGTAGGTGAGGAGCCAGTCGTGCACCTTGGGCGTACGCGCCTCGCGCAGCATGGTGTCCAGCTCGTCGCGCGAGTACGCCTTCGGCCGGCAGATCAGCAGCGCCAGCAGCCGCGCCGCGGTGTCGTCGGTCGCCCAGAGCTCGCGCGCGAGTTCCTGCTGCGTCTTCAGCCGCTTCGCGAGCGCACGCAGCCTGCCGAGGTTCACCCCGTGGTCGTCACCGTGCCGCTCGTTCACCGCACGGGCCTTCGGGTCCTCGAGCCCGGCAAGCTCGGCCATCACCTCGGCCACCGCGGTCCCGGCCATCCCGCCTCCTCGTCCATGGGCGTTCCTTGGTATTCCTTCGCGTACGGGACGCAGCCTACGACCGGTCAGGAATGGAGAAGCGCCGGGCGGGCGGTCGGGCCTAGCGTCGCAGGCATGGACCTCGACCTCAGCATTCACTCCTCGTTCCTCCCGCACGACGACCCGGACGCGGCCGTGGCGTTCTACCGCGACGTCCTCGGCTTCGAAGTGCGCGCCGACGTCGGCTCCGGCGCGATGCGCTGGATCACGGTCGGGCCCGCCGGCCAGCCCGGCGTGAACCTCGTCCTGGAGCCGCCCGCCATGGACGCCGGTGTCACCGACGACGAGCGGCGCACCGTCGTCGAGATGATGGCCAAGGGCAGCTACGCCCGCGTCGTCCTGGGCACCGCGGACCTCGCCGGCACCTTCGACCGGGTGCTGGCCGCCGGCGCCGAGGTCGTCCAAGAACCCACCGATCAGCCGTGGGGTGTACGAGACTGCGCTTTCCGTGACCCCGCGGGCAACATGATCCGTATCAACGAGCTGAGCTGAAGCGCGCCGGGGCGGCCCGCGCCGACCGAGGGAGAGACGATGACCGAGCAGCACGTCGCTGACAGCCACGATCTGATCCGCGTGCACGGCGCGCGGGAGAACAACCTCAAGGACGTCAGCGTCGAGCTGCCCAAGCGCCGCCTCACGGTGTTCACCGGCGTGTCCGGCTCGGGCAAGAGCTCCCTGGTGTTCCACACCATCGCCGCGGAGTCGCAGCGCCTGATCAACGAGACGTACAGCACCTTCGTACAAGGCTTCATGCCGACGCTGGCGCGCCCGGAGGTCGACGTCCTCGACGGACTGACGACCGTGATCACCGTCGACCAGCAGCGGCTCGGCGCCGACCCCCGGTCCACCGTCGGCACGGCCACCGACGCCAACGCCATGCTGCGCATCCTCTTCAGCCGCCTCGGCAAGCCGCACATCGGCTCGCCCAAGGCGTTCTCCTTCAACGTCGCCTCCATCAGCGGCGCCGGCGCGGTCACCATGAAGCGCGGCGGGGAGACGGTGAAGGAGCGGCGCAGCTTCAGCATCACCGGCGGCATGTGCCCGCGCTGCGAGGGCCGGGGCGCGGTCACCGACATCGACCTGACCGCGCTGTACGACGACAGCAAGTCGCTCAACGAGGGCGCGCTGACCATCCCCGGCTACAGCATGGACGGCTGGTACGGGCGCATCTTCACCGGCTGCGGCTTCTTCGACCCGGACAAGCCGATCAAGCGGTTCACGAAGAAGCAGCTGCACGACCTGCTGCACAAGGAGCCGACCAAGATCAAGGTCGACGGGATCAACCTGACGTACGAGGGTCTGATCCCGCGCATCCAGAAGTCGATGCTGTCCAAGGACGTCGACTCGCTGCAGCCGCACATCCGCGCGTTCGTGGAGCGGGCCGTCACGTTCACCGTCTGCCCCGAGTGCGCGGGCACCCGCCTGAACGAGGGCGCCCGGTCCTCGAAGATCAAGCGGATCAGCATCGCCGACGCCTGCGCGATGGAGATCAGGGACCTCGCGCAGTGGGTGGGCGGGCTGAAGGAGCCGTCGGTGGCGCCGCTCCTGGAGTCGCTGCGCCAGACCCTGGAGTCGTTCGTGGAGATCGGCCTCGGCTATCTCTCGCTCGACAGGCCCTCCGGCACGCTGTCCGGCGGCGAGGCGCAACGCGTCAAGATGATCCGGCACCTCGGGTCCTCGCTCACCGACACGACGTACGTCTTCGATGAGCCGACCACCGGTCTGCACCCGCACGACATCCAGCGGATGAACGACCTGCTGCTGCGGCTGCGCGACAAGGGCAACACGGTGCTCGTCGTCGAGCACAAGCCGGAGCTGATCGCGATCGCCGACCACGTCGTCGACCTCGGCCCCGGCGCGGGTGCGGGCGGCGGCAGCGTCTGCTTCGAGGGCACCGTCGACGGGCTGCGCGCCGCCGACACCGTCACCGGCCGGCACTTCGACGACCGGGCCGCGGTGAAGGACGAGGTCCGGGAGCCGACCGGCGTGCTGGAGATCCGCGGCGCCACCGAGCACAACCTCAAGAAGGTCGACGTCGACATCCCGCTCGGGGTGCTCACCGTCGTCACCGGGGTCGCCGGGTCCGGCAAGAGCTCGCTCGTGCACGGGTCGATCCCCGCGGGGGAGGGTGTCGTCTCCGTCGACCAGGGGGCGATCCGCGGTTCGCGGCGCAGCAACCCGGCGACGTACACCGGCCTGCTCGAACCGATCCGCAAGGCGTTCGCCAAGGCCAACGGCGTCAAGCCCGCCCTCTTCAGCGCCAACTCCGAGGGCGCCTGCCCCACCTGCAAGGGCGTCGGCGTCGTCTACACCGATCTGGCGATCATGGCCGGTGTCGCGACGACCTGCGAGGAGTGCGACGGCAAGCGGTTCGACGCGTCCGTCCTCGACTACCACTTCGGGGGGCGCGACATCAGCGAGGTGCTCGCGATGTCGGTGGCCGAGGCGGCGGAGTTCTTCGGTGCCGGGGACGCCCGGACGCCCGCCGCGCACAAGATCCTGGAGCGGCTGGACGACGTCGGCCTCGGCTACCTGACGCTCGGCCAGCCGCTCACCACCCTCTCCGGCGGCGAGCGGCAGCGCCTCAAGCTGGCCACGCACCTGGGCGACAAGGGCGGCGTCTACGTCCTCGACGAGCCGACGGCCGGACTGCACCTCGCCGACGTCGAGCAGCTGCTCGGCCTGCTCGACCGGATCGTCGACTCGGGGAAGTCGGTGATCGTCGTCGAGCACCACCAGGCCGTGATGGCACACGCCGACTGGATCATCGACCTGGGTCCGGGCGCGGGCCAGGACGGCGGCAAGGTCGTCTTCGAGGGCACGCCGGCCGCGCTCGTCGCCGCCCGTCGCAAGACCCTCACCGGCAAGCACCTGGCGCAGTATGTCGGCGCCTGACCGGGCGCCGTCAGTCGAGGCTGTAGCAGCGGATCACGATGGCGCCCCCGTCGTCGTGGGCCAGGCCGACGAAGACGGTCGAGGTGAGCCAGCGGTGGGCGGGGGCGTCCGTGCGGAAGACCGGGGCGGTGCGGAAGTAGACGTCCGCCCCGGACTCCACGTAATAGCCCCGGTTGACGATGTCGATCACGGTGCCGTCGTCGGCGCGCAGCAGGTACCTGGCCTCCAGCTGGCAGACGTCGCCGCGGGTGTCGGACCAGTCGCCGCCGCCCGCGAGGACGGTGCCGGTCAGCCGGGGGCCGCGTACGGTGCCGCCGGTGATGGGCGTGAACTCGGTGCGCTCGCCGCTGCCGTGGCCGATGTGCAGCGGCGGCTCCACCTCGGCCCGGATCTCGAAGGCGAAGGTCAGGGCGGGTTCGGTGCGCGTCATAGGAAGTCCCTTTCAGGAGAGGGGAGTTGAGGGACGGCGCGCGGGCTTCCAGCCGGGGCGCGGCACCGAGTCGAGCAGCTGTCTCGTGTACGGGTGCGCCGGCGCGGTCAGCACCGAGCGCACCGTGCCGCGTTCGACGATCCGGCCGCCGCGCATCACCACGATGTCGTCGCAGACGTGCCGGACCACGCCGAGGTCGTGCGTGATGAACAGATAGGCCACCGGCGTCCGTTCGCGGATCTCGCGCAGCAGCGTGAGGATCTGCGCCTGCACGGACACGTCGAGCGCGGCGACGGCCTCGTCGAGCACCAGTATCTTCGGGCGCACCGCCAACGCCCGTGCCAGGGCGACCCGTTGACGCTGTCCGCCGGACAGGCCGCGAGGCAGCGCGGTCGCCTGCCGCTCGTCCAGGCCGACCTGGTCGACCAGTTCGGCCACGCGCCGCTCCAGGTCCCGGCCGCGCAGGTCCGAGTGGAGCGCGACGGCCTCGGCGAGGCAGTCGCGCACCCGCTGGCGCCGGTCCAGGGAGGCGTACGGGTCCTGGAAGACCAGCTGGACGTCGCGGGCGGCGCGGCGCCGTTCGGCGGTCCGGCGCG
>NZ_JAAGMG010000028.1 GCF_010548525.1 Streptomyces sp. SID14478
CCGCCGACCCCGAGGCCTCGCACGACGCCCGCCTCGCCGCCGCCTGCTGGCGCGTGGAGAGCGCCGTCGAGGCGCTGACCGCACCCGCCCCGTACACCCGCGACGTGGTCACCGCCGCGGCAACGGCCGAGGCCGAACCCGGCCATCCGGTCCTGGCTCATCTGCACGCCCTGGAACACGCCCTCGTCGAACTCGCCGTACCCCTGCACGGGGCCCGGCGCGCGAGCCTGGGCGCGTAAGAAGCGGCGCGCGCCGCCGTGCAGTTCCCCACGCTCCCCGGGCGTCCGTGACCGGCCCGCGGACCGGGGCCGACGTGTGGTTGTCTCGCAGGGGCGTGGACATCCCGGCCCCGGTGAGGCACGTTCCCGGGGCACGGACAGGGCGGATCACTCCGCCCGAGGGGTGACCCCGTGCCATTGGACACCTGGGCACACGGCCGCGCGGGAGCGAGCCGTGCGCCGTTGTCGAGCCGCTGGGGTGTGTCATGCGAAGCGACCTGCGCAGGAACGGATCACGGGACGTGGAGGGCTGGCTGTCCGCCGCCCCCGGCACGCCCCGGCACGACCGGGGGACGGGCCGCGTCGCCGGGGTCC
>NZ_JAAGMG010000060.1 GCF_010548525.1 Streptomyces sp. SID14478
GGCCGGTCCGGGCCGGCCGGGGCGGGCTCGGGCCGCCGACGGCGCAGGAGCCACAGCATGACCGCGCACACCGCGGCGGGCACGCTTGCGTACACGGACCACGACGGCAGGCCGAGCACGACCGACGCGAGCCCCACCACGAAACCGGCGCCGAGCACGGTGAGGACCAGCCACGTGCCGTACGGCTCCCGGACGAAGGGCGCGACGTGCCGGGGCCGCACCAGGCGGACCGCGCCGAACACGAACATCTGGGCCGCCAGGAGCGCGGCCACCACGCCCAGGGCGGTGTTCATCTGGATCTCGTCGCGCGGCTCGTCCGTGGTGTGCTGGCGCACGCCGTCCCGGGCGAGCGCCACGACGTCGTGCCGCCAGCCGGTGGCGGTGACCCGGTCACCGGGATCCAGCGTGTCGTAGAGGGGCCGGGAGTCCTCGAACTCCACCGTCTCGCGCCAGGACGGATCGTCCCTGTCCTTCAGCGTCACGTCGTACTCGGTGGTCTTGCCGCCGTGCTCGGCCCTGGTCCCCACGACGGTGAAGTGCCAGGTGGTCAGGCAGTCCTCGGCCGCCACCTCCCGCGGCGTCGCCCCGGCCGGGCACGGCCGGGCCGCCCGGTAGTCCTGGGCGCGCTCCGCCTCGGAGGGGATCCATGCCGTGAACGCCAGGAAGCACGCGATCCCGAACAGCGCGGACAGTGCGAGCAGCATCGCGCCCGTGCACCGGGTCCGGCCCGGCGACCGCAGGGCGGACCTGTCCCGTACGCCTCCAGTGGCCCTCGCCCGCGTCGCCATGACCGACCCCCTCAGCCCGTAACTCCCCCGTGGCATCAGGGATACCACGAGGTCCGGTGGGCGAGGTACGCGCGGGTGGCTTTCTGGCGGCGGCAGTCCCCTGGGCGGCCCGCCGGGCGCCTTCGATCGCTCTCCACCTTTACTTCACCTATCGCTATTCGATAGATTCCCATCGAGGTTCGATGGAGGGGTGGTCATGGGAAAGCTGACAGTGCGTGCGCTGCGCGCCGTGCTCGTGGTGGTGTTCGCCGGCACCGTGTGCGTCCAGGCAGGGATGGTGTGGGCGCTGGTCAGCGGCAGCGACCCGGAGGACGGCTCGCTGCCGCTGACCGCGTTCCGGGTGATCACGGTCCTGGGCATGGTGGCGGTCCAGGTCGCCCTGGTCTGCGTGGGGCGCCTGGTGACGATGGTGCGCCACGGCACCGTGTTCTCGTCCACCGCCTTCCGGTACGTGGACGGCGTGATCGGCGCGATCGTGGCGGCCGCGCTCCTGTGGTTCGTGGTCACGGGCGTCAATGCGCCGGGCCAGCGGGAGGATCCGGGCGTCACCGTCATCATGGCCGGGATCGGCGTGGCCGTCCTCGGGGTCGCGCTCATCGTGCTCGTGCTGCGGATGCTGCTCGCCCAGGCGGTCGCCCGGGACGCCGAAGCGACGCACATGCAGGCCGAGTTGGACGAGGTGATCTGATGCCGATCGCCGTCGACATCGACGTGATGCTGGCCAGGCGGAAGATGTCCGTGGGCGAGCTCGCGGAGCGGGTGGGGATCACCCCCGCCAACCTGGCGGTGCTCAAGAACGGCCGCGCCAAGGCGGTGCGCTTCACGACGCTCGCCGCGCTCTGCGAGGTCCTCGACTGCCAGCCGGGCGACCTGCTGCGCTGGGAGGCCGAGGTGCCCGCCGCGGAGGCGCGGGCCACGTGAACACCTAGGGCGTGTTGTGAAAGTCCCGCCTGCCCCGGGGCGACCGTCGCCGCCCGCGTGAACAGCGGGACGGCGACGGTCCGTTCGGCCGCGTCGGTCACGCGAGCGCGAAGGTGAAGGCGAACGTGGCCGGTGCGGCCGTGAGCCGGTACTGCGGCAGCACGCCCGGGCCGCACGACTGGGAGCCGATGCCCTGCTGGGCGTGGTCCAGGTTGACCCACACCGTGTCACCGGGCACGAGGTCCGTGCGGTGTCCGGCCGCGTCCAGCTGCTCGGTCGTCCAGCGCCGCGCCGTGAACCAGAACTCCGGATCGCCCTCGATCCGCAGGCCGCCGATCTCGGCCCAACGGACGTCCGCGCGGGCCCCGTTCTCCTGTGGCCGCACGTACGGCGTCTGCAGCGCGTCGACGTCGGACTGCCACAGGCCGAGACGCGCGGCGGCCTGCGTGTCGGGGTACGCCTCGCCGGGGCCGCCGCCGTACCAGCGGACCGCCACGCCGGACGCGCCCGGCAGCCCGAGCCGCACACCGAGCCGGGGCAGCGGAATCCGCCAGTCGCCCTCGGGGGTCACCGACACGGTCAGGCGCAGCCGCCGTTCGTCGGCGCTCCAGCGGTAGAGCGTGCGCAGGCCGATGTCGCGGCCCGCCGGTGCCACGCGGGTGCGCACGGTCAGCGCGTCGTCCCCCCACTCCACCGCGTCCGTGCGGTGTTGCATGCGGTGCAGGCCGAACTGCCGCCACAGCAGGCCGAGTCGCTCGCCGCTCTGCCAGCTCGCCCCGTCGTCGTTGTCCGTCGTCGCCCGCCACACGTCCAGCCGCGGGGCGATCACCGCGACCCCGCCGACCGTGCGCAGCTCGCCGGTGCGCGCGTCGAACCCGGCCGGACCGAGCGTGACCGCACCGGATCCGGAGAACACCGGGCCGGCCGCAAGTGAGCTTGTGCGTGCGGGAGTTGCGCGGATCTCCGCCTGGCCCCAGGCCACCTCGTACGCGTCGTCCGCGGCGCCTTCGCGCGCGTGTACCGTCCACACCCCGTCGCCCGTCGGTGCCGGCAGCTTCACCTCGGCGGACTCGCCGGGGTCGAGCGGCGGCACGGTCAAGGCGCCCTCCCGGAGGGCCTCGCCGTCCGCCCGGTGCGACCACGCGAACGAGAGGGCGGCCAGGTCGCGGAAGTCGTAGCGGTTGGTGACGCGGGCCGTGCCCGCCGCCGCGTCGACCTCGATGCGTACGGGCTCGATCACCTTCTTGAACTCGATGAGGCCCGGCGACGGCGTCCGGTCGGGGAACAGCAGCCCGTCGCAGACGAAGTTGCCGTCGTGCAGCTCCTCGCCGAAGTCGCCGCCGTACGCGTATCCGAACCGCTCGTCCTTGATCCCGTGGTCGATCCACTCCCACACGAAGGCACCCTGGAGACGGTCGTACGTCTCGAACAGCCTCTGGTAGTCGGCGAGTCCACCCGGGCCGTTGCCCATCGCGTGCGCGTACTCGCACTGGATGAAGGGGAGCGTGCGGCGGCGGTCCGGGCCGCCGTCCAGGCCCCGGCCGATCCGCTCGACCTCGGCGTGGTCCGCGTACATCCGTGAATAGACGTCCGTGTCACGGCAGTTGGCGTCACCTTCGTAGTGGACCAGCCGCTCGGGGTCGCGGCCGCGGATCCACTCGGCCATCGCGGTGAGGCCGCGTCCGGTGCCCGCCTCGTTGCCCAGCGACCACAGGACGACGCAGGGGTGGTTCTTGTCGCGCTCCACCATGCGGGCGGCGCGGTCGAGGAGGGCCGGGGTCCAGCGGTCGTCGTCGACGGGGTTGTCGCGCCAGCCCTGCTCGACGAAACCGTGCGTTTCCAGATCGCACTCGTCGATCACCCACAGGCCGTACTCGTCGCACAGGTCCAGGAAGGCGGGGTGCGGCGGATAGTGCGAGGTGCGGACGGCGTTGACGTTGTGCTGCTTCATCAACTCCACGTCGCGGCGCATCGTTGCGAGGTCGAGGGCGCGGCCGTGCTCCGGGTGCCACTCGTGGCGGTTGACGCCCTTGAGGAGGACCGGCGTTCCGTTGACCTTGAGGAGGCCGTCCGACGGGTCCCTGGCCACCGTGCGGAAGCCGATGCGCAGCGGCACTCGCTCGCCGCCGGTGTCCAGGGTGCCCGCGTACAGTCGCGGCGTCTCCGCCGTCCACGGCTCGACGGGGACGGTCACCGGTTCGCCCGTCGCCACGTCGACCCCCAGCTCCGGCACGGCGATCCGGCCGGCCGCGTCGCTGTCCACGCGCAGCGTGCCTGTACCGCGGGTGTGGTCGTAGGAGGCGTGCACGAAGAAGTCGAGGGCGCAGTCGGCCGGGCGGTGCAGCAGCGTCACGTCACGGAAGATGCCCGGCAGCCACCACTGGTCCTGGTCCTCCAGGTACGAGCCCGACGACCACTGGTGGACGCGGACGGCGAGGACGTTCCCGGCGGGCCTGAGGAGGTGGCCGACCGCGAACTCGTGCGGCAGGCGGCTGCCCTTGAACGCGCCGATGTCCGTGCCGTTCAGCCAGACCCGCGCGCACGACTCGACGCCGTCGAAGCGCAGCGTCGCCGAGCCGTCCCCGGGCCAGCCCTCCGGCAGGTCGAAGGTGCGCAGGTGGTCACCGGTCGGGTTCGCGCTCGGCACGTGCGGCGGGTCGACGGGGAACGGGTAGAGGTGGTTCGTGTAGATCGGCGTGCCGAACGCCCCGTCGCCCTGGAGGACCCAGTGCCCCGGCACCGTCACCTCGGCCCAGCCCCCGGTGTCGTACCCCTCGGCGGCGAACGACTCGTCGTGGGCGTCGACGGCGGGGGCCAGCCGGAAGCGCCACCTGCCGTTCAGGGACAGGGTGGTGGCGGAGGAGTCGGCGTACCAGGCGCGGGGCGGCAGCGCACCGTTCCCGGGCAGCACGTCGTCGACGTACGAGTAGGACATGGGTCTCCTAGCGACAGTGACGGGGAGGGCAGGGGGCGGGGCCACGCGGAGGCGGGGGCGGCTTCCAGGACGGACGTCGCGGCGCCCGGACCCACCCGATCCGTCGGGATCGGTGACGACGCGATGCGGGTCGCCGCGCACGCGCCCGCGAGGGCGTGCCGGGCGACGGCCCGGCGCACCCCGGTCAGGAGGGGCACGCC
>NZ_JAAGMG010000094.1 GCF_010548525.1 Streptomyces sp. SID14478
CTCCGGGGCCCCGCTGACCGATGCCATCCGGGAGACCGGCGGGAAGCCCAGCTCGGCCCGCTCCGCCAGTTCGCGCACCGCGTGCCCCGCCGGGTCCCATCGCACCAGGGCCTGCACGGGCCGCAGCGTCGGCTCGGCCATGATCACCACGGTGCCGCCGGCCTCCTGCGGACGCACGAGAGCGGCCGCACCGATCCAGCGCCGCAACGCGTCCTCCGCCGCCCGCAGGTCCGGGCGCCCCAGCATCGCCCACCCGTCGAGCAGCAGGGCGGCGGCGTACCCGCCCTCGGCGACGGGTTCGGCTCCCGGCGTGCTCACGACCAGCGCCGGAGCGCCG
>NZ_JAAGMG010000128.1 GCF_010548525.1 Streptomyces sp. SID14478
ATCGAGGCCGCCGACAACCGCCGCTGAGCCGCCCGCCGCCCAGCGCCGCCCGGCCCCGGCCCCTTCGGGGCGCCCTTTGATCCCGGCCCCCCGATAATGGACGGATGGCAAGGTCACGAGGGCGGCAGGGGCGGGGCGGCGGCGGTCGGGAGTCCGTCGTGCAGAGCGTCGACGGAGGTCTCGCGGAGCTGATACCCGACCGGGACCGCCCGGCCGGCTGGACGCTGCTCCTGGACGGTGCCCCGCAGTCGCACGTCGACCTCGACGACCCGGCCCACCTCTCCTTCGAGTACCAGCGTCGCATCGGCCACGTCCTCGACCTGGCCGCGGAACCCGGCCGCCCGATCCAGGCCGTGCACCTCGGCGGCGGCGCCTTCACCCTGGCCCGCTACGTCGCCGCGACCCGGCCCCGCGCCACCCAGCAGGTCGTGGAGCGCGACGGCCCCCTGGTCCAACTCGTGCGCGGCGCCCTGCCGCTGGACCCCGGCGCCCGGATCCGCGTCCGTACGGCCGACGCCCGCGAGGCACTCGCCAAGCTTCCCGACGACTGGGCCGACGTGCTCGTCGCGGACGTGTTCAGCGGGGCCCGCACCCCGGCCCACCTCACCAGCACCGAGTTCCTCACCGAGGTGCGGCGCGTGCTGCGGCCCGCCGGTACGTACGTCGCCAATCTCGCCGACGGCCCGCCGCTCGCCCACCTGCGGGCCCAGATCGCCACCGCCGCGGCCGTCTTCCCCGAACTGGCGCTGGTCGCCGATCCCACCGTGCTGCGCGGC
>NZ_JAAGMG010000197.1 GCF_010548525.1 Streptomyces sp. SID14478
GCTGCGGCGCGGGCCGGTGTCCTGCGCGCTCACGGGCGGCCCGCCTCGGAGCGTGCCGCGTCACCCGCCGCGGGCGCGCCTCGTCGCACGGTGACGACGGACGGGCTCGCGGGCGTCCTCAGCCGGGTCAGGACGACGGCGATGATGCCGGTGACCAGGAACGCGGTGCAGCCGGCGAGACCCGCGGTGCGATAGCCGTCGTTCGTCGGCAGGGGCGCGCCGGGAGCGGTCGCGGCCTGCAGGATGACCGCGCTCAGGGCGCTGCCGGTCGAGTATCCGATGTACTTCACGACCTGATTGAAACTCATCGCGCTGCCCGTCTCGCTCGCCGGCACCCCGCCGACGATCAGGCCGGGTGTGACGGCGAAGGTGACGCCGACGCCGAGTCCGGCGAGGGCCATCATCGCGCCGATCCCCCACAGGCTGGAACGGGCCAGCAGGAAGCAGACGAGGGACGCGAGCGAGAGCAGGCAGCCGAGCGGCAGCATGCGGGCCGGGGTCGCGGCGCGGCCCAGCATCCGCACCAGCCGGCCGGTGAGCAGACTGGCCGCGGAGAACGGCACGAGCAGCAGCCCGGTGACGACGATGGAGGAGCCGAAGCCGTACCCGGCGGACGTCGGGGTCTGGACGTACCGGGTCACCAGGGAGATCAGCAGGTACGTGCCGACGCCGCCGACCATCGTGGTCAGGTTGGCGACGAGCACGCCCCGGTCCTTGACCAGCCGGATCCGCACCAGCGGGTGCGTGGAGTGCAGCGAGTGCACGACCCAGCCGGCGAGCAGGACGACGGCCGCGGCGGCGAGCGCGAGCAGCGGCACGGAGCCCCACCCCCACCGCTCCCCTTCGGCGAGCGTCACCAGCAGCGCGGCCATGCCGCCCGCGAGGAGCAGTCCGCCGGAGTAGTCCATGGGGAGCGAGGGCCGGTGCGGCGGCTTGGGCACGACGAACACGGTGGCGAGGAACGCGGCGGCGGCCGTGGCGACGGCGAACCAGAACCCGGCGTACATCCCGAGGTACTCGGCGAACATGCCGGTGATCGGGTAGCCGAGGCCGATGCCCGCGGCCGTGGTCAGGGAGAGCGTCGCCACCGCCGAACGCGCCCGCTCGGGCGGCAGCGCATCGCGCGCGGTGGCGATGGCGAGCGGTACGAGGCCCATGCCCACGCCCTGCAGCGCCCGCCCCGCGAGGAGGCAGGCGAAGCCCAGGGGCAGTGCCGCGAGGAAGCTGCCCACCAGGACGGAGGCGAGGCCGGTGAGGATGACGTTCTTGCGGTACGGGCCGTCGCCGAGTCGCCCCATGACGGGTGTGGCGACGGCGCCGACCAGCATCGTCACCGTCAGCGCCCATTGGGCGGTGGAGACCGAGACGTGGTCCTCGGCGGCGATGGTCGGGATGAGGGGGGCGCCGAGGCTGCTGACGACGGCGACGAGCATGCCGAGCGAGACGAGCACGGGTACGAGGGCCCGCGGGTGGCGGGGCGTGAACGCCGATGCGGTGGCAGGGGGCACGGGCGCCGGTATGGAGGGGTGCAAGGGTTTCCCGATCGAGTCATCCAGGTCATCAAGCGATGTCATTGAATGATGACATGTGATTCCGTGCACCGGTGGCCGGCCGCCTGTGACGTCCGTCAGCCGGGCGGGCTGTCCGGGCGGCGCAGGAGACGGAGTTGGAGCATGAGGGCGAAGCGGGCGTCGGGGTCGGACAGGTCGGTCTCGGCGACCTCGGTGACGCGGCGCAGCCGGTAACGGAAGGTGTTCTGGTGGACGTACATCGCCTCGGCCGCGGCGGGGACGTCGCCGAAGGCGTTGAGCCAGGCGCGCAACGTGGCGACCAGGTGCGCGTCGTGCCGTCGGTCGTAGGCGAGGAGCCGGGCCAGCGGGCCGGTCGGCGGGTGGCCGCGCTCGGCGGAGAGGTCGGCGAGTTCGAGCAGGAGCGCCTCGGTGTGGACGTCGGCCATGCGGGCCAGGCGCCGGGGGCCGCCGTT
>NZ_JAAGMG010000236.1 GCF_010548525.1 Streptomyces sp. SID14478
CTGCGCCTCGGCGGGCGCTGAGCACCGGCCGCCCGGCACCGCCCCGACGCCGGGCCCCCGAGGGGCGTTCACCCGCGTCTGCGAACATCCCTGCGTGGACTACCCGAACGACCAGGCACCCGGCGCCCCCGTGCGCGACGGCATCCCCGAGCACGGCCGCATCCCGAAGTACTACGCGGTGAAGGCTCAACTCGTCGTACTCATCGGGGAGTTGGGCAGCGGCGAGACCCTGCCCACCGAGCGCGACCTCGCTGTACGGTACGAGGTCTCGCGGGAGACCGTGCGCCAGGCGCTGCGCGAGCTGCTGCTCGAAGGGCGGCTGCGGCGGCAGGGCCGGGGCACCGTCGTCGCGGGCCCCAAGCTGGAACAGCCGCTGTCGCTCGCCTCGTACACCGAGGGCGTACGCCGGCAGGGCAGGCGGCCCGGCCGCCACCTCATCGGCCTGGACCGCTTCCCGTGCCCGCCCGCGCTCGCCGCCGAGATCGGCCTGGAGCGCGGCGAACCCGTCTGGCACATGGAGCGCGTCCTGCTCGCCGACGACGAGCGCGTGGGCCTGGAGTCCACGTACGTCGCCGTCGCACGGATGCCCCGGCTCGACGTCGACTTCGACCCCGACTCGTCCTTCTACTCGTACGTCCACGAGCGGCTCGGCATCGACTTCGGCACGGCCGACGAGCGCATCGAGACCGTGCTCGCGACGCCGCGCGAGGCGCTGCTCATCGGGACACCGCCCGCGCTGCCGATGCTGCTGATCCACCGGGTCTCGTACGACACGGGCGGCCGGGCCACCGAGCGCGTGCGGACGCTTTACCGCGGGGACCGGTTCTCGTTCACCACGCGTTTGGGCGACCGGGAGCAGTAGCGGCGCGTAGCTGGGCAATGTCCGCGGCGAGTTGAGCTCCCGCGACCCACGGCGATAACAGGAACGTAACGGGTCTAGGCCAACCTTGGCGGGTCGTTCACCTTCCCGTTGGTGCAAGGACCCGTACGGGACACCCGCCCCAAGGAGCGTAGCCGCCGTGAGAGTCATCGTCGTAGGAGCCGGCGTGGTGGGCACCACGCACGCCAGGCAGGCACTGGAACGCGGCCATCAGGTCGTGCGGATCGAGCGGGAGGCGGAGGCCCGGGGCGCCGGCCTGCGCAACGCCGGCCGGACACGGGGCAGCGGCC
>NZ_JAAGMG010000279.1 GCF_010548525.1 Streptomyces sp. SID14478
GGACGCCCGCCGCCGCGCACGACTGGAGCGCGGCGAGCCCCGTGTTGGCGGCCGCGACCTCGGCGGCGAGGTCAGGGCCCGCGCCCCCGCGCACGGCCAGCTCCGCCAGGAACGCCTTGTCGACCTGGGAGCGGCCGGAGTGCAGGTCCAGATGTCCGGCCGCCAGCTTGGACAGCTTGGCGAAGCCGCCGCAGAGGGTCAGCCGGTCCACCGGGTGCCGCCGGATGTACTTGAGGACGGCCCCCGCGAAGTCCCCCATGTCCAGCAACGCGTCCTCGGGCAGGCCGTGTTCGCGTACGGCCGTCTTCTCGGACGTCGACCCGGTGCACCCGGCGACGTGGGTGCGCCCGGCGGCCCGCGCCACGTCCACCCCGCGCCGGATGGAGTCGATCCACGCGGAGCACGAGTAGGGCACGACGATCCCCGTTGTCCCGAGGACGGAGAGGCCGCCGAGGATGCCGAGCCGCGGGTTCCACGTCGAGCGGGCGATCTCCTCGCCGTGGTCGACCGAGACGGTGACCTCGACGTCGCCGCTGCCGCCGTGCGCGGCCGCCACCGCCGCCACGTGGTCGCGGATCATCTGCCGGGGCACCGGGTTGATGGCGGGCTCCCCGACGTCGAGCGGCAGCCCGGGCCGGGTGACCGTGCCGACGCCGGGCCCGGCGCGGAAGACGACGCCGGACCCCGCGGGCAGCACGCGCACGGTGGCCCGCACGAGGGCGCCGTGCGTGACGTCGGGGTCGTCGCCCGCGTCCTTCACGACACCGGCCGTCGCCGCCCGCCCGTCGTACGACTCGACCGCGAGCGCGAAGGACGGCGTCTGCCCCTTGGGCAGCGTGATCGTCACCGGGTCGGGGAAGGTGCCCGTCAGCAGGGCCGTGTACGCGGCCGTCGTCGCGGCGGTCGCGCAGGACCCGGTCGTCCAGCCGGGCCGCAGACCGGTGTGCTTGAGTTGGGCCCCGCGCCCGCCCACCGGCTCAGTCATGGAGTTCCCCGATGCCGCACGTACTCGTCCTCGGCGGTACGACCGAGGCCAGGCGCCTGGCCGAGACCCTGCACGGGACGGTGCGGCTCACCAGTTCCCTGGCGGGCCGGGTGGCCGCGCCCCGGCTGCCCCCGGGCGAGGTCCGCGTCGGCGGCTTCGGCGGGGCGGCGGGCATGGCGGACTGGATACGGGACCACGCCGTGTCCGCGGTCATCGACGCCACGCATCCCTTCGCCGAGAGGATCAGCTTCAACGCGGCCGGTGCGGCCGCCACCGCCCATGTTCCCCTGCTGGCGCTGCGCCGGCCCGGCTGGGTCCCCGGTGCGGGCGACGACTGGCGGGAGGCGGGCTCCCTGGCCGAGGCGGCGCAGGCGGTGCGGGGCCTGGGCGAGCGGGTCTTCCTGACCACGGGCCGCATGGGTCTGGCCGCCTTCGCCCACATCGACGACGCCTTCTTCCTCGTACGGTCGGTGGACGCGCCGCAGCCGCCGTTCCCGCCGCGCTCGCAGGTGCTCCTGGACCGGGGTCCGTTCACGCTCGACGGCGAACGCGAGATCCTGGCCCGCCACCGCATCGACGTCCTGGTGACGAAGGACAGCGGCGGCGCGGCCACCGCCCCCAAGCTGACCGCCGCGCGCGAGGCGGGCATCCCCGTCGTCG
>NZ_JAAGMG010000326.1 GCF_010548525.1 Streptomyces sp. SID14478
CGATGCGCGCCGCCCTGGTCGCGGCCGCCTCGGCCGTGGTGGCCGTCGGGACCGTCGCCGGCCTGGTGAGCGCGCTCGACGACGGCCCGGACGGCAGTGACCGGGCACGGCCCACCGTGACCGGATCGCCCAGCGTCCTGCCGATGCCCGCCGTACCGAGCCGGACCACGAACTCGCCCTCGCCGAAGATGAGTTCACCGAAGCCGAACAAGGCGAAGAGGACGCAGAAGGCCCCGTCCGCGACGCCGCGGGCGCGCGGCGGGAGTCCGGCGCCGAACGGATCCGCCCGCCTGTACCGGCACGCCGACTCCCAGGTCCTGGAGTGGGTGCGGGCCCACCGTTCCGATCCGCGCCGCCCCCTGATCGAGTCCCGGATCGCCGACCGTCCCGCGGCCGTCTGGTTCGCCGACTTCACGCCGTCCACCGTCACGTCCAGGGTGCGCGCGGTGACCTCCCGGGCGGGCGCCGGGCAGGTCCCGGTGGTCGTGCCGTACGCGATACCCCAGCGGGACTGCGGCGGTGCCTCCGACGGCGGGGCCCCGGACGTGGGCGCGTACGACGACTGGATCGACAGGTTCGCGGCCGGACTCGGCGCGCGCGAGGTCGTCGTGATCCTGGAGCCGGACGCGCTCTCGCAGACGGAGTGCCTGAGCGAGGGGCAACGCGCCGACCGGTACGCGGCGTTGGCGCGCGCCGGGCGGGTCATGAAGGCCGCGAACCCGCGGGCGCGCGTCTACTACGACGCCGGGCACTCCGACTGGAACCCGGCCGCGACGCAGGCCGCGCGGCTGCGGGCGGCGGGCGCGGCGTCGGCCGCCTCGTCCGACGGGATCTTCACCAACGTCTCGAACTTCAACCGGACCTCGGACGAGGT
>NZ_JAAGMG010000367.1 GCF_010548525.1 Streptomyces sp. SID14478
GGCCCCAGCCGAGGGACGTCGCGGGCAGACCGCGCGCCTGGCGGTGGTGGGCCAGCGCGTCCAGTGCGGCGTTGGCCGCGGCGTACGCGCCCTGGCCGGGCCCGGCCAGCACGGAGGCCCCGGATCCGAACAGGACGAAGAATCCCAACTCCCGCTGCGCGGTGAGGTCGTGCAGGTGCCAGGCGGCGTCGGCCTTCGGCGCGAGGACCTCGGCCAGCGTGCCTGGTTCGAGGGTGGCGGCCAGGCCGTCCGCGAGGACGCCCGCCGTGTGCACGACGCCGGTCAGCGGGTGTTCGGCGGGGATGCCGTCGAGCGCGGCCGCGAGTGCGGCGCGGTCGGTGACGTCGCAGGCGAGCGTGGTCACGGTGGCGCCCGACGCGCCCAGTTCCGCCGCGAATTCGGGTGCTCCCGGTGCGGCGGGTCCGCGGCGGCCGAGCAGCAGCAGATGGCGTACGCCGTGCTCGGTCACGAGGTGGCGGGCCAGCAGCCGGGCCAGGGTGCCCGTTCCGCCGCTGATCAGGACGGTGCCGTCCGGGTCGAGCGGGGCGGGCTGGACGAGCACCAGCTTTCCGGTGTGCCGTCCCGTGCTCATGTGCTGCAGGGCGGCCGACGCCCGCTGCAGCGGCCACGCCGTGACCGGGAGGCGGCCGATCGTGCCGTCGGCGACGAGCGCGGCGATCTCGGTCAGGATCGCGCCGAGCCGGTCGGGACCCGCATCGGCGAGGTCGAAGGGCAGGTAGCGCCCGGGGAACTGCTGCGGGTCGCGCGGGTCGGTCTTGCCCATCTCGACGAACGCGCCGCCCTCCGCGAGGAGTCCGGCCGACTCGTCGAGCAGCGCGCCGGTCAGCGAGTTGACGACGACGTCGATGCCGCGGCCGCCCCGGACGGACCGGAACCGGTCGCCGAATCCCGCTTCCCGGGAGGAAGCGATGTGGTCGTCGTCGAGGCCGAGTCCGCGCAGGACGTCGTGCTTGGCGGGGCTGGCCGTGGCGAAGACCTCGGCCCCGGCCAGGCGCGCCAGGCGGACCGCGGCCAGGCCGACGCCGGTGGCGGCGGCGTGCACCAGGACGCTCTGCCCGGGCCGCAGCCCGGCGAGGTCGTGCAGCGCGTAGTGGGCGGTGGCGAAGACGATGGGCAGGGCGGCGGCCTCGGTGCTGCTCCACCCCTGCGGGACGGGCACCACCAGGCGTTGGTCGGTGACCGCGACCGGGCCGAAGGCGCCTTCGAACAGGCCCATGACGCGGTCGCCCACCGAGAGGCCCGTGACGCCGGGTCCGGTGGCGGTGACCACGCCGGCGCCCTCGGTGCCCATGACGGCGGCACCGGGGTACATGCCGAGGGCGATGAGGACGTCGCGGAAGTTGACGCCGGTGGCCCGCAGTTCGACCCGCACCTCGCCGGGTCCCGGCTGCCGGCCGGCGTCCGGTGCCGCCGTGAACGCGAGGGCGTCCAGGGACGTGCCGACGGGTTCGAGCCGGGCGGGGGCGCGGGGCGG
>NZ_JAAGMG010000411.1 GCF_010548525.1 Streptomyces sp. SID14478
CCCGTCGCGCGTGCGGTGCTCATCGACGGCCCCCGTCCGCGCCGTGGGCCAGCATCGCGTCGGCGACCTGGGCCGCGGCGCTGCCGTCGTCGAGGTCGCAGAACGCCTCCCGGAACCGGCCGTACGCCTCCCGGTGCCCGGCGACCGCGGCGTCCGGGTCGAGCAGCGCGGCGATCACCTCGTCGCTGGTGCGCAGCAGCGGTCCCGGCGCCTGCGCGGAGAAGTCGAAGTAGAAGCCGCGCAGGGTGTCGCGGTAGTGGTCGAGGTCGTAGGTGTGGAAGAGCATCGGCCGACCCGTCTGCGCGAAGTCGAACATCATCGAGGAGTAGTCCGTCACCAACACGTCGGCGATCAGCAGGAGTTCGGCCGCGTCGGGGTGACGGGAGACGTCGCGGACGAACTCGGACGTGGGCACGGCGCCGCCGACCAGGTAGTGGCGGCGCACGAGGAGGACGTGGTCGTCGCCGAGGGCCGCCTCGGCCGCGGCGAGGTCGAGCTGCAGGTCGAGTCCGTACCGCCCGGACCTGCGGGGCTGGTTCTCGCGCCAGGTCGGGGCGTAGAGGATGACGCGCTTGCCGTCGGGGACGCCGAGGCGCTCGCGCACGGACGCGGCGTGCTTGTCGCGGTCGGCGTCGTGCAGCAGGTCGTTGCGCGGGTAGCCGGAGGCGAGGACGTCGCCGGTGTAGCCGAAGGCGCTGCGCAGCACCGGCGTGGAGAAGCTGTTCGGGGAGACGAGCAGCGACCACTGGTCGGCGCGGGCCGGCAGCGTGGCGATGTACTTCGGGTCGGCGGAGACGCTGCCCAGCAGGTCGCGGCCGATCCGCTTGAGGGGCGTGCCGTGCCAGGTCTGGACGACGTACTGGCCCTCGGCGCGCTCGAACCACTCGGGCAGGTGGGTGTTGGTGACGACGTAACGGCAGCGGGCCAGCGCCTCGTACCAGGCGGCGCTCCACAGCGCGACGGGCGTGGCGCCGGCCGGCAGCTCCACCTGCTGGTCGCGCACGACCCACAGATGCTCCAACGCGATCCCCCGGGCGGCCAGTTCGTCGAAGACGGCGCGCGGCGAGTCGGAGTGCTGGCGCCCGTCGAAGCTGATGTAGAGGACGGCGTCGCGGCGCGGCAGGGTGCGCTGCGTCGCGTAACCGGTGCGCAGCGCGGCCTGCGCGCCGCGCCCTCGGTCCGTCTCGGGCAGCGAGGAGCCCGAGCTGAGCAGCAGCTGGTCGTGGTGGCGGCGCTGCACGAGGAAGTCCCGGCCGCCCAGGGTCCGGGTCAGCGGCAGCTCCGGGTGGCGGGCGGTCGCGACGAGGACGGGGACGCGGCGCTCGGGGTCGCTGTCGCCCACCGCGCGCAGGTACAGGTACCAGTTGCCCTCGGCCAGCGGCAGCGTGCCCGCCGGGCCGGGGAG
>NZ_JAAGMG010000454.1 GCF_010548525.1 Streptomyces sp. SID14478
ACCGCCCGGGTCAGCACCACGTACAGCCGCTCCATCCCCCGCGCCTCCGCCTCCACGACGGCGGCCGGCTCGACGGCGACCACGTGGTCGTACTCCAGGCCCTTGGCCACACCGGCGGCCAGCACGGTGACCCGCGCCCCGAGCTCGTCGGGTCCGGCGACCTCGACCCCCGCGCCGGCCAGCGCCTCCCGTACCCGGGGCACGTCCCGCTCCGCGGCGATCACCCCGACCGACCCCTCCTGCGCGAGCGCCCGCCGCACCGCCCCCACGGCGCCGGCCACCACGTCAGCGACCTCCTCGATCCTCAACTCGCCGTCGCCGCGCAGGGATCGGGCGGCGGGGACGTCGACGTCGATGCGGGCAAGGACCTGATTGGCCAGCGAGACGACCGCGGCCGGCACCCGGAACCCGGTCGTCAGCGGCACCACGTCCGCCTCCGGCTTGCCCAGGTGCCCGAGCAGCTCGCCCCACCTCCGGGCCGCCCAGGGCGTGGTGCCCTGCGCCAGGTCCCCGAGCACGGTCAGCGAACCGAAGGTCGCGCGCCGGGCGACGGCCCGCGCCTGCATCGGCGACAGGTCCTGCGCCTCGTCGACGACGATGTGCCCGTACCCCTCGGGGTGTTCGAGCAGTCCGGCGACCTCGTCGAGCAGCACCAGGTCGGCGGCGGACCACTTGGCGGACTTGTACGAGCGCGAGGGCCGGCCCCAGAGCAGCGCCCGCTGCTCCCCCTCGTCCAGCACCCCCTCGGCGGCCCGCGTCAACTCACTCTCATCCGAAAGGAGTTGGTACAAGACCTCCTCCGGGCGCACCCGCGGCCACACGGCATCCACGTACGCGCTCATCACCCGGGCCCGTCCGACCTTCTGCAGCCAGACGTGGGTCGCCGTCACGCCCCGGCGCTCGGCCCGGTCCTGGATGAGGCGCACGGCGCGGCTGCGCACGCGCTCGCGCCCGACGTCGTACGGCGGTTCCTCCCGGCGCACGTCCGCGACGATCCGCCGCAACTCCCCGAGCGGGACCCGCCACCGGTACGTGCCGTCGGGCACCTCGACGGAGTCGACGACCGCGTCCGCCGAGACCCGCCCGTACAGCGCCCGCCGCAGCACCCGCGCCATCCGGGCGTCGTGCTTGACGACGGCCGCGGCCTCGTCGTCCTCGGCCCGCACCTCGCCGTGCGCGACGAGCTCCCCGACGGTCGACTGGCGCACCCCGGTCTCGCCGAGCGCGGGCAGCACGGCGGAGATGTAGGAGAGGAAGGTCCGGTTGGGGCCGAGGATCAGGAGGCCGCCGCGCTGGATGCGCTGCGGGAACGTATAGAGCAGGTACGCGGCCCGGTGCAGGCCCACCGCGGTCTTCCCGGTGCCGGGCGCGCCCTGCACGCACAGGGACGTGGCGAGCCCCGCGCGCACCAGGTCGTCCTGTTCGGGCTGGATGGTGGCGGCGATGTCCCGCATCGGGCCGACCCGGGGCCGCTCGATCTCGCCGGTGAGGATCCGGCTGCCGGACGCGCCCTGCCCGCCCTCCCCCGCGCCGAGCCGCTCGTCCTCCATGCTGGTCAGATCTGCGGAGTCGCCCACGCTGCCCGGCGCCCAGCCGAACCGGCGCCGTACGTCCACACCCTGTGGATCATTCGCGCCCGCCTGGTAGAAGGCCCGCGATACCGGCGCCCGCCAGTCGACGACGAGCGGCGGCGCGGCCGGGTGCTCGGTGATCCGCAGGCGCCCCACGTGGTAACTCTGCCCGGCGTGCTCACCGCCCTGCCCGAAGTCGAGCCGCCCGAAGAACAGGGGGCCTTGCGGGAGTTCCCGAAGTCCCTTGGCCTGACTGCGCAGTTGGTACCCGAGGACCTCGGCGTCGGCGCCGGACGCGGAGGCGTTCTCGCCGATGACGACCTGTTCGTCGGCGCCCTCGATCATGGCGGCGAGGCCGGCGCGGCAGGTGTCGTGGAAGCGGCGTTCGGCGTCGAGGGCAGGGGTGGATGCGGGCTCGGCAAAGGTCACCCGCCCAAGATAGCGCAACCCGGTAACATTTCTTACCGAGTAAGAACGGCCTCGCGCCCGGGAGAGGAGCCCCGCCCACCGCGAGGCGCCCGCGGACCTGAGAGGAGGAGCCCGGCCAGTGAGACAAAGCCCGCGCGCCTGAGAGGAGCCCCGCACACGGGAGAAGCCCGCGCACCCGAGAGCAGCCCCGCCCACCGGGAGAAGCCCGCCCCAAGTTGAACCCGCGCACCCCGCGAAGACCCGACCGCCCGACAAGACCCGCCCGATCGCTCGCTCGCTCGCCCCGAGAAGACCCCGAAAAGCCCACCCCCGGGCTACGCGTACCGCCCGCCGAGCCCCTCCCCCAACTGCCGGAACCCCAGCTCTGCAGCGCGCACGGCATCCGCCTCGACGGCGTCGGCGGACTCCCCGTCCATGATCCGCCGCACGTTCTCCTGGGCCAGGATCCGCTGCACCGCCACGATCTGCCCGGCGGCCAGCCGCGCCGCCCCCTCCGGCCCGCCCAGCGCCCCGGCCAGCGCCCGCTCGGACCGCTCCTGGTACCCGTACAGCCGCGCCACCAGCTGCGGCGTCCCGTACAGCAGCCGCTGGTACGCCAGCACCGCCGGGTGATCGCACAGCCCCGTCA
>NZ_JAAGMG010000500.1 GCF_010548525.1 Streptomyces sp. SID14478
CTGTCCCGGTAGTCGGGCCGCTCGGCCCGCCCGCGCAGTGCGGCCGCGGCGCCGCGCGGATCGGTCGCCCGCATCATGTGCAGGACGTGCGCGGCGACGTCCGGCATCGCCGTCACGTTGTACGCGGCCAGCATCTTGCCGATGACCTCGTCGGCGTACCCGCCCATGCCCTCGGCGAGCAGCCGGTCGGCGAGCGCGTGGCGAAAGGCCTTGCCCTCCGCGGTCTCGGGGGGCGCCGACGTGTCGGACAGGACGAGGGCGCGCGTGCGCCGCGCATGGCGCAGGTGGAACTCCATCGCGATCTGCCCACCCATGGAGACCCCGCCGAGCACGGCCCGCTCCACCCCCAGGTGGTCGAGCAACGCGGCGACGTCGTCCGCGAACCGCGACAGCAGGACGCTGCCCGCCGTGACGTCGCTCGCGCCGTACCCGCGCAGATCCGGCGTCAGCACCCGGTACCCGGCCTCCGCCAGCGACGCGGCCTGAGGTCGCCACCGCGTCCGGTCGAACGGATGCCCATGGACCAGCACGACCACGACACCCTGCGTGGGCCCGGCGTCGTCGTAGCGCAAGACGGCGCCGTCCACCGTGAGTCGGTCCATGGAACACTCCTGACGTGGTCGTTCGCCGCGGGCCGGTGGGCGCACCGTAGGCCGGGCCCACGGGTTCGATCAAGGGGATGGCGGTTCCGGCGCGGGGCCGCCCCGGATTATTTGGGCAGGAGTCCTTACTAGAATGTCGGCATGGCCCCGCCGAAACCGTCCCTGGAGATGCTGCGCGCCCTCACCGACGAGAACGTGCTGCGCGCCCTGATGTCCGAGTCCCGTCTGACGCGCGCCGAGATCTCCGCGCGCACCGGCATCTCCAAGCCGACGATCTCCGACAGCGTCCAGCGCCTGAGCGCGGCCGGGTGCGTCGAGGACACCGGTGAGCGCACCACGGGACGGGGCCGCGCCGGCTCGTACTACGCGCTCGCTCCGGGGCTCGGCGCGGCGCTCGTCGCCGGTGTCACCCAGCACCGGGTGACCGCCGAGACCGTCGACGCCCTCGGGCGCGTCCAGGACCGCGATGAGGCCGAGCTCGGCCCCGGAGCCGGGCCGCAGGCG
>NZ_JAAGMG010000542.1 GCF_010548525.1 Streptomyces sp. SID14478
CGCGGCCTCCCCGTTCGCCTCGGGCAGCTCCTGGTCCGCGTACGCCCAGGAGTTGACCGAGCGCACGCCGTGCGAGCGGGCCGCGGCCAGGGAGCAGGCCGTGGTCCGCCAGTCGCCGGGCTGCACCTCGCGCGGCGCGTCCGGGCGGCCGGACGTGAGGTGTGCGGGCACGAGCTCGCCGAGGTCGGTGGAGTAGCGGGTGCCGTCCGCGTCGGTGAGGGCCAGCGCGTTCCACGACGTGCACGAGGCGGAGAGGGCGGGGCTCGGGAACGGGGACGTCACGCCGTCCTTCGTACGGGACAGGCGCTGCGCCGCGGCCGTCGGCGCCAGCAGGTCGCGCACGGCCGCGCCCGTCACCCACGGGGCCGTCAGATAGCGGACATTGCCGTCGGAACGGTCGACGACCACGGCGCCGGCCTGCGG
>NZ_JAAGMG010000573.1 GCF_010548525.1 Streptomyces sp. SID14478
CCAGGACCGCGTCGCGGACTCGGCCCCGGCCCTGGCCGGCGCCCTCACCGGAGCGATCGGCGGCGCGGAGGCGCTCCCGGGGACCTGGCGGGACGCCTGCCGCACGCTCGCCGGCTGCGCACTGCCCCGTCTGGCGGGCACTGACCTCATCGACCTGGCGGCCCGCCTCACCACCCGCACCACATCCCACTCCCGCACCACAGAAGGAACGCCGGCATGACCACTGAGCCCACTGAGACGACCAAGCCCGCAGTTTCGCTGGCGGACCGCACCACAGGCGCCCTGGTCGGCGCCGCGGTGGGCGACGCGCTCGGCGGCCCCGTCGAGGGCTGGACCCCGGAGGCGATCGCGGAGCGCCACGGCGGCCGGGTGCGCGGCATCGTGGAGCCGTTCTACAAGGAGGACTGGAAGACGGCGAGGCCCATCGCGCCGTACCACAAGGGCGACGGCCACGTCACCGACGACACCCTCATGACGCATGCGCTGATCCGGGTGTACGAGAAGGTGCGCGACCACCTCGACGCGTACTCCGTGGCCGACCACCTGGTCCCGGACCTGATCACGACTCCCCGCTGGATCCCGGAGCTGGAGGCGGAGGCACTCCCCCTCCAGCGCATCTTCCTCGCGGAGAAGTGGATCGTGGCCCGCATCCACTACGGCCACATCGACCCCCGCGAGGCGGGCGTCGGCAACATCGTCAACTGCGGTGCGGCGATGTACATGGCGCCGGTCGGCGCGGTCAACGCGGGCAACCCGCTCAAGGCGTACCACGAGGCCCTCGACGTCGCGGGAGCGCACCAGAGCTCGTACGGCCGGGAAGCGGCGGGGGTCTTCGCCGCGGCGGTGGCCGCGGCGTACAAGCCGGGGGCGACGCCCACGACGGTGATCGACGAGGCCCTGTCCCTCGCGAAGGACGGCACGAAGGAGGCCATCGAAGCGGTCTGTGAGGTGGCCGGCGGCCACACCGACTTCGAGACGGCGCTGAAGCCGCTGCGCGAGGCGATCGCTCCCTACGACACGGTGGGCCCCGACTACCGCAAGCCGTCGCTGGGCGCCCGCCGCCCCTCCCGTCTGCACGCCATCGAGGAACTGCCCATCGCGTTGGGCATGTTGCTGATCGGCGGCGGCGACTTCCGGCACACGGTGCTCGGTTCGGTGAACTACGGCCGCGACTGCGACTCGATCGCCACGATGAGCGGCGCGATCGTCGGCGCGCTGTACGGGGAGGGCGCGGTGCCCAAGGAGTGGAGCGCGGAGATCGCCCGGGCCAGCAAGCTGGACCTGCACGCCCCGGCCGCCTCGCTCACCCGTGTCACCCGCGAGGTGCACGCGCGGGACCTGGAGCGCCGCCGCGCCCACGAGGCGGCGTTCGCGGCGATCGCGGGGTCGTGAGCACGATGACGCTGCGCCTGACCTGGGTCCAGCCCGAGGACCTCATCGGCCACGAACTGCGCCAGGCGGCCCAGGACGGCCGCGACGCGTCGGCGGTCGCGCACCGCTGGGTCGCGGCG
>NZ_JAAGMG010000621.1 GCF_010548525.1 Streptomyces sp. SID14478
TGGCGGTCGGGGCGGGGATCGGCGGGCTCGCGCTGCAGCACGACACCTCCGCCGGGTATCTCGCGGTGTTCGCGCTCGACGGCGCCGGGTTCGTGGTCTGCGCCCTGATCCTGTGGCGGCTCCCGGCGGTCGCGCCCGCGCCCGTCCGCGCGGCGAAGGAACCCCGGCTCGCCGTGCTGCGCGACCGCCCCTACGCTGCGGTGACCCTGCTGAACGCCGTCCTGCTGCTGCGGATGCCGCTGCTCTCGCTCGCCGTCCCGCTGTGGATCGTGACGCACACGGCCGCCCCGGGCTGGCTCGTGTCGGCACTGTTCGTGCTCAACACCCTTGGGGTGATGGCCTTCCAGGTGCGGATGGCCCGGGGCGTCGACGGGCCGCGTGCCGCGACGCGGAGCCTGCGCCGCTCGGGGGCCGTGCTGCTGGCCTCG
>NZ_JAAGMG010000653.1 GCF_010548525.1 Streptomyces sp. SID14478
GGGCAGCGCCCCGGCCAGGGGCCGCTCGGCGGCCTCCACGACGGTGACCCGGCAGCCGGCCTCACGGGCGGCCGTGGCGAACTCGGCGCCGATCCAGCCGGCGCCCACGACCACCACGTCGTGCTGCTCGGCCAGCACGGGCCGCAGCCGCTCGGCGTCGTCGAGGGTGCGCAGCAGGTGCACCCCGGGCAGGTCCTGCGCGCCGGGCAGCCGGATCGGTTCGGCACCGGTCGCGACGACGAGGACGTCGTAGGGGACCGGGCCCTCGGCGGTGTCCAGCTCGTGGTCGCCGGGACGCAGTCCGGTCACCTCGCGCCCCAAGTCCAGGGTGACGCCGAGTGCCTCGAAGTCCACGTCGAAGGCGGAGCCCTCGGCCTTGCCGAGCAGGACGGCCTTGGACAGCGGCGGCCGGTCGTAGGGCTGGTGGGGCTCGGCGCCGATCAGCGTGACGGTGCCCGGGAAGCCCTGTTCGCGCAGTGCCACGGCCGTCTGCACGCCGGCCATCCCCGCGCCGACGATGACGGCGCGCCGTCGCTCTTCAGGTGTCCTGTTGCCGCTCTGCTGCTCGCTCACGGGATCACCATAGGCACCTGATCTTGCGTCAGTCAGCGGCGCGGACCACTCCCGCGCCGTGACGTCCTGCACACGTGTCACCGGTTTAGGGAGCACGTTCGGAGATCCGGGGGGATCACACCGGAGCCGCCGTCTCCTCGACCACGCTGGTCCCGCTGCCCTCCTGCGACTCCCATTCCCAGGTCTCGTCGAGCCGTACACGGCCGTCCGGCAGCTCGGACACGGTCGAGACGCAGTGCCCCGAGGACGTGCTCCCGTCGGTCTTCAGCTGGACGTAGCGGAAGTCGAGGCGGTCGCCGGAGCGGGTCCCTACGAGGTGCCCCTGTACGACGTCGCCACCTTCATAGGCGGCCCAGATCCGGCCGTCCTTCTCCTGATAGGCGAAACGCGTGCGCGTACCCACCTGGCCCGGGGCCTGGTCGGCGACAGGGGCGAGTACGAGACCGTCGAGCGAGCGGGCCACGGGCAGGGGCTCCCTTACTGGAGGTGATACCGAACGGCTAGGGTGGCCAACGTAAAGCACTCGCGGGAGCCCGTACGCAGCGGGCTGAGAGGGAGGCTGGACGGCCTCCGACCGTACGAACCTGATCCGGGTCATGCCGGCGAAGGGAGGGGCTGGACGCCCATGTCGCGTACTCCGTCCGAAGCCACCGACGTACTGGTCGTCGGCGGCGGCATCATCGGCCTGGTCACCGCGTGGCGGGCCGCGCAGCGCGGGCTGACCGTGGCGGTCGTGGACCCCGAGCCGGGCGGCGGGGCCGCCCAGGTCGCGGCCG
>NZ_JAAGMG010000693.1 GCF_010548525.1 Streptomyces sp. SID14478
GGAAAATCGGTAGCGGCACCTGGGTTAACTCCGGCAAATGGGGCGTCCTCTCCCAATCAGTTAATTGGCAAAGCTACCTCACCACCGGCCGACTCAGTGATCCCGAACACTATATGGTTCAATTACGACACCTTGAAGCCGATCCAGCCAGCATCAACCTCTCGCACGCTAGTATCACGTCTAATTTAGCTTTACCGATCACCCTACGCGATTTGT
>NZ_JAAGMG010000722.1 GCF_010548525.1 Streptomyces sp. SID14478
ACGGTCGACGACCACGGCGCCGGCCTGCGGCCCGGTCGCCCCGTCCACCCGGGCGAAGTCGAGGGCGGCGCCGCTCGTGCCGCTCTGCGGCTCCGCGTAGCGCACGACACGCAGGCCGTCGTAGAGCAGCACGACGCGGGCCCGGTCGATCTCGCCCGCGTACAGCAGCTGCGGGGGTCCGGGCGGGGCGCCGGCCGGGGTCCCGGGTGTCGCCGACACCTGGACGGACTCGCCGGGGCGCGCCCACACCGCGAGCGCGCGGCGCAGCAGTGCCGTGTCA
>NZ_JAAGMG010000757.1 GCF_010548525.1 Streptomyces sp. SID14478
GGCCGCACAGCAACCGCGCTGGCCCGACCCCCGACGGGCCGCGGACGTGGCGGACTTGCTGCATCGCGCCGCACCGGTCGTCACGGCGACGCGGACGGCGCGGCTGCGCGAGGAACTCGCCGCCGTCGCCCGCGGCGAGGCCTTCCTCCTCCAGGGCGGCGACTGCGCCGAGTCCTTCACCGAGAACACCGACGCCCACAAGACCGCCAACCTGCGCACCCTCGTGGACATGGCCGGCGTGCTCGCCCGCCGCACCGGGCTGCCCGTCGTCAAGATCGCCCGGATGGCCGGGCAGTACGCCAAGCCCCGCTCCCGCGACGTGGACGCCCACGGCCTGCCGTCCTACCGCGGCGACCTCGTCAACTCCGCCGAACCCACCCTGGCCGCCCGCACACCCGACCCCGCCCGGATGCTGCGGGCCCACGCCGACGCGGCGGACGCGACGGCGCTGATCCGCCGGCTCGGCGACGGCGCGCTGCCCGAGGCGCGCGAGGTGTTCGTCAGCCATGAGGCGCTGATACTCGACTACGAGCGCTCCTCGCTGACGGTCGACGACAGCGGGCCCGAGCCGCGCCTGGCCAGCGGCCTCGGACACTTCCTGTGGATCGGCGAACGCACCCGCCAACTCGACGGTGCGCACGTGGCGTTCGCGGCGCTCCTGGCCAACCCCGTCGGCCTCAAGATAGGCCCCGGGACCACCCCGGAAGAGGCCCTCGCCTACGTACGCAGGCTCGACCCGCACGTCGAACCCGGGCGACTCACCCTGATCAGCCGCATGGGGCACACCCGGATCCGGGACGTGCTGCCGCCGATCGTCGAGAAGGTCGCCGCGTCCGGCCACGAAGTGGTCTGGCAGTGCGACCCCATGCACGCGAACACGTACACGGCGGCAGGCGGGTTCAAGACCCGCAAGGTCGACGAGATCGCCGACGAGATCGCCGGCTTCTTCGAAGTGCACCGCCGCATCGGCACCCACCCCGGCGGCATCCACCTGGAACTGACCGGCGATCCCGTCACGGAATGCGTCGGCGGCGCGGCAGGAACGGCGGAGGCCGACCTGCCCGCCCGCTACCGCACGGCCTGCGACCCCCGCCTCAACGGGGACCAGGCACGCGAACTCGCCCGCACCGTGGCCGCGTTGGCCACGGACGGCGTCGAACCCCGAAAGGCGGCGGTGCTGCGATGACCACACCTCCTCCCGTCCCGCCCATCCAGGGCACCACCCGCCTGTACGCGGTCCTGGGCGACCCCGTCACCCAGGTCCAGGCGCCCGCGCTGATGAACCCCGTCCTCGCCGAGCTGGGCGTCGACGCGGTGGTCGTCCCGGTGCACGCCCGCCCGCAGGACCTGGAGCACGTCGTGCGCGGCCTGCAACGCGTGCAGAACCTGGACGGCATGTTCGTCACCGTGCCGCACAAGGCCGCCGCGGCCCGTCTCGCCGACCGGCGCGGCACCGGCGTGGACGTCGTCGGCACCGCGAACGTGCTGCGCCGCGAGGCCGACGGCAGCTGGCTCGCCGAGAACTTCGACGGCTCCGGCTTCGTGGCGGGCCTGACCGCCGCCGGACACGAGCCGAAGGGCGCCCGCGCGGCGCT
>NZ_JAAGMG010000803.1 GCF_010548525.1 Streptomyces sp. SID14478
TGCGCCGCTGGGCCGCCGCGACGGGCGCGGACCCCGGCGCGTACGACGAGCAGGGCCCCGTCTTCCTGCACGCCACCGAGGACGACTGCCCCGGCCACACCCCCGACGACGCCCACTACCCCTTCGACCGGCCCGGCGCCCTGCGCACCCTGCGCCGCTACGACGCGCGCGGTCACATCGCGGGCGGCCGCCTCCTGGAGATCCCCGAGGACGCGACGGCCGGCTTCGACGCGGCCCTCGACGAGGCGTTCGGCGACCCGGCCGTGGTGCTGGTGCACGTCAGGGCCGTGGAGTACGGGTGCCTGCACTTCGCGGTGCGCAGGCCCTGACGGCGCGGCACGCGCGAGGGGCGGCCACCGGTGTGCGGTGACCGCCCCTTCAGGCACGTACGGCCGGACTACTTGGCGGACAGCTCCTGCGCCACCAGCTCCGCGATCTGGACCGCGTTCAGCGCGGCGCCCTTGCGGAGGTTGTCGTTCGAGACGAACAGGGACAGGCCGTTGTCGACGGTCTCGTCACCGCGGATGCGGCCCACGAACGACGCGTCCTTGCCCGCGGCCTGCAACGGGGTCGGGATGTCGGACAGCTCGACGCCGGGGGCGCCGCCCAGCAGCTCCGTGGCGCGCTCGACGGACAGCGGGCGGGCGAAGCGGGCGTTGATCTGGAGCGAGTGGCCCGAGAAGACGGGGACGCGCACGCAGGTGCCGGAGACCTTGAGGCCCGGGATCTCCAGGATCTTGCGGGACTCGTTGCGCAGCTTCTGCTCCTCGTCCGTCTCGTTCAGGCCGTCGTCGACGATCGAGCCCGCGAGCGGCAGGACGTTGAACGCGATGGGGCGCTTGTAGACCTGCGGCTCGGGGAAGTCGACCGCCTCGCCGTCGTGCGTCAGCTTGTCGGCCTCGGCGACGACCTTCTGCGCCTGGCCGTGCAGCTCGGCGACGCCGGCGAGGCCGGAGCCGGAGACGGCCTGGTACGTGGCGACGACGAGCGCTTCGAGACCGGCCTCGTCGTGCAGGGGGCGAAGCACCGGCATCGCGGCCATCGTGGTGCAGTTCGGGTTCGCGATGATGCCCTTGGGGCGGTCCGCGATGGCGTGCGGGTTCACCTCGGAGACGACGAGGGGGACCTCGGGGTCCTTGCGCCAGGCGGAGGAGTTGTCGATGACGACCGGGCCCTGCGCGGCGACCTTCTCGGCGAGCGCCTTGGAGGTGGCGCCGCCCGCCGAGAACAGCACGATGTCCAGACCCGTGTAGTCGGCCGTGGAGGCGTCCTCGACGGTCACGCCGTCCAGGACGGTGCCGGCGCTGCGGGCCGAGGCGAACAGGCGCAGCTCGTCGACCGGGAAGGCGCGCTCGACGAGGATCTTGCGCATGACCGTGCCGACCTGACCGGTGGCTCCGACGATTCCGACCTTCACAGGGTTCCTCCGTACGTACACGAACTGAGCGGCGGGATGCCGCTCCATGATGCGTCTGTCCAGGCCCGCCTTGTCCAATCCATTGTCCGCGGTGCGAGGCGCCCGACCAGGTCAGCCGTGCGTCGAGATGCTCCACTTCCCCGAGGTCCTGATCTGGAGGAATCCGCTCGGAACGCGCTGGAGACCGGAGGCTGTGCTGAGGCGGCGTACCGGTTCCAGGCGTTCGTTCAGTTCCCAGAGCACGAAGAGGTCGAGCAGGCCGCGCGGCTCGTGCTTGATCATCACCTCGGCCGCCGGGCCGGTGTGACGTACGACTCCATACCCCTGGCCCTTCACGGTCCCGTCGAGCAGCGGTACGGAGGCCAGGTCCCGCGTCTCGACCCGCCAGCCGGTCTCCGGGCTCGCGGCGAGGACGAGGACGTAGCAGTACCCGGCCTCCTCGACCCACAGCGGGCCCGTCGCCGGGCGCCGTCGCCCGCCGCTGTCGGCCGAGATCCGCAGCTGCCCGTCGGCCTGCAGGGTGCGCGTCTCCAGCGGCTCCGTGTCCGGGGTGGTGCGGCCCACGGTGAGCAGCGCGGGC
>NZ_JAAGMG010000859.1 GCF_010548525.1 Streptomyces sp. SID14478
GGGCGGCTGGCGGATGCTGCGCGGCGACGAGGTGGGCGCGCTGCTCGCGGCGCACCTGGTGCGGTGCGGTGTCACGGGTGACGCCCGGGTCTTCGCCGAGTCGATCGTGTCCTCGTCGCTGCTCGGGCGGATCGCCGAGGCGGCCTCGCTCCCGTACGAGGAGACGCTGACGGGCTTCAAGTGGATCGCCCGCGTCGAGGGCCTGCGCTACGGCTACGAGGAGGCGCTCGGCTACTGCGTCGACCCCGAGGGCGTGCGCGACAAGGACGGCATCACGGCGGCGCTGCTCGTGACCGAGCTGGCGAGCGGGCTCAAGGAGCAGGGCCGTACGCTCCTGGACGCGCTCGACGACCTGGCCCTGGCCCACGGGCTGCACGCCACCGACCAGTTGAGCGTGCGCGTCGAGGACCTGTCGGTCATCGCGGACGCCATGCGGCGGCTGCGCGAGGCGCCGCCGACGGCGCTGGCGGGCCTCGCCGTGACCTC
>NZ_JAAGMG010000898.1 GCF_010548525.1 Streptomyces sp. SID14478
GGCATCCCTTCCGTCCGACGCTCGCGGCGCTGCGCGCACGGCTTCCCCGGCTGGCCGAGGAGGCGGACCGCGCCGGGCGCCCGGTCCCCGCGTTCGCGCCGCGCATCCAGGTGGCGGTGGGGTCCGTGCCCGACACCGAGGACCGCCCGCTGGGCCACGGCAGCATCGAACAGATCCGCGCGGACGTGGAGACCCTGGCCGAGCTCGGCGCCACCCACATCCTCTTCGACACGTACCCGGGCGACCCCGCCGCCCGGGGCAGCGCGGAGGACGACCGGCGCGTACTGGAGCTGATCGCTTCCGGCCTGCAGGACATATGAGACACGGGGTGCGGGGGCGGCCCCCGCACCCCACCACTCCTCAGGTGTCACCGGACCACCGGCAACTCTCTCCCCTCCGGACGAACCCCCTGCTCCGCCGCCGACACCCCCGGCTCCCGGCCGAACAGATGTCCCCGTCACGCAAATTAATGGCAAGCATTGCGCTAATCTTGCGTTCCATGACGCGCAGACTTGCTCAGGTGGCGAAGAAGGTCGGAGTCAGCGAGGCGACGGTCAGCCGGGTGCTCAACAACAAGCCCGGCGTCTCCGAGGCGACAAGACAGTCTGTCCTCACCGCGCTCGACGTGCTCGGGTACGAGCGGCCCACGCAGCTGCGCGGCGAGCGGGCCCGGCTGGTCGGCCTGGTCCTGCCGGAGTTGCAGAACCCCATCTTCCCCGCGTTCGCGGAAGTGATCGGCGGCGCGCTCGCCCAGCAGGGCCTCACCCCCGTGCTGTGCACGCAGACCAAGGGCGGCGTCTCCGAGGCCGACTACGTGGAACTCCTGCTCCAGCAGCAGGTGTCCGGGGTGGTGTTCGCGGGCGGCCTGTTCGCCCAGGGCGACGCCGAGCACGGGCACTACCAGCGCCTCGCCGAGCGCAAGGTCCCGGTGGTGCTCGTGAACGCGGCCATCGAGCGGCTCGGCTTCCCCTGCGTGGCGTGCGACGACGCCGTCGCGGTCGAGCAGGCCTGGCGCCACCTGGCCTCCCTCGGTCACGAGCGCATCGGCCTGGTGCTCGGGCCGGACGACCACATGCCCTCGCTGCGCAAGCTCGGTGCGGCGCGTGCCGCCGCCCGGGCCGCCGGCACGAAGCTGCCCGACGACGCGGTCGAGCGGGCCATGTTCTCCCTGGAGGGCGGGCACGCGGCGGCGGCCCGGCTCCTCGC
>NZ_JAAGMG010000934.1 GCF_010548525.1 Streptomyces sp. SID14478
CGCAGCCGCAGCGCGAGCCAGGACGACATGGCGGGGTTCATGGCCGCGGCGACGGCGGCCGGGTCGGCGGTGGGCGGCAGGGGGACGCAGCGGCGCCGGTCGACGACCGCCTGCTCGGCCATGGTGCCGGCCGCGTCGTCGGTGGCGACGAAGTAGCACAGCTCCCCGTCGGCGGTGCGGCCGACCGCGTCGACGCCGGGGACCATCGGCAAGGCGCCCCCGGAGGAGTAGTGGCTGCCGTCCGCGCCGGAACGCACCCGCGGGTGCAGGCCCGCGGCCAGTACGTCGACGAGCATCTCGTACTCCCCGCGCGGCACGGGCGTCTCGAAGGTGTCGTAGCGGGGCGGGGCGTCGAAGGAACGGACCACGGCTGCGCGCATGAGGGTCTCCCGGGTGCGGGTGGGGTGCGGGGAACGGCGGCGCCACATATAGTTTGCGGCACGTACTAATTTCAAAGTAGTTTGTGCCGCGTACTACGTCAAACGGAGACCGCCCCTGTGCACCCGCACCCCGAGCCCGACCACGGCACCGCCGCCGACCACGACGCCCCCGCCCTCTCCGGCGCGCCGGACAACACCGTGGACGCCCTGGTCCAGCTGTCGTTCCTGGTGCAGGGGGCACTGTCCCGGATCGCGGCCGAGCACGACCTCTCGGTGATCCAGCTCCGGCTGCTCGGCATCCTGCGGGACCGCAGGCCCGCCATGCTCGAACTCGCGGGACACCTGGGCCTGGACAAGTCCTCCATGACGGGCCTGGTCACCCGCGCCGAGAAGCGCGGCCTGGTCACCCGCGAACGCGCCCCGCACGACGGCCGCGGCGTCCTGGTCGCCCTCGCCCCCGAGGGCCGCACCCTGGTGGAGAGGTGCGGGGCGGACGTGGAGCGGCGGATCACCGGCCTCGCGGAGCACCTGACGCCGGCCGAGCGCGACCACCTCCGCACCCTGGCGGCAAAGGTGCTCGCCGCAAGCCCCTCCGGCGGGTGAGGGGCGGGGCGCCGGGACCCGGCCGCCCGGCCGCGGGACTACTCCGCCGCGGCCCGCCCGGTAAGGGCGGCCAGCGAACTGCGCACGTGATCCATGTGGGCCCGCACCTC
>NZ_JAAGMG010000974.1 GCF_010548525.1 Streptomyces sp. SID14478
TGTGGCGGCTCACCCAGTGGAACGTCAGCGAGGCGCAGGCCAGCGGCGGGGTGCCGGGCGTCGGCGGCTCGGTCTTCAAGCTGCGCTACTCGCACGCACGGCAGCGGCTGTACGACGTCGCGGCCCGGGTGCTGGGCGGGGCGGGGGCGCTCGACACCGGTCAGGAGTGGACGCTCGACCGGCTGTCGTCGCTGTCGTACACGATCGCGGCCGGCACCTCGCAGATCCAGCGCAACATCGTCGCCGAGCGCATCCTGCGATTGCCCAAGGGGGGCCGATAGCCGTGCACTTCCAACTGACCGCGGAACAGCGCGCGTTGCGCGAGGGCATCCGGGACCTGCTCGCGGGGCGGTTCGGGCGCGACGCGCTGCGCGCCGCCGTGCAGCGCCCCGCGCTCGACCGGGGGCTGTGGCGTGCGCTCGGGGAGGCGGGCCTGTTCTCGCTGTGCCTGCCGGAGTCGGCGGGCGGCGTCGGCCTCGGCCTCGCGGAGGCCGCCGTCGTCTTCGAGGAGTGCGGCCGGGCGCTGGTCCCGGGCCCGCTCGTGGCCACGTTCCTCGCGGCCTCCCGCGGGGAGGTCGACGGCGCCGCTTCGGGCGAGGTGGTCGTGACGGCGTCCTCGGGCGGGCTCGTGCCCTGGCTGGAGGGGGCCGACGTGGTGCGCGGGGAGG
>NZ_JAAGMG010001013.1 GCF_010548525.1 Streptomyces sp. SID14478
CCCATGGAGCGCAGGCCCTCCAGGAGCGTGCCGGGGTCGACCTGGGCGGCCAGGACGGTGGGCGCGAGCCGGCGCAGGCGCAGCGTCGCCGCCCGCTTGTCGGCGAGGATCTCGCTCATCAGGGCGTCGTCGTCGCAGCGCACGTACGCGGAGGCCGCGCCGATGCGCAGATGGCCGTGGCGGCGGGCCACGTCGTCGATCAGGTAGGCCAGCGGCTGGGGGACCGGCGTCCGCGCGTGCCGGGCGAGGAAGGCGTGCAGGTCCGAGGCGGTGCGTCCGGCGTCCAGGGCCCGCCGCACCGACCCCGGCGTGAACCGGTAGACGGTCGCCCCGCCCTTCGACTCGACGTCGGCGAGGACGGCGAGGGCCTCGCCCAGCGGGCGCTCCAGCGGGCCCGGGGCCACCGCCGTGAGGTCCGCCTGGAGCAGC
>NZ_JAAGMG010001053.1 GCF_010548525.1 Streptomyces sp. SID14478
GGCCGAGCCGGGCACGGCCCACGCGCGCGGCACCGGTGAGCGGTCCTCGACGGCCTGGGCCGCGTCGAGCACGGCGTCCTCCGTGAACCGGCCGCCGATGAGCTGTACGCCGAGCGGCAGCCCCTCGTGCAGGGCGGCCGGCACGGTCACCGCGGGGAAGCCGAGCACGGGCACCGAGGTCATCGGCCACATGGCGGGGAAGAGCTCGCCGCAGCGCCGCGCGCCCGCGAGGTCGGCGTCCTGCTCGAAGGGCGGCTCGGCGCACACGGGCGTGAGCAACAGCCGTTCCGCGCCGAGGAGTTGCTGGAGTCGCGTGATCAGGGTGGCGCGACGCCCCCAGCCGTTGATGTACGTCTCCAGGTCCGGGCGCTCGCCCCACACGCCGGCGGCCGCCGCGAAGTGCCCGGCGAGCGCCGTGCGGATCGCGTCGTCGCCGATCTGTTCCACGACCCGCAGCAGCCCCCGGGTGTCCTCGGTGATCAGCAGCAGCCAGAGCCGGGCGGCCTCGGCGAGCAGCGGTTCGGCGTCCACCTCGTCGACCTCGTACCCGGCGGCGGCGAGCGCGGCGGCGCCGTCGGTCACGGCCGCGTCGACCGCCGGGTGGTTCTTGACGCCCTCGTTGCCGCGCACGACGGTGACCCGCGCCGGGCCCGCTCCCGGTGCCC
>NZ_JAAGMG010001092.1 GCF_010548525.1 Streptomyces sp. SID14478
GCCGCGGCCGGGCCACGCGGGAGGCGTGGGGCGCCGCGGCGCTGACGGCGGGCGGCCTCGCGCTCGCCTTCGTCCTCGCGATGCCGGGCTCCTTCGCCTTCCTGGCCTTCCAGAAGGACCGGGGCACGGAGGTCGAGTCGCTGGGCGCGCTCGTCTTCCATGTGGCGCGGCAGTTCGGCTGGTCGGGCACGGTGCAGCTGAACTACGGCTCGGTCGAGTTCCTCGGTCCGTACGTGGACGTGGTCAGCGCCCTCGCGCAGGGGCTGACCGCGCTGGCCTTCGGCTGGCTGGTGCTGTGGCGGTTCAGGGCGCGCGCCTGGGGGTCCGGCACGCTCGCCGACGCCGCGCTGACGGCGGTGCTCCTGTTCACGACGACGAGCCGGGTGATCAGCCCGCAGTACATGCTGTGGCTGGTCGGCCTCGCGGCCGTGTGCCTGCTGTTCCACGACACGCGGATGACGCTTCCGGTGGGGCTGGTGCTCGCGGCGACGTTCGTGACGTTCCTGGAGTTCCCCATCTGGTTCTCGCACGTGGTCGCCAGCGACTCCCTCGGCCTCGCCCTCCTCCTGGCCCGCAACGGCCTGCTGGTCGCCGCGTCCCTGACCGCCTGCCACCGCCTGTGGCGCGCGACGGTGACCGAACCGCGCCGCGCGGCCCGCACCCCGGTCCCCGCTCAGGCCGCCCGCGACCACTCGGTGCCCGCCTCCTGAAGCGCCGCGCGGCACGCCATGACGACCAGGCAGCCGCACTGCACGGCCATGGCGAGCCCCAGCGCCAGACACACCCCGGGCAGCCCCCAGACGCCTGACAGCCAGAAGGCGCAGCCCAGTTGAAGCACGGTGCCGCCCGACGTCACCCCCAGCACCCGCGCCGCGCCCCCACTCCCCTCGAAAACTCCGCCGAGCGCGATGAATCCGCCCATCAGCACCAGGTAGGGGCCGATGCAGCGCAGGAACACCGCGCCCTCGGCCGCCACGTCGGGCGGCGCCCCGAAGGCCCGCATCAGCCAGGGTGCGAGGGCCGCGAGAAGCAGCGCGGCGGCCA
>NZ_JAAGMG010001130.1 GCF_010548525.1 Streptomyces sp. SID14478
CACCGTCGCGCGGCTGCTCGCGCAGCGGGGCGCGCGGACCGTGGTGACCCCGACCGCGCTGCCGGACGGCTGGCTGTCCGCGACGGACGTGGAGCGCGTGGCCGACGACGCCGCGCACACCCCCGCGCAGCTCGACGGGGTCGACAGCGTCGTCACCGCCTGCGCGGTCGCGATCGCCGAGACCGGCACGATCGTCCTGGACGGCTCCCCGGACCAGGGCCGCCGGCGCATCACCCTCGTCCCCGACCACCACATCTGCGTCGTCCGCGTCCCCGACCAGGTCGTCTCCTCGGTCCCCGGCGCCCTCGAACGGCTCGATCCGGCCCGCCCGCTGACCTGGATCTCGGGTCCGTCCGCGACCAGCGACATCGAGCTCGACCGGGTCGAGGGAGTGCACGGGCCGCGCACCCTGGAGGTGATCCTGGTGAGCGCGGAGTAGGCGGCGCGGTTAGCGTGAGGTCATGATCCGGTTCGATCAGGTCACCAAGCGGTACGCGGACGGCACGACGGCGGTGGACGGCCTCTCCTTCGAGGTCGCCGAGGGCGAACTGGTCACGCTCGTCGGCCCGTCCGGCTGCGGCAAGACCACGACGATGATGATGGTCAACCGGCTCATCGAGCCGACGTCCGGCCGCATCTACGTCGACGGCGAGGACATCGCCGCACTCGACCCGGTCAAGCTGCGCCGCCGCATCGGGTACGTCATCCAGCAGGTGGGCCTGTTCCCGCACCGCACGGTCCTCGACAACACGGCGACCGTCCCGGCGCTGATCGGCTGGAAGAAGGCGAAGGCCCGGGCCCGCGCGGCCGAGCTGCTCGACCTGGTGGGCCTGGACCCGAAGACGTTCGGCGGCCGCTATCCGGAGCAGTTGTCGGGCGGTCAGCGCCAGCGCGTGGGCGTGGCCCGGGCCCTGGCGGCCGACCCTCCCGTCCTGCTCATGGACGAGCCGTTCGGCGCCGTGGACCCCGTGGTGCGCGAACAGTTGCAGGACGAGTTCCTGCGGATGCAGGCGGCGG
>NZ_JAAGMG010001167.1 GCF_010548525.1 Streptomyces sp. SID14478
CCCCCAGCCGCAGCCGCAGCCGCAGGGCTACCCGCAGCCGCCCCAGCAGCCTCAGCAGGCACAGCCGGGCCCCGGCTACGGCTACCCCCAGCCGCCGATCCCGCCGCAGGGACAGCAGGCACAGCCGCAGCCGCAGGCCCCGCAGGCGGACCCGCGCACCGGTACCGCCTGGCCGCAGCCCGTGCAGCACGACCAGCGCCAGCCCACGAACGTCGGCGGCGCCCCGCTCGGCTACACGGCGGCCGTCGAGCTGTCGGCCGACCGCCTGCTCAACAACAAGCGGCAGAAGGCGAAGAGCACCCGCCCCGGCGGCGGCAACAACCGCTTCAAGCTCGGTGGCAAGAAGGAGGAGGCCGAGCGGCAGCGGAAGCTGGACCTGATCCGCACGCCGGTCCTCTCCTGCTACCGGATCGCCGTGATCAGCCTCAAGGGCGGCGTCGGCAAGACGACCACGACCACGGCGCTCGGCTCGACCCTCGCGACCGAGCGACAGGACAAGATCCTCGCGATCGACGCCAACCCGGACGCCGGCACGCTCGGCCGCCGCGTGCGCCGCGAGACCGGCGCGACCATCCGTGACCTGGTGCAGTCGATCCCGCACCTGCACTCGTACATGGACATCCGGCGGTTCACCTCGCAGGCGCCGTCCGGCCTGGAGATCATCGCGAACGACGTGGACCCGGCGGTCTCGACGACGTTCAACGACGAGGACTACCGCAGCGCGATCGACGTGCTCGGCAAGCAGTACCCGATCATCCTCACCGACTCGGGCACCGGCCTGCTCTACTCCGCGATGCGCGGGGTCCTGGACCTGGCCGACCAGTTGATCATCATCTCGACCCCGTCCGTCGACGGTGCGAGCAGTGCCAGTACGACGCTCGACTGGCTCTCCGCGCACGGTTACGCGGACCTCGTCTCGCGCTCGATCACGGTCATCTCCGGGGTCCGCGAGACCGGCAAGATGATCAAGGTGGAGGACATCGTCAGCCACTTCGAGACGCGCTGCCGCGGTGTCGTCGTCGTCCCGTTCGACGAGCACCTGGCGGCCGGCGCCGAGGTCGACCTCGACATGATGCGGCCGAAGGTGCGGGAGGCGTACTTCAACCTCTCCGCGATGGTCGCCGAGGACTTCGTGCGGGCCCAGCAGCAGCAGGGCCTGTGGACCCAGGCGGACGGCCACCAGCCGCCCACCATGGCCCCGCCGATGCCCGGCCAGCAGCAGCCCTACCCGCCGCAGCAGCCGTACCCCGGGCAGCAGCCGCCCTACCCGGGCCAGCAGCAGCCCGCGCCCTACCCGCCGCAGGGTCCGCCGCCCGCCCAGCCGGGGCAGCCG
>NZ_JAAGMG010001211.1 GCF_010548525.1 Streptomyces sp. SID14478
CAGCGCGTCGAGCACGGCCGCCACGTCGTCGAACGTCTCGGGCCAGCGCCCGGCCACCGGCCCGCCGGAGTTCTGCTGCGGCAGCGCCGTGCCCTGCGCGGGGACGCCGCCCGCGCCCCTCGGCCCGCGCCGGTACTCGACGTTGGCGACGGCGAATCCGCGCCGGGCCAGGAAGTCGCAGAACGGGCTCAGGTGCGCCCGGTCGTACGGGGCCCGCCACGCGCCGCCGTGCAGGACCACGACCAGCGGGGCCGCGGTCGCGCCGTCGCGGGGCGCGTAGAAGTCGACGACCTGATCCGGGTGATCTCCGTACGCGGCGGTGACGTCCGGCGGGACGGCGGGGTGCGAGAAGGCCGACGCCTCCTCGGCCTCGTCACGGGCAGCGGCAGCCCTGTCGGGGTCCGGCATTGCTCCAACCTCTCGGCGTCGCGGTTGAGTTGCGGAGAACTGCAAGGTGAAACGGGGAACTGCTGGGTGATCGGACGCTACCAGCCCGATGACGTGGGTCAACACGCACAGTCACCGCACAAACGGTCCTGCTGTTCCGTTACCCTGGCCGTCATGAGCAGCGATCCCGAACCCGGCACGCTCCGTCCCGGCGGCCGCACCGCCCGTGTCCGCGCGGCCGTGCTCGACGCGGCGGGCGACGTCCTCGCCGAGGAGGGCTTCGACCGGCTCGACCTGGCCGACATCGCACGCCGCGCGGACGTCGGCAAGACCACGGTGTACCGGCGCTGGGGCTCCCCCACCGGCCTCGTCGCCGACCTGCTCGCGCAGATGGCGCAGGAGTCGCTGCCCCGCTCGGCGGCGGGCTCCCTGCGCGCCGACCTGACGGCCAACGCCCAG
>NZ_JAAGMG010001245.1 GCF_010548525.1 Streptomyces sp. SID14478
GCCGCACGGGTCGGGACCGGCGCATCACGCCGGACGGGCTGCCGCACAGGTCGGGAGCGCCGTATCCCGCCGGGCAGCCGGCCGCACCGGCCAGGAGCACCGCATCACTCCGGACGGCCGGCCGCACAGGCCGGGAGCGCCGCATCACGCCGGGCAGCCGGCCGCACAGGCCAGGAGCACCGCATCACCTCGGACAACGTGACGTACAGGCCGGGAGCGCCGCATCCCGCCGGACAGCCTGCCGGACAAGCCGAGAGCGCCGCATCACATCAGGCAGCCTGCCGCACAAGCCGAGAGCGCCCCATCACTTCGGGCATCCCGCCGCACAAGCTGCGGGAGCGGATCCCGCCCGGCGGCCTGCCGCACAGGCGAGGAACGGCCGCATCATGCCGGGCGGGGGATGAACACCCCGCCCGTTCCCACCCCGCCGGACTCAGACCCGGACCCAGACCCAGGCGGCCTGGCCCAACCGAACAAGCCTCAACCGAACAAGCCTCAACCGAACCAGCCTCAGCCGGCCCGGGTCAGCCGCCCCGGACCCAATCGTCCCGCAGTCAACCGACCTGCGGCTCCCGCCACATGGGCCACAAGGACGGCCCGTCCGGCAGCTCGACCGCGGTGCCGGTGAACACGAAACCGAGCCGCTCGTACAGGGCGCGACTGGTGACGCTGCTCGCCTCCAGATAGGCGGGCAGCCCCTCGCGGTCGCAGCGCTCCAGGACCGGCGTCATCAGCGCGGTGCCCAGCCCCTCTCCCTGTCGGCCCGGCCGCACCCCGATCATCCACAGATACGCGTGCGCGCGGTCGGCCGGGTGCACGTCCTCCATGAGCCGGACGATCTCCTCGATCCGCTCGTTGTCGGGGTCGACGGCGGCACGCACCTGCGCCGGAACGTCCTCCGGTTCACCTTCTTCGGCGGGCGGCGCATCGGCTTCGGCATGCGGCGCGTCCGGGAACTCGACCCAGAGCGCGGCGGCCGACCCGTCCTCCGTGAGGTCGACGTACCCCTCGGCGAGCGTCGCGTCGGTGAACTCCCCCATCAGGCGCGCGTGCCGGGCCCGCCGGTACGCCTCGCCGGGGAACACCCAGCCGCTGACCGGATCGTCCATGAACGCCTCGTCGAGCAGCCCGACGACGAAGTCCCGGTCACTCTCCCCCGCCCGCCGTATCCCCACGCCCACCTTGGATCCCCTCTGCCCGGGCGCCTCAACTCGCCCGCCCTGTCCGGTCGTTGGCAGCCTAGGCGATCACTCCCGAACGCGGGTACGGGCCCCGCGTTCCGCCCGGTCTGCGACGGAATGCGGGGCCCGTACCCGAAGGCCGTGCGGCAGCTCAGCCGCTGATGGCCGAACGCCGACCGGCAGGCTGGCAGGCAGTCCGGTCAGTCTGGGTCACAGCAGTCACAGCAGTCACAGCAGTCACGGAAGCCACGGCTGTTCCACCAGCAGGGCGGCCGCCCCACCCCCCGTGATGGCGCTCCCCGTCCTCCCGCAGGAGATCCCCATGGCCACGCTGGACCCCGCCCCCGTCACCCCCCTCCTCGTCCTAGGTACGGCCGCGATCGGCCGCGGCCGTACGTCGCCGAACACCGGCCGGGCGCCCTCAGTGGCCGCGCCGCGTCACGAACTCCGCGAGGGACAGCAGGCCGCCCGCCGCTTCCGGCACCGGCACCGCCTGCGCCAACTGGTGCAAGGCCCTGGACATCTCGTCCGCTGCCCGCGCCTGCGCCCAGTCACGCCCCCCGGCCCGCTCGACGGCCAGCGCGATCGCCTCCAGTTCGGCCGCGCCCTCCTTGCCCGGGCCCGGCGGCCCGTACAGCGCGGC
>NZ_JAAGMG010001289.1 GCF_010548525.1 Streptomyces sp. SID14478
GGATCATGGAGTTGCGGGAGGCGGCGGACGGCCGCGACGACCACTGGGCGCGTGACGTCCAGCTGTTGTGGGACGCGCCGCACTGCTTCCCCGACCCGGGTGACGTCAGGGCCCCCGGCGGACCTCCCCTGACCCCCTGACACGCCGATGGACACACCGAGTACGGAGAGTGCGAAGCCCATGCCCGAGTGGCCCGTGTACACCGGAGCGAGCGCGCCGCACGACGGCGTCGACCGGCTGCCCGCGCCGCCGCCCTGGCGCGCCTTCGACGGCGGCCCGGTCCTGCCCACGCCCGCCGACGCGGACGACGCGGCGGCCGTCTCCCCGGACCGGGTGCACCGCGCGCACACCTACCGCGCCACCCGGGAGAGCGTCCAACTCGTCAACGCGGCCCTGTACTTGAGGCGCCCGCTGCTCGTCACGGGCCCGCCCGGCACCGGCAAGTCGTCCCTCGCCTACGCCGTCGCCCGCGAGCTGGGCCTCGGCCCCGTGCTGCGCTGGAACATCACGAGCCGCGCCACCCTCGCCGACGGCCTGTACCAGTACGACCCGCTGTCGCGTCTGTACGCGGCCCGCGAGGCGGCCCCGGTCAGCGTCGCGGACCATCTGCGCCTCGGCCCGCTCGGCACCGCGCTGCTGCCGTACGCCCGCCCGCGCGCGCTGCTCGTCGACGAGATCGACAAGAGCGACCTGGACCTGCCCAACGACCTGCTCAACGTGCTGGAGGAGGGCCAGTACGAGATCCCCGAGCTGGTCCGCGCGGGCGGCGAGGCGCTGGTGCGGACCGACGGCACGGACCGGCAGGTGCCCGTCGCGGGCGGCCGGGTGCGCTGTCGCGCCTTCCCCTTCGTGGTCCTGACCAGCAACGGCGAGCGCGAGTTCCCGCCCGCGTTCCTGCGCCGCTGCGTCACGCTGCGCCTGCACCGCCCCGACGAGACGCAGCTGGCCGAGATCGTCCGCGCCCACCTGGGCGAACCGGACGCGCACGCGCGTCAGTTGATCACACGGTTCCTGTCCCGTGCCCACAGCGGGGAGCTCGCCACCGACCAGCTCCTGAACGCGATCTACCTCACGGGCGCGGCGGGCCTGGACGCCCCCACCCGCGAGGAGCTGGCCCAGCGCCTGATCCCGCACCTCGACGACGCCGACCCCTTGTCCGATGGACGCTGAACTCGGCCGCCTCGCCGCCGCGTTGGCCGCGGCGTCGGCGGACGGCACGCCGCCGATGCCCGTGGAACTGGCCGAAGTGCTGTGGCTGGCACGGCAGTTGTCGGCCCCGACTGCGGACCCCGGGCCCGCGGAACCCGTCGACGCCCCCGCCACGGAGCCCACCCCGAAGACGGCCGCTCCGCCGCAACCCGCGCACCGGGAACCGCCCCCGCCCGCCGCACCCCTTGACGTACCGGCACCAACGCCGCCCCGCCCCGAACCCACCCGCGTCCCCCTCTACGCGGATCCGGCCCCGGAGCCGGACCGGAACTCCCTGCTCGCCCCGGCTCCCCCGATGCT
>NZ_JAAGMG010001334.1 GCF_010548525.1 Streptomyces sp. SID14478
GGGTCTGGCCGGGGGCGTACAGGTAGCGGTTTTGGAGGCGGTCGGCGGGGATGGCGAGGGCGCTGTATTGGCGTTGTCCGCGCGGGTGTTGGGGGTGGTGCAGGCGTGGCTGGCTGCTGATGGGCTGGACGATGTGCGGCTCGTGGTGGCGACGCGGGGTGCGGTGCCCGCTGGTGACGGCGCGGTGACCGATCCGGCCGGTGCGGCGGTATGGGGACTCGTACGCGCCGCCCAGACCGAGAATCCCGGCCGCATCCTCCTCATCGACACCGACCCGGCCGCCGCCGACGGCGCGCAGCCCGTGCTCGGTCCGGCGCTCGCCCTCGCAGAGCCCCAGATCGCCGTGCGCGGCAGGACGCTCACGGCGCCCCGCCTCGCCCGCGCAGCAGCGCACCCCCTGCTCGACGGCGTGCAGTTCACGCCCGACGCCACGGTGGTGGTCACCGGCGGCACGGGCTCCCTCGGCGCCCTCGTGGCCCGGCACCTCGTCACCCGTCACGGCGTACGCCACCTGGTCCTCGCCAGCCGCCGCGGCCCGGCCGCAGCCGGTGCGCAGGACCTGGTCGCGGAGCTGACCGGCCTCGGCGCGGCCGTGTCGGTCGCGTCCTGCGACGTCTCCGACCGCGACCAGGCGGCCGCCCTGCTGGCCTCGATACCCGGCACACACCCGCTCCGCGGCGTCATCCACACGGCGGGCGTGCTGGACGACGGCGTGATCGGGGCGCTCACCCCGGAGCGCCTGGCGAAGGTGTTCGCGCCGAAGGTCGACGCGGTACACCACCTCGACGCGCTCACCCGAGACCTGGACCTCGACGCGTTCGCCGTGTTCTCCTCCGCCTCGGGCGTGTTCGGCTCGGCGGGCCAGGGCAACTACGCGGCCGCCAACGCCTTCCTCGACGGCCTGATGGCCCAGCGCCGCGCGGCCGGGCTGCCCGGGGTCTCCCTGGCGTGGGGCCTGTGGGAGCAGGACACCGGCATGACCGCCCACCTCGGCGACGCCGACCAGGCGCGCGCCGACCGCGGCGGAGTCCTCGCGATCTCGGCGACCGAGGGCATGGAACTGCTCGACGCCTCCCTCGCCTCCGGCCGGGCACTGCTCGTACCGATCAAGATGGACCTGCGCGGCGCGCGTGCGGGCGCGGCCTCCGGCTCCCCGGTCCCGCACCTGCTGCGCACCCTCGTCCCGGCGGGCCGCGGCCAGGCGCGGGCAGCGGCAGGGAAGGACGGCGACCTGCCCCGCCGTCTCGCCCCTCTCGCGGAGGCCGAACGGGAGGCCCTGCTGCTCGACCTGGTGCGTACGCAGGCGGCACTCGTGCTCGGCCACAGCGGGGCCGGGAGCGTACGGGCGGACACGGCGTTCAACGAGGCCGGGTTCGACTCTCTGACCTCGGTGGAGCTGCGCAACCGGCTGCGCGAGACGACGGGCCTCAAACTCCCGGCGACACTGATCTTCGACTACCCGACCCCGCAGGCCCTCGCCGGGTACCTGCGCGAGGAGTTCGGGGACACGGCGGCGGCCGGAGCCTCCGCCGTGACGACGGCCGCAGCCGCGGACCCGGACGAGCCGATCGCGATCGTGGGCATGTCCTGCCGCCTGCCCGGCGGCGTGACGGACCCCGAGTCGCTGTGGCGCCTGGTGCACGACGGGCGCGAGGGCATGTCGGACTTCCCCGACGACCGGGGCTGGGACCTCGACGGCCTGTTCGACGCCGACCCGGACAGCGTCGGCACGTCGTACGCCAGCCAGGGCGGCTTCGTCCAGGGCGCGGGCTCCTTCGACCCGGCCTTCTTCGGGATCTCGCCACGCGAGGCACTGGCGATGGACCCCCAGCAGCGGCTCCTCCTGGAGACCACCTGGGAAGCGCTGGAGAGCGCGGGGGTCGACCCCGACTCCCTGAAGGGCGGGGACGTCGGGGTGTTCTCCGGCGTGTCCAGCCAGGGCTACGGCGCCGGGGTCGTCGCACCCGAGCTGGAGGGCTTCGCGAGCACGGGCACCGCGTCGAGCGTGGCCTCGGGCCGCATCTCGTACGTCTTCGGCTTCGAGGGCCCGGCCGTCACCGTCGACACGGCGTGCTCGTCGTCGCTGGTCGCCATGCACCTGGCGGCGCAGTCGCTGCGCCAGGGCGAGTGCTCCATGGCGCTCGCCGGCGGCGTGACCGTCATGGCGACCCCCGTCAGTTTCGTGGAGTTCTCGCGCCAGCGCGGCCTGGCCGGTGACGGCCGCTGCAAGGCGTACGCGGACGGCGCCGACGGCACTGGCTGGTCCGAGGGAGTGGGCCTGGTCGTCCTGGAGCGCCTGTCGGTGGCCCGCGAGCGCGGCCACAAGGTCCTGGCGGTCCTGCGCGGCAGCGCCGTCAACCAGGACGGTGCCTCCAACGGTCTCACCGCCCCGAACGGTCCCTCCCAACAACGTGTCATCCGCAAGGCGTTGGCCGGAGCCGGGCTCTCGACGACGGACGTGGACGCCGTGGAGGGCCACGGCACGGGCACCGCGCTGGGCGACCCGATCGAGGCACAGGCACTGCTCGCCACGTACGGGCGCGACAGGGACCCCCAACGGCCTCTGTACCTCGGCTCGTTGAAGTCGAACATCGGACACACCCAGGCGGCCGCGGGCGCGGCCGGCGTCATCAAGATGGTGCAGGCGCTGCGGCACGGCGTGCTGCCGCCCACCCTTCATGTGGATGCGCCCTCGTCGCAGGTCGACTGGTCCGTCGGCGCCGTGGAACTGCTGACCGAGGCGCGGGACTGGCCGCGCGAGGGGCGTCCGCGCCGGGCCGGGGTCTCGTCGTTCGGCATCAGCGGCACGAACGCGCACCTGATCCTGGAGGAGGCCCCCGAGGAGCCGGCCACGACCGTGACGCACGGGACCGGCGTCGTACCCCTGGTGGTGTCGGCACGCAGCGCGGCCTCCCTGGCCGGGCAGGCGGAGCGGCTCGCGGCCCTGGTCGAGAGCGCCGACGAGACCTCGCTCGTGGGCGTCGCCGGAGCGTTGGTCGGGCAGCGGGCACTGCTGGGCGAGCGTGCGGTGGTCGTCGCCGACTCGACGGAGGAGGCGGCCGCCGGACTGCGGGCGCTGGCGCGCGGCGAGAGCCCGTCCGGCCTCGTCACCGGAAAACTCGGCGGCTCGGGCGGTCCGGGCAAGGTCGTGTGGGTGTTCCCGGGTCAGGGGTCCCAATGGGCGGGCATGGGGCGGGAGTTGCTCGACTCCTCGCCGGTGTTCGCGGAGCGGATCGCTGAGTGCGCGAGCGCCCTGGACCCGTACATCGACTGGTCACTGGTCGACGTACTGCGTGGAGAGGCTTCGCCGGAGTTGCTGGAGCGGGTGGATGTGCTGCAGCCGGCGAGTTTTGCCGTGATGGTGGGTCTGGCGGCGGTGTGGTCGTCGGTGGGTGTGCGTCCTGATGCGGTGGTGGGTCACTCGCAGGGCGAGATCGCCGCGGCGTGCGTCGCGGGGGCTCTGTCTCTGGAGGACGCGGCCCGGGTGGTGGCGTTGCGCAGTCAGGCGATCGGTGAGCGGTTGGCCGGTCGTGGAGGTATGGCGTCGGTGGCGCTGAGCGAGAGTGACGCGATTGCGCGTCTGGGGCGTTGGGCGGACCGGGTCGAGGTCGCGGCCGTCAACGGCCCGAACTCGGTCGTCATCGCGGGCGACGCGGAGGCCCTGGACGAGGCACTGACCGCCTTCGAGGCGGACGGTGTCCGAGTGCGCCGCGTCGCCGTGGACTACGCCTCCCACACCCGGCACGTAGAGGACATCGAGAGCACTCTCGCCGAGACCTTGTCCGGCATCGAGGCGCAGGCCCCCGCCATCCCGTTCTTCTCCACGGTGACGGGTGGCTGGGTCGAGGACGCAGATGTCCTCAACGGCGCTTACTGGTACGGGAATCTGCGTGGCCAGGTCGGCTTCGGCCCGGCTGTCGCCGAGCTGGTCCGCCAGGGCCACGGCGCGTTCATCGAGGTCAGTGCGCACCCCGTCCTCGTGCAGCCGATCACGGAAACCGCCTACGAGAGCGGCGCGGACGTGGTCGTTGCCGGTTCGCTGCGCCGCGACGAGGGTGGCCTGCGCAGGCTTCTGGCGTCGATGGCCGAGCTGTTCGTGCGCGGCGTCCCCGTGGACTGGACGGGCGCCCTGCCCGCCGACGTCACGGCCGCGGACGTCGACCTGCCCACGTACGCCTTCGACCACCAGCACTACTGGCTCCGGTCGACGGAGACGGCCACCGACGCGACGTCCCTCGGGCTCGCCGGCACCGGTCACCCGCTCCTCGGCGCGGTGGTGGAACTGCCGCAGTCCGACGGGCTCGTGGCCACCTCACGCCTGTCCCTCAAGTCCCACCCCTGGCTGGCCGACCACCGCGTCGGCGGCGTGGTGCTCGTCCCCGGCACGGGGCTGGTCGAGTTGGCCGTGCGGGCCGGTGACGAGGCCGGGTGCAGCGTGCTGGAAGAGCTAGTGATCGAGGCGCCCCTCGTGGTGCCCGACCAGGGCGGCGTACGCGTCCAGGTCGCCGTGGGCGGCCCGAACGGGAACGGCTCGCGCACCGTGGAGGTGTACTCGCGGCGCGAGGACGCCGACAGCGGCGCGGACGCCTGGACCCGGCACGCCAGCGGCATGCTGACCGCCACGCCCCCGCTCGGCAGCGGAGCACCGGAGTTCGACTTCACCGCCTGGCCGCCGCCCGGCGCGGAGCCGGTGGAGACCGCGGGGGGCTACGACCTGCTCACCGAGGTCGGCTACGGCTACGGCCCCGCGTTCCAGGGCGTACGCGCACTGTGGCGACGCGGCGACGAGATGTTCGCCGAGGTCGCCCTGCCGCAGGAGCACCGCAAGCAGGCCGCCGGATTCGGCATCCATCCGGCGCTGCTCGACGCCGCTCTGCACTCGCCGCTGCTCCAGATCGCAGGGACGGGCCTAGGGGAGGACCAAACCACCGACACCGCTCAGGAGTTGAGGCTTCCCTTCGCGTGGAACGGCCTCGTGCTGCACGCCGCGGGCGCCTCGGTGCTGCGGGTGCGCCTCGCGCAGCCCGAGCGCGACGCGCTGTCGTTGGCCGCCGCGGACGAGACCGGCGCCCTGGTCGTGTCGATGGACTCGCTGACGTCCCGGGCGGTCTCCGCCGAGCAGTTGGACACGGCGGCGGGCGCCCCGCGCAACGACTCGCTGTTCCACGTGGACTGGACCGAACTGCCCCTGAACTACAGGCCGGAGCACATGCCTTCGTGGGTCCTCGTGGCCACCGCGGAGGACGTGGCGACCCTCGCGGACGACGTCGAGTCGGGCATCGCCGAGGCCCCGGCCGTGGCCGTGCTGCGGGCTGTCGGCGGCGAAGGCGAGGGCGCCGCGCTCGCCTTGGCGACCCGGGCGCTCGAAGTCGTGCAGTGCTGGCTGGACGGGCCCGGTCTGGAGGACACCCGGCTCGCCGTGGTCACCCGGGGCGCCGTCCCGGCAGGCGACGGCACGGTCACCGACCCGGCCGGTACGGCGGTGTGGGGCCTGGTCCGCGCGGCCCAGGCCGAGAACCCCGACCGCATCGTCCTGATCGACACCGACACGGAGACCGACACCGGCACCGAGGAACTCGCGGACGTCCTGGGCGCGGCCCTGGCCGGCGGCGAGCCGCAGGTCGCGGTGCGCGGCACCACCCTCACCGCGCCGCGGCTGGCCCGCGTGAGCAGCCAACTCCCGTCCAGTGCCCCGGTGTTCGGACCCGAGGGGACCTTCCTGGTCTCGGGTGCCGGCTCGCTCGGCGCCCTGCTGGCCCGGCACCTCGTCGTCCGGCACGGAGTGCGTGATCTGGTGCTGGCCAGCCGCCGTGGCGCGACGGCCGACGGCGTGCCGGAACTGGTCGCCGAGCTGACCGGACGGGGCGCGGCGGTCTCCGTCGTGGCCTGCGACGTCTCCGACCGCGACCAGGTGGCGGCCCTGCTGGCCTCGGTGCCCGGCCTGCGCGGTGTGGTGCACACCGCGGGCGTGACCGACGACGGCGTCATCGGGATGCTCACCCCGGAACGCCTGGCGAGGGTGTTCGCGCCGAAGGTCGACGCGGTCCGTCATCTCGACGAGCTGACCCGGGGCCTGGATCTCGATGCGTTCGTCGTCTATTCGTCCGTCTCGGGCGTCTTCATGGGTGCGGGCAGCGGTAGTTACGCGGCCGCCAACGCCTTCCTCGACGGCTTGATGGCCGAGCGTCGCGGGGCCGGGCTGCCCGGTCTCTCCCTGGCCTGGGGGCTGTGGGACCAGTCCGGCGGCGGCATGGCGGCAGGCACCGACGCCATCGTCAAGGAGCGGATGAACCGGCGCGGCGGCCTCCAGGCCCTCACCCCCGCCGAGGGCATGGACCTGTTCGACGCGGCCGTCGCGTCGGGCCGGGCCCAGCTCGTGCCCGCCAAGCTCGACCTGCGGTCGCTGCGGCAGCAGGCCGGGGCCGACGGGGGAGTGCCGCACATGCTGCGCGGCCTGGTCCGCGCGGGCCGCCAGCAGGCCCAGGCGGCGAGCGCCGCCGAGCAGGGCCGGGCAGTGACGCAGCGGCTCGCCGGGTTGTCCCGCGCCGAGCAGGCCCAGTTGCTGCTGGACCTGGTGCGGGCGCAGGTGGCCGCGGTGCTGGGCCACGGAGCCTCGTACCGGATCGACCCGGACCAGGGGCTGTTCGAGGTCGGCTTCGACTCGCTGACCTCGATCGAACTGCGCAACAGGCTCCGCGACCTCACCGCGCGCAAGCTCTCGCCCAACCTCGTCTTCGACCACCCGACAGCGGGCATGCTCGCCGCCCACCTCCACGAGCTGCTGTGCGGCGAGGAGGCGGCACGGCCCGTGGCGGTCTCGGTGTGACCCGCGCACACCCCCTGTCCGTACCCCGAACTCCCTTGGGAAGAAGGTGAAGGAACGTGTTCGACGTCGACAGGTATCTCCGGCGGATCGGCTGCGCCGGGGAGACCGGCGTGGACATCGCGACGCTGCGCAAGCTCCACAAGAACCACCTGATGACGATTCCGTACAACGGAGCCACGCAGGACTTCGGCGACGGGCCGAGCCTCGTCGACCTCGACGAGGACGCCACGTTCGAGACGTGCGTCGTCCAGGGGCGCGGCGGCACCTGCTTCCAGCTGAACCGGCTGTTCGCCCGGCTCCTCACGGAACTCGGCTACGACGTCACGCTGCTGGCGGCCAGCACCGCCGAGGGCTGGGAGGCCTGTGGCCTCGACGTGGAGCACATGTTCCACCACGTCACCCTGGACGGCGAGCAGTGGCTCGTCGACGTCGGCTACCCCGGCCCTTCCTACATCGAGCCGCTGCGGGTCTGCGACGCGGTGCAGGGCCAGTACGGAAGCCAGTTCCGGCTGGTCGAGCGCGGGTCCAGGATCGCTCTACAGCGGCGCGGGAGGATCACCCGGTGGAGCGTGGTCTACAGCTTCACGACGACTCCCCGGCAGTGGAGCGACTGGAAGGACATGGAGGACTTCCTCACCCGGGAGATCGCGGCGGACACCGGGCCGCAGGACGGCACGAAGGTCCTGTGCGGCCGGACCCTCGACAACGGTCAGGTCGTCCTGAAGGGCCGCCGGCACCTGACGGTGCGCGACGGCCGCGACGAGGTCCGCACCATCACGGACGACGCCGAGCACGAGCGGCTGCTCTCCCACCTGCTGTCCGGCTCCTTCGGCTGACACGCACATTCCGAGCGTTCCGAGCACTCCGAACTCCCCCTACCAGCAAGCCCCTCGAAAGGGATGATGATGGCGAAGGAAACAGCCGATGTGATCGTGATCGGCGCAGGGCCGGCCGGCGCGGTCACCGCCTACGTGCTCGCCAAGCAGGGTCACTCGGTGCTGCTCCTGGAGAAGGAGCCGAACCCCCGGTTCCACATCGGTGAGTCCCTGCTGCCGTACATGATGGGCCTGTTCGAGCGGATCGGCCTGCGCGAGGTGGTGTCCTCCCAGGGCTACGTGCCCAAGTTCGGCGGCGAGTTCATCGACCCGACGGAGCAGAAGTTCTTCGAGGGCGTCTTCCGCGCCGACTTCACCAAGCAGGGCGAGGGCCGCCACGACAACGCGTTCCAGGTGCAGCGCGCCCGCTTCGACCGGATGCTGGCCGAGCAGGCCCAGGCCGCCGGCGCGAAGCTCGTCCTCGGCGCGAACGTGGGCGAACTGCTGATGGACGGCGACCGGATGGTCGGCGTCCGCTACGAGCACGACGGCGAGAGCCACGAGGCGCACGCCAGTTACGTGGTCGACGCCAGCGGCCGCACCGGCCGGATCGCCCACCGCTTCGGCCTGCGCAAGACCCTCGAGAAGCTCCGCATGGTCGCGGTCTTCCGCCACTACAGCGGCCTCGACGAGAGCCACAACCCCGGGGTCGAGGGCGACATCCAGGTCGGCGCCCACGACGACGGCTGGGTCTGGGCGATCCCGCTCACCAAGGACACCATCAGCGTCGGCACGGTCATGCCGCGCGACGTGCTGCGCGCCTCGACGCCGCAGCAGGTCTTCGAGGAGCACGTGGCCCGCATCCCGCGGATCACCGAGCGGCTCAAGGGCACCGAGCCCGCCATGGACCTCAAGATCGAGACCGACTACTGCTACCACTCGGACACGGTCACCGGACCGGGCTGGCTCATGGTCGGCGACGCCGGCTGCTTCGGCGACCCGATGTTCTCCGGCGGCGTCCTGGTGGCCACGGCCACCGCCGTGCGCGCGGCCGAGACGCTCGGCGAGGCCCTGGCCGACCCGTCGGCCGAGGAGCGCCTGCTCGACCGGTACGCCAACTACTTCAAGACCGGCTACGACACGTACATCCGCCTCATCCACGCCTACTACGACGGCGAGCTGGTCGCCATGGCCGCCGACGCCGCACGCTCCACCGACCGGGACACCCTGGAGAAGTACCTCGTGCGCCTCATCGGCGGCGACTTCTGGAGCGAGCACAACTCGGTGGCGGCCGAGATGCGCCGCCGCAAGGAGTGGGACACCTTCGAGCCGTTCCAGCGGGTCTACGGCTGCCCCTCCTACCCGCACCTGGACGAGCAGGACCGCAAGGAACGGTCCGAGGCCCGCGTCCTTCGGGTGACGGCGGGCCGGTAGACCTCATGGCATCCATTCCGTTGCGCCTCGCAGGCCATGCGTACGACGTGCTCATCGGCCCCGGGGTGCGCACGTCGCTCGCCGGGATCGTCCGGCGGCTGGGCGCAGAGCGGGCCGTCGTCGTGTCGGCCCGCCCGCAGGAATGGGTGCCCGACACCGGTGTGGAGACCCTCCTGCTGCCGGCCCGGGACGGCGAGCAGGACAAGACCTTCGCCACAGTGGAGGCGTTGTGCGGCGCGTTCGTACGCTTCGGACTCACCCGGTCCGACGTCGTCGTGTCCTGTGGCGGCGGCACGACCACCGACGTGGTCGGTCTTGCCGCCGCCCTCTACCACCGGGGCGTGCCCGTCGTGCACCTGCCCACCTCGCTGCTCGCCCAGGTGGACGCCAGCGTGGGCGGCAAGACGGCGGTGAACCTGCCGCAGGGCAAGAACCTCGTCGGCGCGTACTGGCAGCCCAGCGCGGTCCTGTGCGACACCGACTACCTGTCCACGCTGCCCCCGCGCGAGCTGCTCAACGGCTACGGCGAGATCGCCCGGTGCCACTTCATCGGCGCCCCCGACCTGCGCGGACTGCCGCTCGTGGACCAGATCGCCGCCGGCGTGCGGCTGAAGGCCCGCGTCGTGGAGGCCGACGAGCGGGACACGGGCCTGCGGCACGTCCTCAACTACGGCCACACGCTGGGCCACGCGCTGGAGAAGGCGACCGACTACGCGCTGCGCCACGGCGAGGCGGTCGCCATCGGCACGGTCTTCGCCGGCCGGCTCGCCGGCGCCCTCGGGCGCATCGACGCGGCGCGGGTGGCGGAGCACCTGGATGTCGTCCGGTCCTACGGGCTGCCCACCGCGGTCCCCGCCGAGACCGCACCGCAGGCGTTGATCGAGCTGATGCGGCACGACAAGAAGGCGTTCGGCAAGCGGGCGCCCGGCTCCCTCGCGTTCGCCCTCGACGGGCCGCACGGAGCCGAACTCGTCGATGACGTACCGCAGGAGGTGGTCGCGCGCGTCCTCGGCGGGATGCCGCGGGCGCCGCTGGCCGACCTCGTCGACACCGCCGCCGTCCCGGTCGGGGCGGCGCCGTCATGACGCGGTCACCGGCGACGCTGACCGGCGGCGCCC
>NZ_JAAGMG010001370.1 GCF_010548525.1 Streptomyces sp. SID14478
GGGTGATCCCCGTCAGCCAGGCGGCCACCGAGCCGCGTTCGGGCCGGAAGCCGCTCCGCCCGCGCCACGCGGCGAGGAACACCTGCTGCGTGACGTCCTCCGCCTCGCGGCAGTCGCCCAGTGCCCGCCGGGCGAGCCGGAGCACCAGCGGCGCCCACCGCAGGTACAGCTCGGCCAGGTCCGCCGTGTCGTCCGGCGTGCCCGCATCGCGCGCACCCGGCCGGACCGCTGTGCTCATCGACGAATCGTCAACTCCTCGTGAGGGCCCGGAACATGGCGTCGTACGAACGGAACCGGACGGAGGGGCCACGCTTCCGTCCCCGGACCGGACATCCTCGAAACCCTCGGGGCCGCACCGCAACCCGCATCGTTTGTGCGTCGTATCGTGAGTCGATGGACGAGGGGCGGGTCACACCGCGGGACGGGCAGGACGCGGCGGTGGCGCAGCCGGGGGTCACCACCGGCGCCCTCGCCCGGCGCTTGGGAGTGTCACCGACGACCCTGCGCACCTGGGACCGGCGCTACGGCCTCGGCCCGGCGCGGCGCGACGAGGGCCACCACCGACGCTGGTCGGCGCCGGACATCGCGGTGGTAGAGGAGATGTGCCGCCTCACCTCGACGGGCCTGCCGCCCGCCGAGGCCGCCGACCTGGCCCGCAAACGCCGCGAGAGGGGCCCTGCCGCCCCCGCCGTCGCGCAGCCGC
>NZ_JAAGMG010001408.1 GCF_010548525.1 Streptomyces sp. SID14478
CCCGCAGCTCCGCGCGCAGGGCCTCCTCGTCCGGGACCACGTGCGCGCCGGGCAGCCGCGCCGCCGGGTCGTCGGGCAGGCACGCGAAGTCGGTGACCCGCACGGCCATCCGGCCCAGCGCCCGCTGGAAGGAGACGTGCGGGGCGTGGAAGCGCGGCACCCGGCGGTGCAGGAACCAGGGGACCGTGATGAGCAGGCAGGCGGGCCAGGCGTAGCGGTGCAGCCCGAAGCTGGCGATGACGTCCGGGCGGGCCTGCATGCCGTAGTCCTTGAGGACCTGCGCGTTGTCCCAGGCGAGGAAGGCGTCCAGCGCGGCGCCGCCCTCGGCCAGCTGCCGGGTGCCGACCCAGCCGGCGCCCTCGGGCAGCGCTTCGTCGGGGGTGAGCTCGATGATGCGCAGGCTCGGGAACACCTCGGTGAGGCGGGCGTACGCGGCCGAGACCGCGCTGTCCGTCGCGGCGGGCGCCGGGGTGATGAGGGGCATGCAGGGACCACCAGATCACGATCGTTTGCAGGTAAGCCTTACCTTACCCGAGGTTTACGGGGTTTGAACTACGGCCCCGGCCGCCTATGGTTCTTCGTTGAGCAAGGGACAAACGGCAAGGAACCGCAAGGAACGGCTGGGAACGGCGGCGATGGGGATGACCGGGGTGGAGCGGGCCGGGGCGCGTCCGGCGCAGGGCGCCACGACGGCTGCTCCCGGCGTACCCGAGCAGCGCGCCGCGGCCGCGTGGGCCGGGGCGCCCCAGGTGCCCGAACAGACCCGC
>NZ_JAAGMG010001451.1 GCF_010548525.1 Streptomyces sp. SID14478
CGCCGGCCGGCTCGGTGCCGCATCCGGTCAGGGCCAGCAGACCGACGGCGGCGAGCGCCGCGAGGACGCGGTTCGTGCGGTGAGGGGACATGGGGTGGTGAACTCCTCTGAGCCGCCCGGGAGTTCCGGACGTCGGGGCGTACGGGAGACCTGTTCTGCGGGAGCGGGCGGACGTCAGGCGGCCGACCAGCCGCCGTCGGACGGCACGATCGCGCCGTTGAGGTTCACCGCGTCCCTGCTGAGCAGGAAGGTGATCGAGGCGGCCAGCTCCTCCGCCCGCGCCACAGCGGGGATCGCGACGCGCATCCTCGCGGTGCGCACCGAGCCGTACGGGGCGGCGCCCGGCACGCTGATGCCCGTGGCCACCGCGCCCGGGGCGACGGCGTTGACCTGCACGCCCGTGCCCGCGTACTGGTACGCCGACGACCTGGTCAGGCCCACCAGGGCGTGCTTGGAGGCGGTGTACGCGGCGCCGGCCGCCGAGCCGCGCAGCGCGGCCTCGGAGACGATGTTGACGATGCGGCCGCCGCCCGCGGAGAGCATGCCGGGCACGACCGCGCGCATCAGGCGCATGGGCCCCTCGACGTTGACGCGCATGACGCGTTCCCAGACCTCGTCGTCGACCTCGTGCACGGCGGC
>NZ_JAAGMG010001484.1 GCF_010548525.1 Streptomyces sp. SID14478
GCCCCTCCAACCCCAGCACGTACGCCACCCGGCCGGAGGCGACGCTGGCGGTGCTGCCGGTGAGCAGATAGCCCTCGACCTCGTCCCGGCCCTCGACGGGCCCGGTCGCGTACCCCTGGTGCGACATGCCGAGGAACACCCCGGTGTCGCTGCCGCGCAGGGTCTGCGGCACGATGCCCGCCCGCTCGAACGCCTCCCAGGTGGTTTCGAGGACCTGGCGCTGCTGCGGGTCCATCGCCAGCGCCTCGCGCGGCGAGATCCCGAAGAACGCCGGGTCGAAGTCCCCCGCCGCGTCGAGGAAGTTGCCCATGGGGCGGCCCGTGCCCGGGGTTCCGCGCCGCTCCCAGCCCCGGTCGTCCGGCGCCGCGGCCGAGGCGTCGCCGCCCGATGTGAGGAACTCCCAGAGTTCTTCAGGGGAGTTGACGCCGCCGGGGAACCGGCAGGCCATGCCCACGATCACGACCGGATCGTGCTCATCGCGGTCCGGGGCGCCACCGGCAGCGGGCCGCGCGCCCGGCTCGGACACCGCCGCGCCGAAGAGTTCGGCTTCGAGGAAGAGGGCGACGGCTTGGGCGTGCGGATGGTCGTAGACGAGGGTCGCGGGCAGGCGCAGGCCGGTCGCGGCAGTGAGCCGGTTGCGCAGCTCCACCGAGGCCAGCGAGTCGAAGTGGAGCTCGCGGAAGGCCCGTTCCGGGTCGATCCGTTCCGGGTCCCGGTGCCCGAGCACCGCCGCGGCGTGCTGCCGCACCAGGTCCAGAAGGACCCGGCCGCGCTCGGCGGCCGGCACGTCCGCCAGAGCGCCGAGCGGTGTCCCCGCCCCGCCGTGCTCGCGACGTACGGACGCGAGGGCGTCCCGGGCCTCGGGCAGCGCGTCGAAGAGCCGGGTGGGCCGCTGCGCGGTGTACGCGAGCAGGAAGTCCGCCCACTCGATGCCGATGATCATCGGGCAGACCTCCGCCCGGTCCAGAGCGGTCTGCAGGGCGTCGAGTGCCTCCTCGGGAGCCATCTCCACGACGCCGTGGCGGCGGAAGCGCTCGGCGACGGGGCCCTCCGCCATGCCGCTGCCGGCCCAGGTGCCCCAGGCCACGGAGGTCGCGGGCAGCCCCGCGGCGCGCCGCTGCCGGGCCAGGCCGTCGAGGTAGGCGTTGCCCGGTGCGTAGCCGCCCAGGCCCGGTGCGCCGAACGCGGAGGCGAACGAGGAGAACAGGACGAACGCGGTCAGCGGCGCCTGTGCGGTGAGGTCGTGCAAGTGCCTCGCGCCCAGGGTCTTGGCGCGGCCGGCCCGTTCGACGCGTGCGCCGGTCAGGGTGTCCAGGGTGCCGTCGTCCAGCGTGGCCGCGGTGTGGAACACCGACGTCAGCGGCTGGTCCTCGGGCAGGCCGTCGAGCAGGGTGCGCAGGGCGTCCCGGTCGGTGATGTCGCAGGCCGCGAGGGTCACCTCGGAGCCCGACGCGCGTATCTCCGCGGCGAGTTCCCCGGCGCCGGGGGCGTCGGGGCCGCTGCGGCTGACGAGCACGATGTGCGGGGCGCCGCGGCGGGCGAGCCAGCGGGCGACGTGCCGGCCGATGCCTCCGGT
>NZ_JAAGMG010001103.1 GCF_010548525.1 Streptomyces sp. SID14478
GAGGCCCCGGCTCCGGCCCGCCCGCGCCGTCGCGCCGTCCGCAAGGCCACGGCCCCCACCGCGTCCGAGGAGGCGGCCGTCATGGTCGTCCCGTCGGCCACGGAGGAGCCGGCGCCCGCGGCACAGCCGGAGCAGGCCGAGGACGAGGCGCCCGCCGCCAAGAAGACGGCCCGTAAGACGGCCAAGAAGGCGACGGCGAAGAAGGCCGCCACCAAGAAGACGGCGGCGACCAAGACCGCGGCCAAGAAGACGGCGGCGAAGAAGACGACGGCCAAGAAGGCGGCGACCAAGACCGCCGCCAAGAAGACGACCGCGAAGAAGACCGCGGCGGCCGAGCAGCAGGCGCTGCCGTCCGTCTCGGCCGCGGCCGACGAGGCCTGACGCTTCGGGATCCCAGGCTTCGGGATCCGAGGCCGCGAGGCCGGTAAACATCGGGAGCGCCCCCGTCACAGCAGCCCGCTGTGACGGGGGTGTCGCCATGTCCCGGCTCCTGCCTGCAAAACTCATGGGGTCGTACAAGTGAGGGCAGAGGCGCACGTTGGGGAGACGGGTGCCTGTGGACGGAGGGCCCGATCTTCAACGACCCGCTGGGCGCACCAAGTACGTGGCGATCGACGGCAAGTACGACGGCGCCCTCAACAAGATCACGTTCACCGGCTCGCAGAACGCCTCGGGCCCGGCGCTGCGCGAGAACGACGAGGCGTACGTCAAGATCGACGACGACTCCGTGCACGACACGTACCGCACGCACTTCCTGAACGTGTGGAACGTCGCGTACCCGGGAGCGAACGACAACACGAACCTGTGCAAGGGCGTCAAGGTCCTGCCGCAGGACGGTGAGGTGAAGACGGCGTGACGGGGCGGTCCGGGGCCGGTTTGACCCTTCTCATGGGTGACCCGTAACCTTGACCGTCGGCGTGTCCATAGATGCGTCTTACTCCCGTAAACCTTTTTCCTCCCGCGTACCCGGAGTCCTGCTGGACTGCGCGCATGCGGGAGAGGCCGCCTCGCGCGGCTGGACTGCGGGGGTTCCGTTCCGAGCGAGAGAGAGATCCGCGTGTACGCCATCGTGCGCAGCGGTGGCCGCCAGCACAAGGTTGCTGTCGGTGACATCGTTGAGGTTGACAAGCTTCCCACCGCCAAGGTCGGCGACACCGTAGAGCTCTCTACGCTGCTCGTGGTCGACGGCGAGGCCGTGACGAGTGACCCGTGGGTCCTTGCCGGCATCAAGGTCCAGGCCGAGATCGTGGACCACCACAAGGGCGCGAAGATCGACATCCTTCGCTACAAGAACAAGACCGGCTACCGCCGTCGTCAGGGCCACCGCCAGCAGTACACGGCGATCAAGGTCACTGAGATCCCCGCGGCTGCGAAGTAAGGGTAGGGACTGAGACATGGCACACAAGAAGGGCGCATCGTCCACTCGGAACGGGCGCGATTCCAATGCTCAGCGGCTCGGCGTGAAGCGCTTCGGCGGTCAGACCGTCAACGCCGGTGAGATCCTGGTCCGCCAGCGCGGCACCCACTTCCACCCGGGCAACGGCGTCGGCCGTGGCAAGGACGACACGCTGTTCGCGCTGGACGCCGGTGCGGTGGAGTTCGGTACCCACCGTGGCCGCAAGGTCGTGAACATCGTTCCGGTCGCCGCCTGAAAGGCAGCCTGACCGGTAGTTTTTCGCGAGGCGGACCTCACTTCCCCCTGGGGAAGCGGGTCCGCCTTTCGCGTGTTGAGCTGTAGACATTCCCGTACGTATTTCACGTACCGCTGTATCTGGAGGCACCGAACCATGACCACCTTCGTGGACCGCGTCGAACTTCACGTCGCCGCGGGTAGCGGGGGCCACGGCTGTGCCTCCGTCCACCGTGAGAAGTTCAAGCCGCTCGGCGGCCCGGACGGCGGCAACGGCGGCCGTGGCGGCGACGTCATCCTGGTCGTCGACCAGTCGGTGACCACGCTCCTCGACTACCACCACTCCCCGCACCGCAAGGCCACCGCGGGCAAGCCCGGCGAAGGCGGCAACCGCTCCGGCAAGGACGGCGAGGACCTGGTCCTGCCCGTCCCCGACGGCACCGTCATCCTCGACAAGCAGGGCAACGTGCTGGCCGACCTGGTCGGCCAGGGCACCAGCTTCGTCGCCGCCCAGGGCGGCCGCGGCGGCCTCGGCAACGCGGCCCTCGCCTCGGCCCGCCGCAAGGCCCCCGGCTTCGCGCTGCTCGGCGTCCCCGGCGATCTGCGCGACGTCGTCCTGGAGCTCAAGACCGTCGCCGACGTGGCGCTGGTGGGCTACCCGAGCGCCGGCAAGTCCTCGCTGATCTCGGTGCTCTCCGCCGCCAAGCCGAAGATCGCCGACTACCCCTTCACGACCCTCGTCCCGAACCTGGGCGTGGTGACCGCGGGCGCGACCGTCTACACGATCGCCGACGTCCCCGGCCTCATCCCCGGCGCCAGCCAGGGCAAGGGCCTCGGCCTGGAGTTCCTTCGCCACGTCGAGCGGTGCAGCGTGCTGGTGCACGTCCTGGACACGGCGACGCTGGAATCCGACCGCGACCCCGTCTCCGACCTCGACACCATCGAGGCCGAGCTGAAGGAGTACGGCGCGGGCCTGGAGAACCGCCCGCGTCTCGTCGTCCTCAACAAGATCGACGTGCCCGACGGCAAGGACCTCGCCGAGATGGTCCGGCCCGACCTGGAGGAGCGCGGCTACCGCGTCTTCGAGGTGTCGGCCGTCGCCCACAAGGGCCTCAAGGAGCTCTCCTTCGCGCTGGCCGAACTGGTCGCCGCGCACCGCGCCGCGCAGCCGAAGGAGGAGGCGACCCGCGTCGTCATCCGCCCGAAGGCCGTGGACGACTCCGGTTTCACGGTCGTGCGCGAGGACGCCGACGGCGAGCCGCTGTTCCGCGTGCGCGGCGAGAAGCCGGAGCGCTGGGTGCGCCAGACCGACTTCAACAACGACGAGGCCGTGGGCTACCTCGCCGACCGCCTCAGCCGCCTCGGCGTCGAGGACCAGCTGATGAAGGCGGGCGCCCGCAGCGGCGACGGCGTCGCCATCGGCCCCGAGGAGAACGCGGTCGTCTTCGACTGGGAGCCCACCATGATGGCGGGCGCCGAGATGCTCGGCCGCCGCGGTGAGGACCACCGCATGGAGGCGCCGCGTCCGGCCGAGCAGCGCCGGCGCGACCGGCAGGCGGCGCGGGACGAGGCACAGCAGGAGTTCGACGACTTCAAGCCGTTCTAGCTCCGGCTCCCGCCTGCGGCGGGCGTCGTCCGGCACAGCGGAAGGGCCCGGGAGGAATTCCTCCCGGGCCCTTCTCGCATGCTGGGGACGCGCTATGCCGTGACGGAGTCCTCCGGCTCCGCCGCCGTCACCTCGGCCACCTGCTCCTCGATGGAGTCCTCGCGCTGCGCGGGGATCTCCGACTCGCCGCGGGCGGCCATCCGCAGGCGGCGCTCGTCGGCGCGGGTGCACAGGGCGCGCACGGCGACGTTGAAGCGGTCCATGGACGGCGGGTCCGAGGGGCCCAGGAGGTGTTCCTTCAGCTCCAGGCGCGCCTCGGCGTACACGTCCTCGGCCTCGCCCCGGACGGCCGCGAGGAGGCCGGGCACGCCCTGCGCGTCGGGCGTCAGGATGGTGGCGGCGCTCACCGTCGGGAAGCCGGTGCGGAAGTCGGTCTCCGCCAGGCCCGAGGTGTTGGCGACGGCGTACGGCTTCTCGCTGGCGAGCCAGTCGGAGACGACCGAGGAGACGTCCGAGATCAGCACGTCGGCCTGGTTGAAGCAGGTGAAGATCGCGGGGCGGGCCTCGGTGACGATCAGGTGCTCCCACTCGGGGAACGACGCCCAGTAGGCCTGCTCCCACGCGGCCGTCGCCTGGGCCACGGCCGCCTGCCGGCCGCCGTCGGGGCGGCCCTGCAGCAGCATCTTCTCCATCTCGTCGGCGCTCGTGCGAAACGCCGTGGAGGTCAGCTCGTCGAGCGTCGCGGCGGCGCGGGCCAGCTCGGTGGCGGCCTCGGGGCCCGGACGCGCGCCGGAGCGGCGGGTGTTGGCCTCACGGATCATCGCCATGATGCGCGCGTTGGCGGCGCCCGCGGCCGGGACCTGCGAACCGGTCATCGGGTGCGGCTTGTAGATCAGGCGCACGCGGTCGTCGGCGAGCAGGTGCCGCACGATGTTCTCGCCGGCCAGGACCACCGAGGTGTTGCCGGGGTTGCCGTCCCAGCCCTCCCACGTGGGGGCGTACAGGACGGTCGTGTACGGCTTGTCCTTCGCCGGGCCGGTGCCGACCGTGATGGGGGACAGCTGCGGGCGGCCCACCTCCACGACGTCCTTGTCCTCGACGCCGACGTCGGCCAGCTGGTAGCGGTCGCGCGCCGCGGCGCCCGCCACCCACACCTCGTCGTACGCCTTCGCGTACGGGTTGCAGGAGGAGAGCTTGTCGGACTCGCCGTGGTTGATGAAGGCGTGCTTGACCGTGGGGATGCGCAGCACCTGGGAGGTCTTCGCGGCGTTCGCCGGGTGCAGCATCATCTTCAGCGTCGAGTTCTCCAGGGAGAACATCGTGGCGACCTTCGGGAAGCAGATGATCGGCACGTCGGTGGCGTCGATCTTGTTCACCATGAAGCGCTCGCGCAGCACGATCAGCGGCTTGCCGTCCACGTCGGCGAGCGTGGAGAGCCACATGTTCGCCTGGTACGCGGACGTCGTGCCGCCGGAGAAGTACATGGCCACGGTCGGCCGGTAGTCGGCCAGCCACTTGTCCAGCCACGCCATGACCTGCGCCTCGCTCTTGGCCCGCTTCTTGGGGAGCAGCCAGGTGCCGAGGTAGAGCATGCCGCCGCCGAACAGGGCGACCGAGAGGCCGATGCCGATGCCGCCCCAGTACGCGTCGGTCGTCGCGGCCGTGAGCAGCAGGCCGACGGTGGCCGGAACGGAGAAGGACAGCATGCGGTGGCTGGAGCGGCGGGCCAGGATGCGCGGCGGGGCCGCGGACAGCCGCAGCGCCGAGGCGTCGATGTTGCGCGTGAGGATCGGCAGCGTACGGGTGCGGCGCACCAGGACCGCGGCGGCCTGGCAGCCGAAGTGCAGCACGTAGACGGCGAGGAGCGCGATCAGCAGGGGTGCCTGCTCGCCGAGCGGGTCGATGCCGTCGATGCGCAGCAGGCCGACGAGGATCAGCATGTCGCGCAGCAGCTGCCGCACGGTCACGTCGAAGCGGACCTTGCCCAGGAGAGTCAACAGACCCGGCTGCTTGAACTGCAGGTACGTGTCGAGGGCGAGGCCGGCCGCGCTCGCGGCGACGAACACCGGAACGTACGGGACGAGCGCGCTGGCGAGCTGGGCCACGTAGAGCGCGAACATCGCGAGCAGCGCTGACAGCTGCACGACGCGGCGGGGGGCAAGTCCGGCGGAGGGCACGGGCTGGGCTCCTGGCAGGGATCGGAGGGTGGGGAGACCGTGGGGGGTTGGTCCACCTCGATGAAAAGGCTGACCACTGACCGTATGACTTTCGGAGGTCCCGTAGCAATCCTCCGTGACACGGATCACCGGATATAGGGGCAAAGGGAACGGAACGCTCGGGACCAAATTCCCGTCCGGGGCGCCTCTGGGAGGCATGGAGGTGTCCGTCCCTCGAAACCCGAGAGCGCCCGGATGACCACGTCACGTAAATTGCGAGCCATGTCAGGGGTAAGGCAGGGCGTGGCGGAAGCGCGCCGGATCGTGGTCAAGGTCGGATCGTCATCGCTCACCACGGCGGCGGGGGGCCTGGACGCGGACCGCGTCGACGCCCTCGTGGACGTCCTGGCGCGGCACCGGAACGTGGGGGCGGCCCGTGGGCCCGCGGCCGAGGGCGGGGGAGAGAAGGAGATCGTCCTCGTCTCCTCCGGCGCCATCGCCGCCGGACTCGCCCCGCTGGGGCTGACCCGCCGCCCCAAGGACCTCGCCCGCCAGCAGGCCGCGGCCAGCGTCGGCCAGGGCCTCCTCGTCGCCCGTTATGCCGCCTCCTTCGCGCGCTACGGAGTCCGCGTCGGCCAGATCCTGCTGACCAGCGACGACATGGCCCGCCGCGCCCACCACCGCAACGCCTCGCGCACCCTGGACCAGCTCCTCGCGATGGGCGCCTTCCCGATCGTCAACGAGAACGACACGGTTGCCACCGACGAGATCCGCTTCGGCGACAACGACCGGCTCGCCGCCCTCGTCGCCCACCTCGTCCACGCCGACCTGCTGGTCCTCCTGTCCGACGTGGACGGCCTCTACGACGGGGACCCGGCCAGGCCCGGCAGCTCCCGCATCGCCGAGGTGCGCGGCCCCGCCGACATAGCGCACGTCAGGATCGGCAGCGCCGGGAAGGCGGGCGTCGGCACGGGCGGCATGGTCACCAAGGTCGAGGCCGCCTCGATCGCCGCCGCGGCCGGCATCCCCGTCGTCCTCACCTCCGCCTCGCACGCCTCCGACGCGCTCGCCGCCCGCGACACCGGCACCTACTTCCACCGCACCGGGCGGCGCAGCGCCGACCGGCTGCTCTGGCTCCAGCACGCGTCCACCCCGCAGGGGGCGATCACGCTGGACGACGGCGCCGTACGGGCCGTGGTCGAGGGGCGCAAGTCGCTGCTGCCCGCCGGGATCGCCGCCGTCGAGGGCGAGTTCAGCGCGGGCGACCCGGTCGAGCTGCGCGACGTCGCCGGCCGTGCCGTCGCCCGCGGCCTGGTCAACTTCGACGCCAAGGAGATCCCGCAGCTGATCGGCCGTTCCACCCGGGAGCTCGCCCGCGACCTCGGCCCCGCCTACGAGCGCGAAGTCGTACACAGGGACGACCTGGTCCTCCTGCGGGCGTGATCCGGGCCCGTCCGCCTTCGAAACCGCTGGGTAATCGGCCGAAAGCCTGCCACCCGAGGGGGACCTTCCCCAAAACCACCACACGATCCCTCGTGGCCTGCTGAACTCTTGATGTAAGGAGTTCACGCAGGGGAGTTCCGCACCACCATTGCGCAAAGGAGGCCGTCGTGAGACGAGCGCGCCCGGGGGCGACGTCCCGAGCGTCGGCGGAGCGGGCACTGACCAGCGTGGCCGCCGGGGACACGTACGAACAGGAGGCGGCCGCCGAGCGGGTCGACGGGGGAGCGATGGCCGAACAGGGCCCCCGCCTGTGGCACATCACGCTCAGCGTCTCCGGCGCCGAGGCCCCCCTCACGGAGGTGCGCCGCGGCCTCGAACAGCTCGCTCACGACCACCCCTTTCTGCTGACCAGCCGCTACGCCGTCGACCACGCCGAGATCCGCTACTGGGAAGAGGCCCGCGACCTGCACGACGCGGCGGCCGTCGCCCTGCGGCTGTGGGGCGAGCACCGGCAGACCTCCCAGCTGCCGCCCTGGGAGATCGTGGGCCTGGAGGTCATCGACCGCCAGACCTACCACCACCGCATCGCGGAGGGCTACGGCCCGCTCCCGGCGACCCCGGTGGGCGTGCACCCCTTCTAGGAGGTGCTTCGCCCCGGCCCGCCAGGGGAGCGCGGAGAACCGCACGACCAGCCCGCGACCACCGGCGGCCCACCGCCGCGAGCACTCCCCGAACCGACCCGTTTCGGCCATGTCTCACCCCCCGAAACGGCCTCTGGACGTCCCCCCGTCCCCCGTTACCCTGCGGAGCATGACGTCGCCTTCGCTCAACCCGTACGACTCGATGACTCCGGTCACCCGGGCCGCCTACCGTGCCCGCGCCGCCGCCAACGACCTCGCCCCGCTGCCGCGCGCCGAGAAGGACGACGCGCTCGCGGCGATCGCCGACGCCCTCGAAGTGCGTACGGCGGAGATCGTCGAGGCCAACGCCAAGGACATCGCCCGCGCCCGCGAGGCCGGCACCAGCGAGTCGATCATCGACCGGCTGACCCTGACCCCGGAGCGGGTCCGCGCCATCGCCTCCGACGTGCGCGACGTCATCGCCCTGCCCGACCCGGTCGGCACCGTCGTGCGCGGCAACACCCTGCCCAACGGCATCGACCTGCGCCAGGTCCGCGTCCCGCTCGGCGTCGTCGGCATCATCTACGAGGCCCGCCCGAACGTCACCGTGGACGCGGCCGCCCTCTGCCTCAAGTCGGGCAACGCCGTGCTCCTGCGCGGCAGTTCCTCCGCGTACGAGTCCAACACCGCGCTCGTGCGCGTCCTGCGCGACGCCGTCGGCGGCAGCGGTCTGCCCGCCGACGCGATCCAGCTCGTGCCCGGCGAGAGCCGCGACTCGGTCACCGAGCTGATGCGCGCCCGCGGCCTCGTCGACGTCCTGATCCCGCGCGGCGGCGCCTCCCTCATCAAGAACGTCGTGGAGCACTCGATCGTCCCCGTCATCGAGACCGGCACCGGCAACTGCCACGTGTACGTCGACGCGGACACCGACATCGACATGGCGATCGACATCCTCGTCAACTCCAAGGCGCAGCGTCCCTCCGTGTGCAATGCCGCAGAGACGCTCCTCGTCCACCAGGACGTCGCCGACGCGTTCGTGCCGCGCGCCCTGGACGCCCTCGCCGACGCCGGAGTCACCGTCCACGCGGACCCGCGCATCCTCGGCTACGCCGGCCAGACCAAGGCCACCGTCGTCGAGGCCACCCACGACGACTGGGAGACCGAGTACCTCTCCTACGACATCGCCGCCGCCGTCGTCGACGACCTGGACAAGGCCGTCGAGCACATCCGGCTGTGGTCCTCCGGCCACACCGAGGCGATCGTCACCACCTCGCAGGCGGCCGCCCGCCGCTTCACCCAGCTCGTCGACTCCACGACCGTCGCGGTGAACGCCTCGACCCGCTTCACCGACGGCGGACAGTTCGGCTTCGGCGCCGAGATCGGCATCTCCACGCAGAAGCTGCACGCCCGGGGGCCCATGGGGCTGCCGGAGCTGACGAGCACCAAGTACATCGTCACCGGGGACGGCCACACGCGCTGAGCAGGCCCCGATGGGTGCTTTCGCGGTGAATTCCCTTACCGTCTGCCCAAATTGACCCCTCAGGTCTACTCTGGACGAGTGCCGGAGGACGTGGGGGGCGGGCCGTTTCCGGACGGCTGGGAGCCCGACGACGACCACGACCGCGGGGGCTGGGACGAAGAGTTCGCCTCCGTGGTCTTCGACGAGGACTTCGTAAAGGCTGCCGAGGTCCACGAGCCCACCGCGGTCGAGCGACTGCTCGCCGCGGCCCAGGCACGTGCCGAGGCCCAGGAGACCGAGGCCCGCAGGGCACGCATACGCCGCGCACCGGACGACGACTTCTACGAGGACGGCGAGGGGTACGGCCGCGACGACGCGGGCGGGTTCGGCCGGGGCCCCGACGACGTCGACGACCTGTACGAGGAGCGGCTCGGACGCGACAGCAGGACCGGACTGACCTCGGGCATGGCCCGCTGGCGCAGGCCCGTCGCCTGGGCACTCGCCCTGCTCATGGGCATCGGCATGGTCGCCCTCGCCTTCACGGCCGTCTACCGCGGCGCCTCCTCGGGCCGCTCGGACCAGGTGCCGCCGCCCGCGACCACCGAGCTGGAGAAGGGCGTGCCGGCCCCGCCCTCCGCCTCCGCGGACTACTCCCGGCCCGCCGTCTCGGCCGTCCCGCGCACGCCCTGACCGGCCGCTGACCGCCTCCGGGACGAGCTGTCCGAACTTGTCGTGCACCGGGGCGTTTACCTGAGGTCCCGGAGACCTACCCTGAAGGTATGGGCGGGCCTGGAGACCCACCGGAGGGGACACCGGACAGCGGACCCGGCGGTGGCGGCGGCAGCGAGGACGAATACCGATCCGTCGTGTTCGACGAGTCGTTCGTCAAGGCTGCCCGGCTCCAGGAGTTCTCCGCGCGGGAGCGCATCACCGATCACGCCCCGGCCGTGCGCCGCACGCCCGCGCTGCGCCGCGGACTGACCCGGCAGGCCGTCGTCCTCGCCGTCCTGATCGTCGTCGCCTTCGGCACCGCGATCTACATGGGCGTCCGCAGCCCGTACCGCACGACCCCCGTCGCCCGGGGCACCGAACCGCTGCGGATGACCGTGATCCCGCTCGCCCCGGACCGCGCGGTACCGGGCGCGGTCTCCACCGGCGACCTGTACGAGCACAGCCCCGCCACCCAGTTCCACGTGGCCGCCGACGGCATCGCGCTGCCCACCACCAAGCGCACCGCGCACTTCTCCGACAGCCAGGTCGTCACTGCCCTGACCACCGCCAAGGACTACCTCGTCGACTCCTCGCTCGACCCGGACGTGCTCACCGGGGGCACGGCGCGGCCCGTGCGCATGCTCGTCGACCCGCAGCAACTCGGCCAGTTCGACGAGAGCTTCGAGAAGCCGGTCACGGACGGACGGCACGCGGCGACCGGCTGGCTGGTCCGCTTCGACCCCGCGCAGACGGAGCTCGCCGACCCCCACATCCGCGTCCAGGGCACCCTGCACTTCGCCGAGACGACCGCGGACACCCTCGAAGTGAGCTCGGACCACACCTTCGTGTACGCGCTGCGGCCCGCCGGAGCCCCGGACGGGGCCAAGGCGTCCCTGTTCACGGTCCGCCGCGAGCTGCACTTCCGCTTCGACCGCGAGGACCTGCGCAACCACCAGGCCGAACTGCTCGTGTCCTACGTCCAGGCGGGACCGCTCGCCTGCGCCGCGGACACCGCCGCGTACCTGCGCCCGCTGCTCGCCGGACAGACGGCGAAGGAGGACGGCCCGGCGGGCACCGACCCGTACGCGACGGGCAGTGCGACCGCGCTGTGCGGCGCGCTCGCACCGAGCGCCGAGCCGTCCGTGTAACTCCCGCTACTGCTCAGGGAGGTGAGGGCTCACTCGCTGTCGTCGTCGCGGGTTCCGTGGTTGCCGTTGTTGCCCCCGCCGCCCCCGCCGAAGTTCCCGAAGCCGCGCCGCACCCGGCCGCCCAGGTCGCCGGCGCCGCCCGCGAGATCGCTGACCAGCTTCATCAGCGGGTCCTTCGAGTTCTTCACGTGGTCCGTGTAGTGCGAGGCCGACTCGCGGAACGAGTCGGTGACCCTGGTCTCCTTGTCCTCCTCGCGGCGCGGGTAGTGCCCGTCCATCAGCCGCTGGTAGTCGCGCGACTCCGCCCACTTCTTCAGCTCGGCGGCGCGCACCGTGGTGAACGGGTGCGTACGCGGCAGCACGTTCAGGATCTTCAGGACGGAGTCGCGCAGATCGCCCCCGGCCTCGTACTCCTCGGCCTGCTTGAGGAACGCGTCCACGTTCATCTCGTGCAGGTGGTTGCCGCCCGCGATCTTCATCAGGCCGCGCATGGAGGCCGCCAGGTCCTGGCCGACCAGCAACCCGGCGCGGTCCGCGGACAGTTCGGACTTGCGGAACCACTCGCGCAGCGCCGTCACGATCGCCATGATCGCGAGGTTGCCGAGCGGGATCCACGCGACGCGGAGCGCCAGGCTGGTCAGGAACAGCAGTATCGTCCGGTAGACCGAGTGCCCCGACAGCGCGTGGCCGACCTCGTGGCCGACGACCGCCCGCATCTCCTCCTCGTCGAGCAGCTCCACCAGCCCCGTGGTCACGACGATGATCGGCTCGTCCAGGCCGATGCACATCGCGTTCGGCTGCGGGTCCTGGTTGACGTACATCGGGGGGACCTTCTCCAGGTCCAGGATGTGACAGGCGTCCTGCAGCATGACGTGCAGGTGCGCGAACTGGTCGTCCGAGACGCGCACGGAGTCCGACAGGAACAGCAGGCGCAGACTGCGCTCCGGCAGCAGGCCGCTCAGCGCCTTGAAGACCGTGTCGAAGCCGGTGAGCTTGCGCAGCGCCACCAGCGCGGAGCGGTCCGCCGGATGCTCGTACGCCCGCGAGGAGATCGCCGGGAAGCGCCTGCGCGCCCTGCTGGGTACGTTCTCGTGCTCTTCGTTCGGTACGTCGGGCATGCGGCCCCCCATGTCGATGGCATGCCGCCGTCGGCCGGCGGTCTTCGGTTGTGCCCCCGAGGCGATGTCCACCCTAGGCGGAGATACCGTGACGGGGCAGCACACAGAAGGAGCTAACCGTCATGGATCACTTCGATCACGTCCTCAGCGCCGCCGCGGCCGACCAGGGCCCCGGCAATCTGCTGCGCATCGTGCTGATCGTCGCCGTGCTCGGCGCCGTTTTCCTGGGCTGGTTCCTGTTGCGCGGCTACAAGCGCGACGACTGATGCGGCACATCTGAGGTCCGTACGGCAGAGTCGGCGTGAGCGGCACGAGGGCCCCCGCTTACGATGGGTCAGAAGTCTTTATCCCGATCCCACACCGGATAGGTCCTGCTGAAGATGAGCCTCCCAAGCACCGCTGCCCAGCTGGCCACTCTCGCCGAGGGCGGCGAGCACGGCGGCAACCACGAAAGCCTCAGCCCGCTCGTGACGGGCGGTGGCGCGTTCCTCATCCTGCTCCTGCTGCTGTGGATCGTGACCCGCTTCAACCGCGACCGCTGACGGCCGGGAGCGGACCATCCGGATCGGGCCAGTAGGCTCTGCACGCATGGGAGCGCAGGACATGCCTACCGGCCCGGTCAACAGCCCGGCCGGCGGCCCGGATCGTGAGTGGGTCTCGGCCGCCAAGCGACGCCTCGGCGTCATGGGCGGAACGTTCGACCCGATCCACCACGGACACCTGGTGGCGGCCAGTGAGGTCGCCGCGCAGTTCCACCTCGACGAGGTGGTGTTCGTGCCGACCGGGCAGCCGTGGCAGAAGAGCGACAAGAAGGTCTCACCGGCCGAGGACCGCTATCTGATGACGGTCATCGCGACCGCCGAGAACCCGCAGTTCTCGGTGAGCCGGATCGACATCGACCGCGGCGGAGCGACGTACACCACGGACACACTGCGCGATCTGCGCGCACTCAATCCGGACACCGACCTCTTTTTCATCACGGGCGCCGACGCTCTCAGCCAGATCCTCACCTGGCGTTACACCGAAGAGCTCTTCTCCCTGGCACACTTCATCGGCGTCACCCGGCCCGGCCACACACTCGCCAACCCCGGACTTCCCGAGGACGGCGTCTCGTTCGTCGAGGTGCCCGCGCTCGCGATCTCGTCCACGGACTGCCGGGACAGGGTCGCCAAGGGTGACCCCATCTGGTACATGGTGCCGGACGGTGTGGTGCGCTACATCGACAAGCGCCAGCTGTACCGAGGCGAATGACCCTGCACCGCCGAGAGGGGCATCGGTGAACGACCGCTACGACGGTTACGACCAGCGCAACGAGAACTACGAGCTGGTCGGCTACGACGAGTTCGGCCAGCCGGTGTACCGGCAGGTCCAGCAGGCGCCGTCGTACGGGCAGCACGCGCAGAACCCGGCGTACGGGTACGGCTACGACCCGTACGCGACCGGGCAGCAGCCGCCGGTGGCGCCCGCGCCGCCCGCCCAGTCCTACGATCCGTACGCGAGCGGCGGCTACGACCCGTACGGCCAGGCCGCCGGGACCGGTGAGCAGCCCCGCGTCACACAGCAGACGCACCAGCCGCACCCGGCACAGCCGACGCACCAGGAACAGCCGGTGCAGCCGCCACAGCAGCAGGCCACCGCCTACATCCCGCAGCAGGCCCCGCCGCGGGAGCCCGAGGCGCAGGGCGAGGAGCGCGACTACCGCACCGAGCAGTTCTCCTTCGTCGAGGAGCCGGACGAGAACTCCGAAGACGTCATCGACTGGCTGAAGTTCACCGAGTCGCGCAGCGAGCGGCGCGAGGAGGCCAGGCGCCGCGGCCGCAACCGGGTCGTCGCCCTCGTCGTCGTCCTCGCCCTGTGCGTGGCGGGCGGCGTCGGCTACCTCTGGTACGCGGACAAGCTGCCGTTCCTGTCGAAGGACGACGCGAAGGGCGGCGCCGCGGCGGCGACGGGACCGCAGAACCGGGACGTCATCGTCGTCCACCTGCACAACACCAAGGGCGGCGGCACCTCCACCGCACTGCTGGTGAACAACACCACCACCAAGCAGGCCACGACGGTCCTGCTGCCCAACTCGCTCGCCCTGCAGTCCGACGACGGCACCGCCACCACCCTCAGCAAGTCCGTCGACGACGACGGGTCCTCCGGCACCAGCGAGGCGCTCGACACCCTGCTCGGCACCGACGTCGAGGGCACCTGGCGACTGGACACCCCCTACCTCAGCAACCTCGTGGACCTCGTCGGCAACATCGACGTGGACACGAACGCGGACGTCCCCGACCCCGCCAAGAAGGGCACGTTCCTCGTCCACAAGGGCCAGGAGCAGACCCTCAGCGGCGCGGCCGCCGTCGCCTACGCCACGTACCGGGGCAAGGGCGAGGCGGAGACGGCGCAGCTCATGCGGTTCGGCCAGGTCATGCAGGGCGTGCTGCGCAAGCTGTCGTCCGACCCGCAGGCCGCGACCACCACCGTGCAGACGCTCGCCCAGATCCTCGATCCGTCACTGAACGAGAAGGACCTCGGCGCCTTCCTCGCCAAGCTCGCCGACCGTGCCAAGGAGGGCGACTACAAGACCGCCCTGCTGCCGGTCCAGCAGAACGGCGGCCTGTCGGAGTCGGCCTCGAACTCCGTGGTCAAGGACGTCCTCGGCGGCACCGTCAAGGCCCCGGCCCAGGGCGACTCGCTGCGCGTCGCCATCAAGAACGCCACCGGCGACCAGGGCCGCACCGAGAAGGCCCGCGTCGCCCTGGTCAACGGCGGCTACACCTTCGTCTCCGGCGGCACCGGGTCCTCCGTCGCCACGTCCCTGGTGACGTACGCCGACGACGCGCGCAAGCAGGACGCCACCGAGGTCGCCAAGACGCTCGGCCTGCCGGCCACGGCGGTGAAGAAGGGCAGCGCCGCCGCGAACGCGGACGTGTCCGTGGTCCTCGGCTCCGACTACACCGGCACATGAGCCCTCCGGCGCCCCCGCACGCGGGGGCGCCGGTCACGCCGTGAGGCGGGTCAGCGGTCCGTGAGACCCTTGGGGTACACCCCCGTGAGGTAAGCCCGGGGATCATGACCGCCGACGGAAAGCCTTGTAGTGACCGCCACTGACCGTTCCCACGAGCTCATCAACGTCGCCGCACAGGCGGCCGCCGACAAGCTCGCGCACGACATCATCGCCTACGACGTCAGCGACGTGCTGTCCATCACGGACGCCTTCCTGCTGGCCTCTGCGCCCAACGACCGCCAGGTCAAGTCGATCGTCGACGAGATCGAGGAGCGCCTGAACAAGGAGCTCGGCGCCAAGCCGGTCCGCCGCGAGGGCGACCGCGACGCCCGCTGGATCCTGCTCGACTACGTCGACATCGTCGTCCACGTCCAGCACAGCGAGGAGCGCGTCTTCTACGCCCTGGAGCGGCTGTGGAAGGACTGCCCCGAGCTGGACCTGCCGGCCGAGGCCAAGGCCACCCGCGGCAAGGGTGCCGAGCACGCCCAGCGCGAGCAGGCGGCCGAGGAAGCGGAGGAGATGCGCGAACTCGGCGGTGAGGTTCTTTGACCAGCGGTTCCCCCGCAGGGCATCGCGGCCGCCGCGTCGTCCTGTGGCGGCACGGCCAGACGTCCTGGAACCTGGAGCGCCGCTTCCAGGGCACCACGGACATCGCGCTGACGGAGACCGGCGTCGGGCAGGCCAAGCGGGCCGCCCGGCTGCTCGCCTCGCTGAAGCCGGACGCCATCGTCGCCTCCGACCTGCAGCGCGCCGCCGCCACCGCCGCTGAACTGGCCGCCCTGACCGGCCTCGACGTCACGTACGACGAGGGCCTGCGCGAGACGTACGCCGGACAGTGGCAGGGCCTCACGCACGAGGAGATCATCGGCCGCTACGGCGACCAGTACGCCGCGTGGAAGCGCGGCGAGCCCGTGCGCCGCGGCGGCGGCGAGCTGGAGACCGAGGTGGCCGACCGGGCCGCGCCCGTCGTGCTGCGGCACGCGGACAAGGTGCCGGACGGCGGCCTGCTCGTCGTGGTCAGCCACGGCGGCACCATCCGCACCACCATCGGCCGCCTCCTGGGCCTGGAGTCCGTCCACTGGGAGGGGCTCGGAGGCCTGTCGAACTGCTGCTGGTCCGTCCTCGGGGAGGGCGCACGCGGCTGGCGCCTGCTCGAGCACAACGCGGGCACACTGCCCGAGCCGGTGCTCGGCGACGACGACTGAACCGGTCCCCGCGGGCCGCGGGGACCGGATTTCACTTTCCGGCAGGTCGCAGGCTAAAGTTCTTCTTGTTCGGCCCGCGGGGGAAAAGCCCGCAGGGAAGGACGAGACGAGGGGCTATAGCTCAGTTGGTAGAGCGCCTGCATGGCATGCAGGAGGTCAGGAGTTCAATTCTCCTTAGCTCCACAGAAAGTCCTGGTTCCCAGGCAGCGAAGATCCCGTCCCGTCAGGGGCGGGATCTTTTGTGTACCGCCCGGATCCTCCCCAGGAGCTCGCGCGTCTCCTCGTCCGCCGGGGAGTACGTCACGATGCGGCACTCCGGCATTCCGTGGATCGACAGGGACACCGACGTCATCCGCAGCTCGCCGTCGACCGCCAGGTGCCGGAACGTCTTCACCCGCGGCCCCGGCCGCGCCACGTCACCGCTCTCCCACAGGGAAGCGAAATAGGGGCTGGCCGCCGCCAGCCGGTGCAGGAAGCCCTCCCATGCCGGCTCGCCCGCATGCCGTCCGTACCCGGCGCGCAGCGTCGCCACCATCATGGGCAGCTCGGTCTCCCGGAACACCAGCGGGCAGGTGCGCTCGGGGGCCACGAACAGCGTCCACAGTGCGTTCGGCACGGGGCCCATCGGCTCGGGGGCCGACATCAGGAACAGCGCGCGGTAGGCGTCGTTGGTCGCCATCAGGTCGAAGCGGGCGTTGTACACCACCGCAGGCAGCGGATCCATCGTGTCGAGGATGCCCTGGATCTCCGGGCCGACAGTCTGGGCGAGGGCCTCCGGCGCCGGCGTGTACGCCACCTCCGCCAGGTGGTACAGGTGCTCGCGCTCCGGCCGGTCGAGCCGCAGGGTGCGCGCGATCGCGTCCAGGACCTGCGACGAGGCGTTGATGGGGCGGCCCTGCTCCAGCCACGTGTACCAGGTGACGCCCACGCCGGAGAGCTGTGCGACCTCCTCGCGGCGCAGCCCGGGGGTGCGTCTGCGCGGGCCCGGGGGCATGCCGACGTCCTGCGGGGTCACGCGGGCGCGGCGGCCGCGCAGGAAGGCGGCCAGCTCGGGCCTGCGGTGGTCCTTCGCCCGGTGCGTGGTGGTCATCGACGTCACATCCCCCATCGTCCGCCGCTGCCCCGGCCCCCGGAAGGGACGTACCGGGTGCTGCCGGTACCAGCATCAGCGGGCTCTCGTTACCCGTATCCGATCGGCGTCAGGCTCCAGGCATGACGACAACCGTCCCGGAAAGCCCGCGTTCCCCAACTCCCGGATCCAGTAAAGCCCCTGGCACTGACAACGGCCCCGCGGCCGGTCGCGGGCGGCTGCTCGCGGTGGTCCTCGCCGCCCAGTTCATGGCGGTCCTCGACGTGTTCATCGTGAACGTCGCGGCGCCCACGATCCGTACCGATCTCGACGCGTCCGGCGCCGCGTTGCAACTGGTCGTCGCCGGATACACCATCACGTACGCCGTGCTGCTGATCACCGGCGCGCGGCTCGGCGACCTGTTCGGCCACCGCCGTGCCGTGCTCGGCGGACTCGCCGTGTTCACCGCGGCCTCGCTCGCCTGCGGACTGGCGCAGAGCGGCGGCCAGTTGATCGCGTTCCGGATGCTGCAGGGCGTCGGCTCGGCGCTGATGATCCCGCAGGTGCTCAGCCTCATCCAGCGGCACTTCGCCGGCGAGGCCCGCACCCGTGCGCTCGGCGCGTACGCGGCCGTGCTCGCCGTGGGCGCCGCGGCCGGGCAGGTGCTCGGCGGGGTCCTCGTCAGCGCCGATCTGTTCGGTACCGGCTGGCGCGCGGTGTTCCTGGTGAACGTGCCCGTCGGCCTGGCCCTGCTCGCCCTCGGGCGGCGGGAGCTGCCCCGCGACGGTGCGCGCAGGGCGGGGCGGGCGCGGCC
>NZ_JAAGMG010000029.1 GCF_010548525.1 Streptomyces sp. SID14478
GGCTGCGGGTCGAGCCGGGCGTCCTGCCGCAGCACGGCCGTGTGCAGGGCGGTGAGCTCCCGGGACGGGTCCACGCCGAGTTCGTCCGCGAGGACGGTGCGCAGGTGCGCGTACGAGGCGAGCGCCTCGCCCTGCCGCCCCGCCAGGTACAGCGCGCGCATGTGCAGCCCGCGCAGCCGCTCGCGCAGCGGGTGTGCCTCGACGAGCGCCCCCAACTCGCCCGCGACCAGGTCGTGTTCGCCGAGCGCCAGCCGTGCGTCGGCCCGCTCCTCCAGAGCGACGAGCCGCAGCTCCGACAACAGCCGGACCGGCGCCCGCACGAACTCCGCGTCCGCGAAATCGGCGAACGCGGGCCCCCGCCACAGCTCCAACGCCTGGTCGAGAAGCCGTAGGCGGTCGAGAAGCGGCGTCTGGTCGAGGGGCTGCGTCTGGCCGAGGTGCCGCGCCTGGCCGAGGGGCCGGGTGCGATCGAGAGGCCCTACGTGATCGAGCCGTCGGGCGCGCTCAAGAGGCCCAACGCGATCAAGAGGCTCTACGCGATCGAGAGGCCCAACGCGATCAAGAGGCTCTACGCGCTCAAGAGGCCCAACGCGATCGAGAGGCTCTACGCGATCGAGAGGCCCAACGCGCTCAAGAGGCTCTACGCGATCGAGAGGCCCAACGCGCTCAAGAGGCTCTACGCGATCGAGAGGGCGTACGTGCCCGTCCGCGTCCGGCACGGAACGCGCCCGCTCCACCAGCCCCCGGAACACGTCGGCGTCCACCTCGGCGTCGTCCAGGACGAGGCGGTAACCCGCCGCGGCCTGCCGCACCACCCGGTCCCGGCCGAGGACCCGGCGCAGCTGGGAGACCTTGGCCTGGAGCGAGTTCGCCGGGTTCCCGGGCGGCCGCGCGCCCCACAGCTCCTCGACGAGCCGGTCCACGGGGACGGGCCGCCCCTCGTATGCGAGCAGCACCGCGAGCAGCGCCCTCACCTTCACCTCGGGGACCCCGACCACCTCGCCGTCGCGGCCGCGCACGACGAGCTCCCCCAACACCCCGAACCACATGCGCCGACCGTACCCGCCGCCCCGCGGCCGGGTCGGCGGACCATCAGCGGACCCTCAGCCGATCCGAAGCCCCGCCCCGCACAGTCCCGCCATGACCACATACGCAGGCCGCACCGCGGTGATCACCGGAGGAGCCCACGGCATCGGGCTCGCCATCGCCAAACGCCTCGTCGAGGGCGGCGCCCGCATCCTGGTGACCTGCGCCGACCCCGCCGACCTCGCCCGGGCCCGTACCGAACTGGGCCGCACCGCCCGCCTGACGACCGCGACCCCGCCGGCCCCGGACGCGGTGACGGGACACCTGGGCCGCGTCGACCACCTCTTCGTCCACGCCGCCCGCCCGGACAGC
>NZ_JAAGMG010000061.1 GCF_010548525.1 Streptomyces sp. SID14478
GGCCTCGGCGTGCCGGTGCTGCGGGTGGACCGGCCGATGGCCGCGCGGGCCGTCGCCGCGGGCTCCCGGATCGCCGTCGTGGCCACGGTGCGCACCACCTTCGCGCCGACCGTCGCCCTGGTCGAGGAGGAGGCCGCGCGCACCGGACGGTCCGTCGAGGTGCGCACCGTGTTCGTCGACGGGGCCTGGGAGGCGTTCCTCGCCGAGGACCGCGACGGCTATCTCGACCTGGTCGCGGCCGCCGTCGACGAGGTCCGCGACGCCGACGCGATCGTTCTCGCACAGGCCTCCATGGCCGACGCCGCGGACCGCAGCCGCACCGGCCTGCCGGTGCTCTCCAGCCCGCGCCCGGGACTCGACGCCGCCGCCACGGAATGCAGGGCTGCCAAAACGGTTTAGGTTGAACAGAGTTGGAGTGCCGCACCGAGCAAGGAGAGACCTTCATGGCCGAGCGTGACACCGACGTCGTCATCAGCCCCACCGGATGGGTGGCGGACCAGGCCCGTGTGTACGAGGAGTCCGGCGGCACCGAAGGCACCGGGATGAACGGCGTCCCCTGCCTGCTGCTCGACTACAAGGGGCGCAGGACGGGGCAGTGGCGGCGTACCGTCCTGATCTACGGGCGCGACGGCGACGACTACCTGATCGTGGCCTCCAAGGGCGGCGCCGACGAGCACCCCCTGTGGTACCTGAACCTGCAGGACAACCCGGACGTACGGCTGCGCGTGGAGACGGAGCGGTTCGACGCCCGCGCCGAGACCCTGTCGGCGGCGGAGAAGGCGCGGGTCTGGGACTCGCTGGTCGAGCTGTTCCCGAACTACGCGGAGTACCAGAACAAGACCAGTCGCGACATCCCGGTGGTGCGTCTGACCCGCACGGACGGGTGACGGGGGGTCCCTCGTACGCGTGGACTCGACGGGCGTGGGCACGCGAGTCGGGAGACAGTGGACAGGATCCCCTCCGAACCTCTGGAGGCACCGCCATGACCCAGCCGTACCCCGACCCCGTACCGCCGGCCCCCGGACCGGACATCCCGGACCCGGTGCCGGCCCCGGACCCGTTCCCG
>NZ_JAAGMG010000095.1 GCF_010548525.1 Streptomyces sp. SID14478
GCTCCGGTAGTGCCGCAGCGCCTGCGCCGCGGGCAGCGCCGGCGGGGCCGCCGACAGGAGGCCGGGGCACAGCTCGTCGACCGCCGCCGCGTACTCCTCGTAAGGTCGCCAGCCGGGTACGACGCGGCGGGCACCGGGCGTACGGAACAGCAACGTCGGCAGCGCGTACCGCAGTTGGCCGTCCTGGGTCTCCTTGGCCGCGCCGGGGTGCGGCGAGTCGCAGTCGGCGCCGAGCACCTCGGGAACCGGCCTGCGCGCCTCGGCACGGTCGGCCCGCACCTGCTCGCGGACCGCGTCCGAGGCCGCGTCGGCCCGCAGCCGCTCGGCGT
>NZ_JAAGMG010000129.1 GCF_010548525.1 Streptomyces sp. SID14478
CGGGCCCGCCGAAGCCCGGACCGAAGGGCCCGAAGGCGGCACGCCGCCCCTCGAAGCCACCGCGCTCGAAGCCACCGCGGTCAAACCCGCCGCGGCCTTCACCGCCGTGTCCGTGATGTCCATGTCCGTGTTCGTGTCCGTGGGTACGCATGAGAATCAGTCCTTTCACAACTGATCGCAGGATTCTTTGACCGCGATCATTGACCGATCGCGATGCCTCAACGATATATCGGAAGAGTTCGCTTGGCAACACCCCGGAGCCGTCGGCCCGCCCAGGCGGGTGCGAAAGGTGGAAAGAGGCCAGCTCAGGGGCCGACCACGGTCGGATCCCCAGCTCCGTCAGAGGGGTGCCGTTACTGCGCGAACCGCTCCGGCCGGAAGTCCGCGAGCAGGTCGTCCCGCTCGCCGTCGAGGATCTCCGCAGCCAGCAGCCGGCCGATCACCGGGCCGAGCGTGATGCCGCTGTGGGACACCGCCTCGTAGTAGCCGGGCACGGACGGCACGGCGCCCACCGAGGGGAATCCGTCGGCCGGGACGGGCCGCCGGGCGACGCGTGTCCGGGCGATGCGGGCACCGTCGAGCTCCGGTACGACGTGCCGCGCCGACGCGTGGAGCAGGCGCCCGAGTGCCGCCGGTTCCTCACCCGTGTCGATGAGCGCGTCGACCTCTCGGCTGTGCAGCACCACGGACGCGTCCCCGTCGGGACGGATCTCGACGTGCGGGGCGTGCATGGCCCGGCGCACCGGGACCTGCGCGCACGCGAGCC
>NZ_JAAGMG010000198.1 GCF_010548525.1 Streptomyces sp. SID14478
GCCCCACGCCGCCCCGAGCAGCAGGGCCATCGCGAGCCGCCCGTGCAGCTCGATGCCCGCGCCGAACGCGTCGAAGCCCAGTACCGACAAGGACGCGTCCGCCGAGACGTCCGTCAGCCACACCAGAAGCGGCAGCCCGAGCGCCGTGACGACCCCGAGCCGCAGTGCGCAGCGGCCCGCGAACCCGGGCGCCCCCTGACCCGGCACGCGCGGCGTCCGCACCGCCGTCAGCACGCCGGCGAACAACATCATCAGAGCCGTCGCGACGGCCAACAGCCATACCCGGCCGTCGAGTTCGGCCAGCCGTCCCAGAGTCACGGGCCGGTCCGACGAGGCCGTGAGCAGATCGTCCAGCGGGTCGGGGAGCAGCTTGGCGAGCGCGCCCGTCGCCTTCCCGTCCCAGGGCACGAACAGGCCGAGGGGGACGCCGAGCCAGACGCCGTTGGGCGCGCCGAGCAGTGCCGCGCCCGCGATCCGCTTCGGGTGGTCGTCGCCGATCATCGCGTACAGCGCCGCGGCCAGGCCGGCGAGGACCGCCACCAGGAGCACCGTCACGAGCGCCGACGCCGCCGGCCGCACCAGGCGGTGCAGGGGGGCGAGGGCCCGCGGCAGGGGAGTGCGCCGCGACGCGAGCAGCGCGATCAGCAGCACTCCGGTCACGAAGGCGGCGCCGCCGAGCAGCGTGGCGCCCGTCTGCACGGTGAAGCCGACGGACGCCTTCGCCTGCGCGAGGTCGCCGAGCCGGTCGGGGAGCAGTCCGCCGACGCCGCCGGGGAGCTTGTCCTTGATGTCGCCCGGCAGGCCGCCGTTGCCCGGAATGTCGTCCAGTCCCAGCTTCGAACCGTCAATCGTGATGATGTCGTGACCCGCCCACGCGAGCCCTCCGAGCATCGCCACGAAGAGCGCCACCACGGACCCCGCGCGGGCCAGCAGCTCCGCCGACGAGACGCCAACTCCCGCTGCGCGCAAGGAGCGTAGGAAGAACCAGCTCAGCAGCAGGGCGCCCACCAGGCCCACGCCCAGCGGCGACACGTCGATGGCGGTGTGCGCCTGCGCGCCGTCCAGTCCGAAGGCCGAGACGTCGCCGGAGGGCGTCACGCGCCCGCCGACACCGATGGCTACCACGGCGGCCGTCATCGGCCCGAGCGAACCCGCCGTGTCGGCCTGCAGGAGGTGCAGGCCGAGCGTGGCGACGCCCGCCATCCCGATGAACGCCCAGCTCACGGCGGCGATGGCCGAAAGCAGTACGTCGCCGACCGGTAGGGCGCCGCGTCGGGTCGTGTCGTGGCCGGTCTCCGTCAAGGACATCAAGGACCCCCCGATCCGTGCGGCATTGCCCCTGATATCCCATTTGCTCATGATCCGTTGGGAGTTGTGGGCGCTTACTACTCTCCGGGGCCGTTTCTGCCCCGTCAACGGGGCGCGCACCGGGGCCGGTCAGGAGTCTTCACAACCCCCGACGCAAGGCCCGACTTTCGGTCATGGGGCCGTTCCTGAAATAGTTCCTCAGGATGTTCGACATCCCTAGACTCCCCATGACGGGGCAATACTCGGGGGACAACTCAGTGGGGCATGGAGTGCCTGAACTCGTACTGGAATTGAATGGCAGGACCTGGACGCTCGACCCGTCCAGGCCGTACACCCTCGGCCGTGATCCGGGGGGAGACGTCGTGCTCGACGACGCCAGGGTGTCCTGGCGTCACGCCACGATCAGCTGGGGCGGCCGCAGTTGGGTCATCGAGGACCACGGCTCGACCAACGGCACGTTCGTCCAGGGCCAGCGGATCCATCAGATGGAGATCGGCCCCGGCTCGTCCGTGCACCTGGGCAACTCGACCGACGGCCCGCGGGTGAACGTGCAGGGCAGCGCCCAGGCCGCCGCCGTCGCCTCGCCGCACCAGGCCCAGCAGCAGGCCGCGGGCCTGGCCCAGCAGCCGCCGCCGCAGCAGCACCC
>NZ_JAAGMG010000237.1 GCF_010548525.1 Streptomyces sp. SID14478
CCCCGGCTCGGGCCTGACCGCGGCCACGCGCGCGCTGTACGCCTCCCTCGCCCGTGGCACCGGCCGCACCCCCGCCGACCTGGCGCGCGCGGTCGCGGCCTGGAGACAGGGGAGCGGAGCGATTTCCGCGGAAGGGCGGTGGTGGGTGGCGGGAGGGAGCCAGGGCGGGCTCGCCGGGCTCTGCGTCCTGGAGGAGGAGTGGGACCCGCCGGCCGGCCCCTTCGACCGCGCCCGCCCCGCCCTCCTCGCCCTCGGCCACCCGGAGTTCCGCCCGCGCCGCAACCGCCTGTCCACCCCGACCCTCCAACTGCGCCTGGGCCGCGACGGATTGTGGTACGGATACGAGTCCGACGCGGGCCGCGAGGACTGGTGGCCCCGGGGCGGCCCCGGCCGGGACCCCGTGTCGGCCCTGGAGTCACTCCTCGGCGGCGGGGTCTGACGTCAGCGCCTCGGCCCACTCCCGCAGCCGTACGAAGTCGGCGGCCCGCAGGCCGTGGCGCGGGTGGATCGGCAGCAGCAGAGCGGGCGCGTCATGGTGCTCCCGCACATAGGCGACATCCAGGTCGGTCACCATGTCGTCCACCCACACGAACGGCCGCCCGGCCGCCCACTCCACCAGCGCCCGCGTCTTCCAGTACAGGCCGTCCGGATCGGTCGCGAACAGCTCGGGCCACTCGATCACCGGCAGGTCCCCCGGCAGCCCGATCGCGGGCGCGATCAGCTCGTTGGCCTCGTGCATCCACGTCGTGGCCCAGGCCAGTTCGTACGGCAGTGCCTGCAGCCGCGCCCCGTGCGAGGGGTGGAGCACGACCCGCAGCCCGCGGCGCAGCGCCCGGGAGTCCGGGGTCTGCCGGGACGACCAGTTCGCCGGGCGCAATCGGTGCGCTGTGTAGCCGCGCAGCCGCGGGAGACGGGCGGCGTACGGGTTCAGCGGCCCGTCGACGTCGAGCAGCAGCAGCGGCTTGGCGGTCATGCCGTAGAGGTGCCCGGCGCCGGGCCCGGCTACGCGTGCGGGGCGACGTCGCCCGTCAGCCCGCGCTGGTGCGCGAGGGCCGCGGCCTGGGTGCGGGTGGTGGCGCCA
>NZ_JAAGMG010000280.1 GCF_010548525.1 Streptomyces sp. SID14478
TCCGGGGCAGCGCCCCGTGACCTTCGCCCGGACCCCGCCGGCTCACTGCTGGGGCGCCCCCGCGGCCCCGTACCCCGCGTCGCCCCCGTCCTCGGCCCCGGCCGGCAGCCGAGGCGCCCGGTACCCGGACACGGCCCCCGCCGAGGGATCCGGCCGCCACAGCCCCCAGCAGGGGATTCGCGGCGATTGAGCAGCGGGATCCGGGGCAGCGCCCCGTGACCTTCGCCCGGACCCCGCCGGCTCACTGCTGGGGCGCCCCCGCGGCCCCGTACCCCGCGTCGCCCCCGTCCTCGGCCCCGGCCGGCAGCCGAGGCGCCCGGTACCCGGACACAGCCCCCGCCGAGGGATCCGGCCGCACAGCCCCCAGCAGGGGATTCGCGGCGATCGGCGACACCTTGACCCGCGCCCCCGGCCGCGGCGCCTGCACCACCATCCCGTCGCCCAGGTACATCGCGACGTGCGTGGCCTTGGGGAAGTAGAGGACGAGGTCCCCGGGCCGCAGCTCGGACAGCGGCACCCGGGGCAGCGTCGCCCACTGCTCCTGCGACGTCCGCGGGATCCGCTGCCCGGCATGCGCCCACGCCTGCGACGTGAGCCCCGAGCAGTCGAAGGCCTTCGGCCCCTCCGCGCCCCACACGTACGGCTTCCCGATCTGCCGCACGGCGTACGCGAGCGCGGCTTCACCCGCCTTCGACGGCGACCTGCCGGCCGAGCTGAGCGCCCCCGACGCCATGAACGACCGCTGCGCGTCGGCCGTCCCCGCGTCCTCCAGGCGGGAGAGCTGGGCCAGCTGGGCGGAGGTGAGCGAGGCCAGCAGCTCCTCGACGTCCTTGAGCCGCTTCTGGACGGCGTCCCGCTCCTTCTTCTGCTTCGCGGCGAGCTGCAGCTGCCGGTCGAGCCCGGCCCGCGCCTTCGTGGCGAGGCCGTCGGCCTTCTTCTCGTCGCCGACGAGCCGGTCGACGGTGGCCTCCTGCTTCTTGGCGGCGCGCAGGATCACCCGGCCCTGGTCGAGGGCGTGCTGCGGATCGCGGGCGAGCAGCAGCCGCACGTACGGCGAGATCTCACTGCGCCCCTGGTACTGCTCGCGCGCGAGACGTCCGGCCGCGATCTTGCTGCTGTGCAGGGAGCCGCGCGCCGTGGCCAGTTTCTGGGCGAGCGCCTCGGACTCCTTGCGGCGCTCCTTGAGCTGCTCCGCGGTGGCGTTGTACGTCTCGCTGGCCTCCTCGGCCTGCCGGTACAGCGTCTGAAGGTCCGTCAGCAGCTCACCGACGGACTTCTCCCCGCCGGGACCGGGCACCGCGCCCACCGGACCCGGCGCCAGCAGCACCCCCGCGACGGCCGCCATGCACCCCCACCGCACCAGGCGGGTCGCGCTGCGCTTGCCTGACACCTCATCACCTCCGGTGCGGAGCAGCGTTTGTGCTCCCCACCGTGAACATGAACAGACGACCGACGGGTCCACTCGGCAGGCTGCGCGGTTCGGCCCAACTGCGCCACTCCTCCGGTGGGTGCCCGGCGAGCCGCCTTTACGCCTTCTTCGGCTTCTTGGACCACGGCCAGCGCACGGCGCGCTCGACCTTCCCGTCGGGCCGGAACGCGTACTGCCACTTCTGCACCAGCCGCACCGCCTTGCCGTCGGGCACGGGCTCGCGTACGTACACGAGAACGGTGTCGGGCCCGCCGTCCGCGTCCGGCACCGGCACCTTGTACACCTTGGGCGGATTGCCGGTCGCGGTCGTGAGGACGGGCAGCGTCCGCCCGTCGAGGGGGCCGCCGACGAAGGGGATCTCTTCACTCTTCACGGCACAAGTGTCCCTGTCCGGCGCGAACGCGGCCCGCCGCCCGGGCCCGGCCCTCAGCCTTCGAGGCGGGCGGCCCGCGCCTTCAGGTCCTGCGCGAAGGGATCCCGGTCCGGGCCGCGCACCGGCTCGCCCAGCGCACGGGCCCGCGCGGCCACGGCGCTCCCGTCACGCCCCTGTCACAGCAGGTGCGCCGCGTCGCTCACCACCGGCAGCACCCGCCGCGCCAGTTCGCCCACCGGGCCCTCGGGCGTCTCCAGGGCGAGGGCGTACCGGACGACGTCCGCCGTCTGTGCGTCCCGGCCGGCGGTCGCCGTGAGGACCGCCATGAACTGGTCGACGAGACCGTCCCGCAGCTCTTCCAGAGGCGGCTGCTTGTCCTCGTCGAGCCAGATGAGGGAGGCCGCCTCGACGGCGGTGATCCACATGCGGACCGTCATGCGCAGGCGCGGGCCGGGGGAGGCCGCGTTCAGATGGCTGAGGATGCGCTCGGCCGCGGCGCGCCGGACGCCGTCCACGATCGCGGTCGTGCGGGACGTCTCGACGACGCTGCCGCCCTGGAGCAGCGCCGCGAAGCCCATGTCGTGCTGGTCGACGAAGGCCAGGTAGCGGTCCAGGGCGCGGGTCAGCCGGAAGGTGAGCGGGCCCTCGGGCGGCTCGGCGAAGCACTGCTCCAGCTCGTCGGCGGCGGAGCGGAGCGCGGCCTCGTACAACTGCTGTTTGCCGCCCGGGAAGTAGCGGTAGACCAGCGGGCGCGAGACACCCGCCACCTCGGCGACGTCGTCGAGGGAGACCTCCTCCGGCGCCCGGTGCGCGAACAGCGACAGCGCCGACTCCAGGAGCTGCGCCCGCCGCTCCTCGACGCTGAGCCGTCTGTAGGCGGGCGTGCCGGTTGCCGAGGTCATGTCCGGCAGCGTAACCGGCACCGTGGCGCCGCCGTCAGGCCAGCAGCCCCGACGCACGCCACATCCGCCGGCCCACCCCGCGCAGCACCCCGATGTCGTCGAGGAAGTCCGTGAGGCGCTTGGCTCCCGTCTGCATGATCTCGCGGCGGTGGCCGCTCGCCCTGACCTGGGCCACGGCCTCCTTCTTGTCGAGGCCCACGTTCGTGTAGACCTCGGGGTTGACGAAGGCCTCCGAGAAGACGCGGGCGAACTCGCCCGACGTGAGGCGCGTGAACTCCTGCGACCAGCGCGGCGCCGTCACCATCTGGCGCCTCAACTCCTCGCGCGCGTACCGGACATGGCGGGCCTCCTCGACGACGTGGATGCGCGTCACGCCGCGCACGAGGCTCTGCACGCGCTCGTCGGGGAAGGTGAGCCGCTGCATCCAGTCGAGTATCTCCTCGCCGAGCAGCGTCGCCGTGAACGAACCCGGCGTCGTCGAGATCGTCTTGAAGAGCCGGCCCAGGTTGTGGTGGACGCGGGTCACCGGGTAGTGCGGGGTCTCGCCACGCGTGATCAGGCGCGCGAACATCTTCGAGTGCCGGCACTCGTCCTCGATCTCGGTGAGCGCGTAGCGCACGTGCGCGCTCGTCGCCGCCTTGTCGTACACGTGCCGGACGAGCAGTTGCATCAGGATCAGCTCGAACCAGATGCCGAGCGAGGCGAGCGCCGCGGCCTCGTGCATGGACAGGGCGATCCGCTGTTCCTCGCTCATCCGCTGCCACAGCGGGGTGCCGTACAGCGACACCAGCTCCGGCGGCCAGAACCACTTGCCGTCCTCGAACGGCGCGTCCCAGTCGAGTTCCTGGTCCGGATCGAAGGAGTGCTTGGCGGAAGAGTCGAGCAGCCGCTCGGCCACCTGCTCCCGGTCCTTGAGCAGACCGAGTGCGTCGCGCAGTCCCGACAGCGCGTCGGCCTCCGTCGTGGTCGTCATCGCTGACTCTCCGTCCCTGTCGAGGAGTTACCGGCGGTCACGTCTCTGCCTCCGTCTTATGAGACTGCTTGTCAGCAAGGGCGTCAATCCCTCGTGCGCGACTTGTTGACCCCGCGTCTACCACCGTGTGAGCCTGCCGGTATGGCGACGCACGAGCTGTACACCAGGGCCCCGGACGAGCCCAACTGGCAGGTACCGTCAGCCGGTTCGGCCCGCTTCAGCTGGGAATACGACGACGGACGCGATCGGCTGCTCGCCCTGTACCAAAAGGGCAAGGACAAGCAGTGGGACGGCGCCAAACGCATCGACTGGGACCTCGAAGTCGATCCGTACGATCCCCTCGGCACCCCCGACGAGGCGATGTCCCTGTACGGCACGCCCCACTGGGCGAAGATGACCGACAAGGACAAGGGGGAGCTGCGCAAGCACTACACCTCCTGGCAGTTCAGCCAGTTCCTGCACGGCGAGCAGGGCGCCATGGTCTGCGCGGCGCGCATCGTGGAGTCCGTCCCCGACCTCGACGCCAAGTTCTACTCGGCGACGCAGACCATGGACGAGGCGCGGCACGCGGAGATCTACGGCCGCTTCCTGCACGAGAAGATCGGGCTGCTCTACCCGATCAACGACAACCTCCAGGCCCTCCTCGGCGACACCCTGCGCGACTCCCGCTGGGACATGCCCTACCTCGGCATGCAAGTCCTCATCGAGGGACTGGCGTTGGCCGCGTTCGGCATGATCCGCGACACCACCGACAAGCCGCTGCCGAAGCAGATCCTCGCGTACGTGATGCAGGACGAGGCCCGCCACGTCGCCTTCGGGCGCATGGCGCTGCGCGACTACTACAAGCAGCTCACCGACGCCGAGCTGCGCGAGCGCGAGGAATTCGTCATCGAGGGCTGCTACTTGATGCGCGACCGGCTGCGCGGCGTCGAGGTCCTGGAGGACTTCGGCATCCCGAAGGCGCAGGCCGAGGAGTACAGCGAGCAGTCCGAATACCTCGCGCTCTTCCGGCAGTTGCTGTTCAGCCGCATCGTCCCGTGCGTCAAGGACATCGGCCTGTGGGGCAAGCGGCTGCAGCAGGCCTACGTCGACATGGGCGTCTTCGAGATGGGCAACTCGAACCTCGACCTGCTGATGGCGCAGGACGAGGAGATCGCCGAGAAGCTCGACGCGGAGCGCTTCGCCGCCGAGGAGCAGGAGCGGGTCGCGGAGGTGGACGCCGCCATCCGCGCGGGCGACGTGCAGTAGATTTCGGGCGTGTCCACGCCACCGCAGCCCCCGCCCCAGCAGCCGAACCCGCACGGTCAGCAGCCGCCGCCCCCGCCGCACGGCCCGCAGCCGTACGGGCAGCCGCCCGCCTACCCCGGGTTCCCGCAGCAGCAGCCGGGGATGCCCTACCCCGCGCCCTGGGGCGCCCCGCCGCCGCCTCCCAAGAAGCGGCGGGTCGGGCTGATCATCGGGATCGTCGCCGGGGTCGTGGTGCTCGGCGTCGTCGGGCTCATCGGCCTGGGCGCGCTCGCCTGGTTCGGGAACAACGCGACCTTCCCGGACGCCGAGTACAAGCTGACGCTGTCCCCGACGGTGCTCGACGGCAAGTACCGGCTGACCCAGGACCTGTCCGCGAGCAAGGGCTCGGAGCTGGAGGACGAGGCCACCGGCGCCTGGGACGCCAAGGACGTCAAGGCCGTGATCGGGCAGTACGCCGCCGGCGGCGACCCGAACAAGGGCGTGCTCGTCGTCTCCGGGATGTACGGCCGCTTCAAGAACACCGCTGAGGCCCGCACCAACATGATGAAGGGCGCCGGCGAGGCCGAGAGCGCCTCCGTCGCCGTCCCGCCCAAGGACTTCCGTCCCGCGGGCTACGACGTGACCGTCACCTGCGAGGTGCTCACCCAGAACAACGCGGGCACCTCCGTCACCGTGCCGATGTGCGGCTGGGTCGACGACAACACCGGCGCCTCCGTCGGCGAGGTCACCCAGGAAAGTGCCACGCAGGACCCGCAGGCCGTCGACCTGGAGGCGGCCGCCGAGACGGCCGCCAAGGTGCGCGAGGACCTCAGGAAGCCGCTGGGCTGAACTGCCGGCGCAGGCTGAACGCGTAGGGGGTCGGGCCGTGCTCACGCAGGTGCGTGAGGCGCTGCTCGGCCTCCGCCACGGTCGGGCGGTGACCGGCCGGCACCCACCACAGCGCCGTCACCGCCTCGCTCAGCCGCTCGAAGAACTCCCTTCTGCGGGCGAGGAGTTCGCGATGGGTGCCCGCGTACATGAAGGCCTTCAGCGCGTCGTGGTCCCGCCACACCGACATGTTCACCAGGAGCCACTCGTCGTCGTAGATGCGCAGGTCCGTCGCGTCGCCCGAGTCGCCCTGCAGGCGCCAGACGAACCCGTCGGCGGCGTCGGCCGTCGCGTTCACCGGCTCCAGGTTGTCGGTGAAGTCCTTCAGCTCGGGAGTGTCGAGGGGGGCCGTGAGGCGGCCGATGTTCACCTGGGCGAGTTCATACGTGGTCATGAGCGCGACGCTAGAGGCGCACGTGCCGCCCGCACAGGTCCATTTCGCTCCTTGGTACGGGGACCACATTCCCGGCGGCGGCGCTGAACAGGCCTACCTTTCCGGCGAGTTGAGCACGGCCTCCATGACCGACCGGGCGATGGGCGCCGCGCTGCCGCCGCCGCTGACGTCGTCCCGGTTCGCCGCCGCGTCCTCCACCACCACGGCCACCGCCACCTGTGGCGAGGACGCGTCGTCGGCCTGCGCGTAGGCGATGAACCAGGCGTACGGGACACCTTCGTTGTTCACGCCGTTCTGCGCGGTGCCGGTCTTGCCGCCCACGGTCGCGCCGGAGATCTGCGCGTTCGTGCCGGTGCCCTTCGTCACGGCGTCGACCATCATCTGCTGCAATTGCGTCGCCGTGTACGGCGACATGGCCTGCTTGTAGGTCTTGGTCCCGGTGGTCGAGACGGTGTCGCCGTCGTCGGTCGTCGTCCTGTCGACGAGGTGCGGCGACATCAGCGTCCCGCCGTTGGCGACCGCCGCCGAGACCATCGCCATCTGCAGGGGCGTGGCCGCGGTGTCGTACTGCCCGATGGAGGAGAGCGCCACCTGCGAGTCGTTCATGTCCGTGTCGAAGTTGGACTTGGCGGCGGTCATGGGGATCTTGATGCCGCTGTCGTTGAAGCCGAAGTTCTCCGACATCTTGACCATGTCGGCCAGCCCCACCTGCGCACCGAGGTTGGCGAACACCGTGTTGCAGGAGACCTGGAGCGCGTACTCCAGCGTCGCGTTCTCGCAGGGCAGGCTCGGGTTCTCGTTGGTGAGCCGGGTGGTCGTGCCGGGCAGCGTGTACGGGGAGGGGGTGTCGGTCTCGGTGGTGATGCCGTTGACGACGTCGTGCTCCAGCGCGGCCGCGGCCGTGACCACCTTGAACGTCGAACCCGGCGGATACGTCTGCCGGATCGCCCTGTTGAGCATCGGCTGGTCGGGGTCGGAGATCAGCCGCGACCACGCGTCCGTCGTGGCCGCGCCGGTGCCCGCGATGTCCCCGGGGTCGTAGGAGGGCGCCGAGACGAGCGCCAGGATCTTCCCGGTCGAGGGGTCGAGCGCCGCGACGGCACCCTTCTTGCCGCCCAGTCCGGCGTACGCGGCCTGCTGCGCGGCGGCGTTGATCGTGGTCACCGCGTTGCCGCCGGGGTTCTGGGCGCGCGAGACGTCGTTCCAGAAGGGGATCGGGGAGAGCATCGGGTCGGTGCCGGAGAGGATGTCGTCCTCGGCGCTCTCGACGAACGTCGTGCCGTACGTCTGCGAGGCGTACCCGGTGACGGGGGAGTACAGCGGGCCGTTCGTGTACGTGCGCTCGTAGCGCAGGGACTGCCCGCTGTCCTTGGAACCCGTGACCGGCTTGCCCTGCACGAGGATGTTGCCGCGCGGCTGGCCGTAGCGCTCGATGGTGGTGCGGCGGTTGGCCGCGTTGCCGTCGAGCGAGTCGGCTTGGAAGACCTGGACGCGGGCCGCGTTGACGAGCAGCGCGACGAGCAGGATCAGGCAGAACACCGAGGCACGGCGGATGTACTTGGTCACTTGGCCCCCTCCAGGGCGTCCTCCGGCAGCAGCGCGCCGCGGGCCCGGTCGCTGACCCGGACGAGGACCGCGACGATGATCCAGTTGGTGACGAGCGACGAACCGCCCTGCGCGAGGAACGGCATCGCCATGCCGGTCAGCGGGATGAGCCCCATCACGCCGCCCGCGATGACGAAGACCTGCAGCGCGACGATCGAGGCGAGGCCGATGGAGAGCAGCCGGCCGAAGGGGTCGCGCAGCGCGAGCCCGGCGCGGTAGCCCCGCTCCACGAGAAGCGCGTAGAGCAGGAAGATCGCGGTCAGGCCGACCAGCCCGAGCTCCTCGCCGGCCGTCGCCAGGATGAAGTCGGACTTGGCGGCGAAGCCGATGAGGATCGAGTGGCCGAGCCCGAGCCCGGTGCCGAGCATGCCGCCCGCCGCGAACGCGAAGAGGGACTGGGCGAGTTGGCCCGGGCCGTTGCCCGCGTCGATGGAGGCGAAGGGGTGCAGCCAGTCCTCGACGCGGCCGTGCACGTGCGGTTCGAAGGACGCCACGACGAACGCGCCCGCGGCGGCGAGCAGCAGCCCGATGGCGATCCAGCTGCCGCGCCCCGTCGCGACGTAGAGCATCACGATGAACAGGCCGAAGAACAGCAGCGAGGTGCCGAGGTCGGTCTCCAGGACCAGGACGCCGACGCTGATCAGCCAGATCGCGAGGATCGGGGCGAAGACGCGCATCGTCGGCAGCTGTAGCTTCCAGATCTTCTTGCCGGTGTACGTGAGCGCGTTGCGGTTGGCCGCGAGGTAGCTGGCGAAGAAGATCGCGAGCAGGATCTTGGCGAACTCGCCGGGCTGGATGGAGAATCCGCCGATCCGGATCCAGATCCGGGCACCGTTCACGGCCGGGAAGAAGATCGGCAGGATCATCAGGACCAGCGCCGCGACGACGCAGAGGTACGCGTACCGCTGCAGCACCCGGTGGTCGCGCAGGAAGACCACGAACGCGATGAACAGGCCCACCCCGAGCGTCGACCAGATCAGCTGGGTGGGAGCGGCCTCGTCGCTGGGGGTCTCCAGGTCCAGGCGGTAGATCAGCACCAGACCGAGGCCGTTGAGCAGGACCGCGATGGGCAGCAGCAGCGGGTCCGCGTACGGGGCGCGGAAGCGGATCGCGCAGTGCGCGAGGAGCGCGAGCACGCCGAGCCCGGCGCCGTAACCGGCGGCGCCGGGCGGGACGGAGCCGTTCTTGGCGAGCCCGACGTCGCAGTAGCCGTAGACACTGAGCAGGACGGCGAGAACGATCAGGGCGAGCTCGGTCCCCCTCCGCCGGGGGACGCGTACGGCGGGTACCGAGGACCGTGCTTTCGTTCCTGCCGAGCCCGTTGAACCGGTCATGACGGGAACGTAGCAAGCAAGTCCGCGATATCCAGTTATGTCAGCACCAGCGGGGCGCCGCGCCGATGTTGTTGATGTACTTCGCCGAACCCCACGCCCACGTGCCGTCGGTGAGCAGGTACCAGAGGTGGTTGCCCTCGACGTTGTCGCCGCCCGTCTTGCAGAAGATCGGGACGATCGCGTTGTACCGCGCGGTGCGGATCACGCGGCCGCCGCGGGTGGGGGCGTCGCGCAGCAGGAGCCCGTGCTTGGCGACGACGCGGCCCTTGTAGACCGGCGGGTGGTTGTTGGCGCCGGTCGCGGAGTCGTCGGCGAGGGCGGGGGACGCGGCGGCGGTCAGCGTCGCGAGGGCGGCGACGGCTATGCCGAGGCGGGTGGTGACGGTCCGTGCGCTCACGGGGTCCTCCTGGGGAACGGAGTCGGGGCAGGGCCGGTAGGCGCCCTGCCCTCTCACCTAATGCGCCACCCTGGGGATGCGCACGGCGGCGGGCGCCGCCAGGGTGACCTCCGCTATCCCGGCCAGGACGCCGGCTCGTCGTAGGGCAGCGTCAGCGTCGCCAGTGCGCCGCCGTCCGGCGCGTTGGCGAACCGCAGCCGCGCGCCCAGGATCTCCGCCTGGCCCAGCGCGATCGTCAGGCCGAGGCCGTGCCCGCGCGCGCCGCCCTCCGTGCGGAACCGCTGCGGCCCGTGCTCCACCAGGTAGTCCGGGTAGCCCTCGCCGTGGTCCCGCACCGTGATCACCGGCCCGTCCACGCGCAGCACGACGGGCGGGCCGCCGTGCCGGTGCGCGTTCGCCACGAGGTTGCCGAGGACGCGCTCCAGCCGGCGCCGGTCCGTCACCACGCACACGTCCCGTACGACGACGATCTCGGTCGGCGCCTGCTGCGCGCTCACCTGGGTGCTGCCGGCCGCGCGCACCACCCGCTCCGCCACCGGCCCCAGCCAGGTCGCGTCCAGGTCGACGCGCTCGCTGCGCGCGTCCAGCCGGGAGATCTCCAGCAGGTCCTCGGTGAGCGTGCGCAGCGCGGCGACCCGGTCGCGCACCAGCTCGGTGGGGCGGCCCGGCGGCAACAGCTCGGCCGCGGCGTGCAG
>NZ_JAAGMG010000327.1 GCF_010548525.1 Streptomyces sp. SID14478
GGCCGCAGACGGACGGGCGGGTGCGCATCGCCGTGGTGCAGCCGGGGGTGATCGACAGCGACGACAGCGGGCTGCGCCGGTTCGCCCGGGAGGAGGCGCTGACCCGCCGGCTGGCCGGGCGGGACGTCGACCTGGTGGTGTGGGGTGAGAGCAGCGTCGGCTTCGACCTGGCCGGGCGCCCCGACCTGGCCGGCCGGATCGCCGCGCTCTCCCGGGACGTCGGGGCGGACATCCTGGTCAATGTCGACGCCCGCCGCCCGGGAGCCGGGACCGGGACCGGGATCTACAAGAGCTCCGTGCTGATCGGCCCCGACGGCCCGACCGGGGCGCGCTACGACAAGATGCGTCTCGTCCCGTTCGGCGAGTACGTGCCCGCACGCGCCCTGCTCGGCTGGGCGACCTCGGTCGGCAAGGCGGCGGGCGAGGACCGGATGCGCGGGACCCGGCAGGTCGTCATGGACGCACGGCACGGGGACCGGGACCTGCGGGTCGGGCCGCTGGTCTGCTTCGAGTCGGCGTTCCCCGACATGACGCGCAAGCTCACCCGGGACGGGGCGCGCCTGCTGCTCGCACAGTCGTCGACGTCGTCGTTCCAGCACACCTGGGCGCCCGAGCAGCACGCGTCGCTGGCCGCGGTGCGGGCCGCGGAGACCGGCCGGCCGATGGTGCACGCGACGCTGACCGGCGTGTCCGCGGTGTACGGCCCGGACGGGGCGCGGGCCGGGTCCTGGCTCGGTACGTCGGCG
>NZ_JAAGMG010000368.1 GCF_010548525.1 Streptomyces sp. SID14478
GAGGCGGGCGGAGATCGGCATGGCTCGGGTCAGCCCCGTCCGTGCCGCAGCGCGGGGTGGGCGCCGGCGGCGACGAGGTCGGAGACGGCGGAGCGCGGGTCGCGGCCGGTGACGAGGGACTCGCCCACCAGGACGGCGTCGGCGCCCGCGTTCGCGTACGCGATCAGGTCGTGCGGGCCGCGCACGCCGGACTCGGCGACCTTGACGATGTGGTCCGGAATGTCCGGGGCGACGCGCTCGAAGGTGGAGCGGTCGACCGTGAGGTCCTTGAGGTTGCGGGTGTTGACGCCGATGATCTTGGCTCCGGCGTCGACGGCCCGCTCGACCTCGTCCTCGTCGTGCGCCTCGACCAGCGGAGTGAGACCGATGGACTCGGCGCGCTCGATGAGGGACTCCAGGGCGGGCTGGTCCAGGGCCGCGACGATCAGCAGGGCCAGGTCGGCGCCGTACGCACGGGCCTCCCACAGCTGGTACGAGGTGACGATGAAGTCCTTGCGCAGGACCGGGATGTCGACCTTGGCGCGGACCGCTTCGAGGTCGGCGAGGGAGCCGCCGAAGCGCCGCTGCTCGGTGAGGACGGAGATGACGGCGGCGCCGCCCGCCTCGTAGTCGGCGGCGAGGGACGCCGGGTCGGCGATCATGGCGAGAGCGCCCTTGGAAGGGCTGGACCGCTTGACCTCACAGATGACCTTGACGCCGTCGCCGCGCAGGGCCGCGACGCCGTCCTTGGCCGCGGGAGCCTTCGCCGCGCGCTCCTTGAGCTCGTCGAGGCTGACGCGCGCCTGCCGTTCCGCGAGGTCGGCACGGACTCCGTCGATGATCTCGTCGAGCACACTCACGCGAGCGGACTCCTCTCAGGTTCTCTGGGCAACCATGTGGTCACTGCGATGGTATCCGCAGGAGGGCGAAGGCTCCGCATCCGGTTGACAGCAGTCCCACTACCTGGACATTTGCTGTTGATCAAGGATGCAGGAAGCCACCGATGGGCAGGTTCCGGACAACGGTGAAGGCGAGCACGACGCCGCCGAGCGTCCACAGGTGTACGCGCCCGAGACCGAGCCCGAGCGGCCGCCCGCGGGCCGCCCGCAGCGCCCAGAGCGTCCACAGCGCCGCGAAGAGCGCGTAACCGGCCACGGCCAGCGCATTGGCTCCGGCGGCGGCGCCGAGGTCGCCGTGCACGAGCGCGTGGGC
>NZ_JAAGMG010000412.1 GCF_010548525.1 Streptomyces sp. SID14478
CATCGGCACGAACGTGGAGCGCCTCGCCGAACTCGCCGCCCCCGCCGCGCTGTGGGCGGCGGCCTGCGTGCCGGGCCTGCGGCGCGCGCAGGCGGCGGTCCTCGTGCTCGCGCTCGTGTGCTCGTCGGCGTGGGTGGTGAAGAAGACGGCCGACGACCTCGTGGTGTCGACGGACGTACCGACCTGGGCGGCCGAGACCCACGGTGTCGTACGGGAGTTGAAGCGACTCGGCGCGGACCGCACCCGGGTCGAGGTGATCCCGGCGCGCAACCACCGCGAGGCCGCGCGGCTCGCGCCGTACGTGAACATGGCGCGCGGCTGGAACCGGCAGCTCGACATCGAACGCGGCCGGCTCTTCTACGACGGCTCGTTCTCTGCGGCGACGTACCGGGCCTGGCTGGACCACTGGGCCGTCGGGTTCGTCGTGCTGCCCGAGGGCAAGCCGGACGGGTTCGCCCAGCAGGAGGCCGCGTTCGTGCGCGGCAGCCCCGCCTATCTGGAACCGGTGTGGCGGGACCCGCACTGGCGCGTGTACCGGGTGCGGGACGCGGTGCCGCTGGTGTCCGCGCCCGCGTCCGTGGTCAGCTCGGACGGGGCGCGGGTCACGGTCCGCTTCCGGCGGGCCGGGGCGGCGACGCTGCGGGTCGCGTACTCGCCCTGGCTCAAGTCCGAGGGCAGCTGCCTGAAGGTCCGCAAGGAGGGCGAGTTCACGGAGCTGACGGCGCCCGCGCCGGGCACCTATCTGATCGGCTCCGACTGGGAGGCGTCCCCCTCACCGGGCCGGTCAGGCGCCGGGTGCCGGACACGGTGACGCCGGGTCCGTCGGGTCGGGGGTCGGGCTGCCGGTCGGCGTGGGCGAGTCCGTCGGGGACGCGCTGTCGGTCGGGCAGTCGGACGGGCTGCCCGGGTCGGTCGGCTCCTCGGTCGGGGGCTCGGTGGTCGGCGGGTCCGTGGGCGGCGGTGTCGACGGATCGGTGGGCGGCGTGCCGGAGTCGGTCGGGTCCGGGGTCGGGCTCGGGCCGTCGGAGGGCTTCGGGCCGGTGCCGGGGTGGCCGGGGCTCTTCGAGGGGGCCGGGCCGATGACGATGCCGCCGCCCTCGTCCCCGCCTTCGTGCCCGACCGGCTTCTTGGCGGGGGTGTCGCCGCCCGCGCCCGGGCTGACCGGGATCACTCCGTGGCCGTCCGGCACGCTGTGCACCCCGTCGCGGTAGAACTCCAGCCAGTGCAGGACGAGTCCCAGGTAGTCGCGCGAGTAGTTGTAGCTGAGGATCGCCCGCTCCAGGCCGCCCGAGGTGCCCAGGTCCCGGCCGCCCGCGCACAGGTAGTGGCCGGCGCCGAGGGCCGCGTCGTAGATGTTGTTGGGGTCGGAGCGGCCGTCGCCGTTGCCGTCGGCGCCCCAGCGCCGCCAGGTGCCCGGCAGGAACTGCAGCGGGCCGACGGCCCGGTCGTAGACGGGGTCGCCGTCCCAGGCGCCGCCCTCGGTGTCCCGGATGAGCGCGAAGCCGTCGCCGTTCAGGGCGGGGCCCGTGATGCGGTGGCGGGTGGTGCCGTGCGCGTCGACGTCGCCGCCGCGGGCCTGCCCCGACTCGACCTTGCCGATGGCCGCGAGCAGCTGCCACGGCAGGCGGCAGCCCGGGTCGGTGCGGGCGACGGCGGACTCGGCGCGGCGGTAGGCGGCGAGGACGGTGGCCGGGATGCCGGACTCGGCGGTGATCTGCTGCGTCGGATACGTGACGTCGGGTGCCGCCGGGCTCTGCAGGGGCGGGATCTCGGTGTGGTACGAGTCGTCGCCCTGGGAGTCGACGCGGGGCAGCGGCCCCGTGGCCGGGGCGGACGGATCGCTGTCCGCCGACGCCGCCGTACCGGTCAACTCCCGTACGACGTCGGGTGCTTGCGAGGCGCTCAGCAGCGCGGTCGCGGCTACGGCGACGGCGGTGCCGCGCAGGCCGCGGTGCAGTCGGATACGCGGGGTTCGCATGGTGCCCTTTCTGTCCGGGTGCGGGTCCGGCTCCGTTCAGCCGTTGCCGAAGGTGTCGAGGGCGGAGACCAGCCAGCGGCCGTCGCGGTGGACGAGGTCGACGGCGAGCATCGCGCCCGCGTAGTTCCCGGCATCCTTGGCCTTCGCGGCGGTGCTGGTGCTGCTCTGGTCGGCGAAGACGAGGACGCGGGCGCGGTCGCCGTCGATGCGCTCCACCGCGCTGTCGGTGACGGTGGTGGTCACCACGGTCTTCTGCTTGTCCGCCTGGGTGAGGACGGGGGCGAGCAGGGTGCGGTGCTGGGTGACGGCCTTGCCGGTGAGGTAGGTGGCGGCGGCCTTCTTCTCGGCCCCCGGGTTGGCGTAGTCGTAAGAGAAGAGGGCGTTGACGGCCTTGCCCGCCTGGCCCTTGATCTCGCTGGTGCGGGCCGCGTCGGTGAGCGCGGTGTTGCGCGTGGCCGCGTCGTCGTCCAGGGCGTGCGCCTCGGCGTAGGCCCAGCCGGCGAAGCCTCCCAGGAGGAGGGTGAGCAGGCTCAGGACCGCGAGGAGCGTGCGGCGGGGCTGCTTCGTGCGCTCCGGGGTATCCGTGCGCGCTTGTTTCGTGCGCTCCGGGCGGCCGGGGGCGTCCGTGCGCACGCGCGTCCGGCGCTCGGGGGCCGCCTTGCCCGGCTGCTCCCGGCGGGGCTGCGGGCTGAGGCGGGCGGGCTGCCCGAGGCGCTCCTGTGCGGGGGTCTCGGGCTCCGGCGGGCGCTGGGCCAGGCGGCGTTGGCGGTTGAGGGTGTGGCGGGTGGTCGGCATTGCGGGGTCCCTTCCGCTCAGTCCGTGGTGGCCGTGTCGCCGACCGGTGCCTGGCCGAGGGCGCTGAGCTTCCATCGGCCGTCGGTGCGGGTGAGTTCGCCGAGCATGCGGCTGTCCTTGTCGGTGGCCTTCTGGCCCGAGGCCGCCACCGTGACCCGCAGCGCGACCATGACGCGGGCGCGGCCCGCCCGCTCGTCGAGCTCGGTCACCGCGCCGGACAGCACCTTGGCGGTGCTCACGGTCTTGGCGCCCTGGACCTGCTTGGTGAACTCGGCGCGCCCCTTGACCAGTTGGCTGTGCAGGTCGCCCGTGGTGGAGGACTCCCACAGGTCGAGCCCGGGGGCGAGCTTTCGGTGGTCCAGGGTGTTGAGGTTCTGCACGGCCTGCTCGCCGGCCTCCAGGGCGTCGTCGCGGGCGGCGGCGTACCCGGCGGTGTCGTCGTGCGCCGCCCCGTACCAGGACCAGCCCGCCCAGGCGGCGACGCCGCCCGCGAGGAGGGTGAGGGCGAGCGCCGCGACGAGCAGCGGCTGGGTGATGCGGGTCATGCGCGCACCTTTCGAACTCATCGGGCTCATCGCGTTCACCGGGCTCGTCGGGCTCACGGGGCTCACCGGGCCTTGATGTCGACGATGTGCCACACGTCGTCACGGAGTCGGGCCGTGACGGACAGCTGGGCGGCGGACGTCGCGGGCTTCTTGTCGCCGCGCCGGGCCGTCTGGTCGAGGAAGACCAGCAGCTGCGCCGTGTCGCCGTGCAGGCTGACGGTGCCGACCCGGACGGCCTGGGTCGTGAGGGTCAGCCGCTGGCTGCGCACGTTCTCCTTGACCTGCGAGAACAGCTGGTCGTACTGGGAGGCGGCCCGGCCCGACAGGACGGCGCGGGCCGACCGTTCGGTGGCGTCGGTGCCGCCTGGCGCGTACGAGAACACCTTGGCGAGCGCGCTGCTCACGTCCCCGTTGACCTGCGTGGTCCGCTCGACGTCGGTGAGGGCGTGGTTGTCCGCGGCGGGCGCGCTCCTCAACTCATGGGCCTCGTAAAGGAGTACACCCCCGGTGAGCGCGAGCAAGACGCCGGCCGCGGTGACCCCGAGGAGCACGCGCCGCGCGCGCCAGAAACGGAGCAGGCGGGAGGGCACGTCGGCGTCGACGTCGGCATCCGCATCGGCATCGGCATCCTCTGCCTCCTTCGCCTCCTCCGGCACCCGGACCACGGGCCCCACGCCCTCCTCGGCCGCCAGTTCCTCAGCGGTCCGCTCCTCGGTCGCCGCTTCCTCGGCGATCCGTTCCGCCTGCGGCGTCTCCTCCGCGACGCGTCCCGCTTCCGCCGTCTTCTCCGTCATCCGGACACCTCCGTGACCGGCACCGCGTTGAGCGCCTTCACCTTCCACGTCCCGTCGGCGGTCCTGGCAAGGACCGCCTCCAGCCTCTTGCGGTCCGTCGTCGCCGCCTTGGCGTTCTTCGGGGTCGTCTCGACCCGCACCGTCGCGATGAGCTTCGCCGTGCCCGCGCGGTCATCGAGGGCGGTGACCGCCGCGTCCGTGACGACGCCGCGCGCGGACGCCCCGGCGGCCGGCGACATGCGGCCCAGCTCGGTGTGCAGGGGACCCGAGGTGACCGCCTTCCAGGTGGCCACCCCGGCCTTGGCGTGCGCGGCCGTCGACGCGTCCAGCGTCGACAGGGTCGCGACGGCCGCGCGCCCGTCGGCCAGCGCCGCG
>NZ_JAAGMG010000455.1 GCF_010548525.1 Streptomyces sp. SID14478
CGTGCGTCTCCGCGGGAGCGGGGCGCGGCGCCGGCACGCCGGGCGCGACGTCGCGCTGCTGGGCGAGGAGCTGCGGAGGGAGCAGCACCACGACGCCGGTGCCGCCGCGCGAGGACGGACGGAAGTTCACGTCGATGCGGTACTTCGCGGCGAGCCGGCCGACGACGGCGAGCCCGAGGCGGGTGCCCTGCAGCGACGCCAGGTCGGTGACCTGCCCCGACACCGCTTCCTCGGCCCGGCGCATGGCCGCGTCGGCCATCTTCAGACCGCTGTCCTCGATCGTCACGACGAGCCCGGCGGACCGCTCCTCCACGTAGACGTGGACCTCGTCGATGGGCGGCGAGAAGTTCGCCGCGTTGTCCATCAGCTCGGCCAGCAGGTGCATCACGCCCTCGGCCGCGAACCCGGCGAGGGCCGCGTCGGTCGCGCAGTGCAGGCGCACCCGCTGGTAGGCGGCGATCCGGCCGACGGCGCCGCGCAGCACGCTCTCCATCACGATCGGCTTGTTCCAGGCGCGGCTGGAGCGGCCGCCCATGAGTAGTGCCAACCGGTCGGTCATCAAGCCGAGTTGGGAGGTGGAGTGGTCCAGGCGCAGCAGGTCGCCGAAGACCTCCTCGCCGTGCCGCTCCTGCATGCCGCGCAGGTCGGCCAGCATGCTCACGGACTTCGCCTGGACCCGGCTGAGCGCCTTGGCGGAGGCGGCCTGGGCGGCGGCCGCGCGGCGCTCGCTCCGGGCGAGTTCGCGCAGGAATGCCTCGGCCGGAACCCTCAACAGGGGGTTGTCCGGCCAGACCAGTTCGGCGAGCACTGTGTCGGCCGAAGCGCCCTCGTGCAGCCGGGCCACGGCGGCGGGGAACGTCTTGGTGCGAAGCCGCTCCAACTCCTCGGCCGCGCGCTCCAGTTCACCCTGGATGCCGTCGCGCTCCGCCCGGGTGAGGGCGGCGTCCCGCACGGAGGACTCGACGGCCGCGGTGAACTCCTCCAGGATGCGGCGCAGTTGGGGGTCGGAGGGGGCCGGGACCGGGCTCACGGACGCGGTCTCCCGCAGCTGCTGCATGACGGAGGGCAGCGTGACGTTCACCAGCTGTGCCGCCTCGGCCGCCTGCAGCGCCGACCGGCCCTGGGCCTGGGCGAGTTCCCGGGCGCTGCGGGCGCCGTCCCGGCGGGCCCGGTCGAGCAGCACGCTTGCCGTCACGACCACGAGGGCCAGGCACCCCCACGCGGTCGCGGCCGTCA
>NZ_JAAGMG010000501.1 GCF_010548525.1 Streptomyces sp. SID14478
GCCCCGCCCAGCGCACCAGCAGCGCGCGCTCGGGCTCGTCGTCGGCCAGCGCCGCGACGTAGCGGTGGCCCTGTTCGGTGAAGCGGGCAGAGAGGGTCAGGCGCCCGTCGGGGGCGGCCGGCACGGGGTGCGGGTCGCTCGGTCGCGTGTCGCCGGGCAGGGGCCTGCGGCGCAACACCTCCCGCAGGGCGTCGCCGACGTAGGGCAGGGCCGAGGTGGTGCGGGCGGGCACCGTCAGGCGCAGGGTCGTGCACAGCTGCGTACGGTCGTCGAGGTGGGTGCTGCCCGCGGGCCAGTGCACCAGGTCGCCCGCCGTGGCCTGCAGGGCGAACTCGGTACCGGTGTGTTCGGGCCGCACCCGCATCGTCAGGGAGCCGTCGAGGACCCAGGTGAGCACCGCCGAGTCGGGGCGCGCCCCGACTTCCTCGGTCGCGTGGTACCGGGTGCCGACGGCCAGCTCCGCGGCGACGGGCAGCGGCGGACGGCCCACGTGCTGCCACAAGGCGGCCAAGGCGTCCCGTACCCGGGACCAGAGTGCGAAGTCCAGGCCGAGCGCGTGCTCGGCGGTCAACAGCCAGCCTCCGTCGGTCAGTTGACCGGGCCGGGCCAGGCGGGCCGCGTACTGTGCGGCGTCCCCGTCCGACGGTGTGGGCAGCAGCGGGCCGGGGTCGCACAGCACGCCGTCCGGAACGGCGAGGCGTATCCGGGCCGGGCCCGGGGCGCGTGCCGCCGTCACGAGGAGCCGGTGCGCGGCTGCCGCGTCGAGGCCCGGGGAAGGCCCGTCGGGGACGACCACGGGCCCCTTTGCCCAGTACTTCTCCGCGAAGGCTCGCCAGGCGAGGGCGCGGGGAGCGGAGGCGCGGGGCGGTTCGCAGCTGCGGTTCATCGGGGCTGGGATCTCCTCGGTCCCTCATCCGGGGGCGGCACGACAGGCCTGGTGACCCTGTCAGAGGGTTTCCGGCGCCGTCAACGGATGTCGGAGATCCTGTGAACATCTGGCGCGGAACATATGCCCGGCCCCACTGCCGCACCGGTGCCCCCGCCGGTTCGGGCGGCGCTGCCCGCCTGCCGCTCGGACCAGGACATGTTCCGGCCATGGAGTCCGTCCGCCGGCTCCACGGTCTCCTCGACGCAGCGCCGTACGGCCGCGTAGCCCGGTACGGCTGTGACGGGTGTTGCTCGTGCCGAAGAGGACGGCGTGCTCGTGCCGAAGAGGGACGGCGCCGCCCGGAAGACGCCTGCCCTCGCCTTGCTCAATTTTGGTCGTGTCCCGTACAACCCTCCCGCCCCACTGCGGGTCTCCTGTTCGCATACGCCGAAGATCGTCGTGGTGTATCCCCGGTGAATTCGGGCGGAATGCATCCCATTGACTGCGGGCGTCGGCAGGACCGGCCCCCGCATCCCGCAGGAGAACTCTGCATGCACTCCAGACACATGCGCCTCGCTCTCGCGACCGCCGTCACGATCGCCGCCACCGGCGGACTCCTCGGCGTCACGGCAGGCCCGTCCGTGGCCGCCGACTCCGTCCACCACCACGACGCGGACTTCAACCACGACGGTTTCGCTGACGTCGCCATGTCCGCCGGTTACGCCTCCGTCGCCGGGCACGCGAGGGCGGGTCAGATCGTCGTCCTGTACGGCGCGAAGAGCGGGTTGGACAAGACGCACCGGACGACGTTCAGCCAGAACTCCCCGGGCGTACCCGGTGCCGCGGAGGCCGACGACACCTTCGGCTGGGTGAGCGTCTACGGCGACTTCAACCACGACGGGTTCGACGACCTCGCCGTCAGCGCGGAGTACGAGGAGGTGGACGGCGACAAGGAGGGCGGTCTCGTCCAGATCCTGTGGGGCTCCGCGGCGGGGCTGTCCGGCGGCACCACCGTCACGGACCCCGCCCCCACCGCGCACGACCTGTGGGGCCGGTCGCTGGCGGCGGGCGACTTCGACGGCGACGGCAAGGACGACCTCGCCGTGGGCTCCTCCGGCGCCTCGGTCTACGTCTTCAAGGGCGGCACCACCAAGTCGGGCACCCTGGGCGGGCGTTACACCTTCAAGCCCCCGATCCAGAACGCGGGCGGCGACCCGCACTACAACGGTCCCCTCTCCCTCGTGGCGGGCGATGTCAACGGGGACGGCAGGTCGGACCTGGTGGTCGACGGCTACGACACCGCGACCACCGAGGCCTGGAACAAGAACTTCTACATTCCCGGCACGGCCTCGGGGCTCAACGGGGCGAACGCCGTCGGCCTCACGCCCGGCGTCATCACCGGCATCGGCGACGTGAACAACGACGGCTACGGCGACATCGTGACCGGCATCGCCTGGGACAAGGCGAGCGGGGTGCCCGGCGCGAGCGACGGCGGCAAGGTCTCCCTCACCTATGGGTCCGCGAGCGGCCCGGCCGCCTCGACCAGCATCTCCCAGGACTCGGGAGCCGTACCCGGCGCCTCGGAGAAGGGCGACGGCTTCGGCGACGAGCTGTCGCTCGGCGACATCAACGGTGACCACTACCAGGACCTGGTCGTGGGCACGGACGGCGAGGACCTCGACGGAGTCGCCGACGCCGGTTCCGTCACCGTCTTCTACGGCTCGGCGCAGGGGCTCGACACCACGTCGGGCATCCAGTACTTCACGCAGAACACCGCGGGTGTCCCCGGCGTCGACGAGAAGAGCGACCTCTTCGGCAGCGAGGTCAAGCTCACCGACGTCACCGGTGACGGACGGGCCGACCTCACGATCGGGTCGCTGGGAGAGAACGCGTCCGACGGCCAGCTCACCTACCTGCCGTCCTCGGGCGCGAAGCTGACGACCACCGGCGGACGCTACTTCATGGACCCCGACGTCGGCGTCTCGACGGCGGGTGCGCCCATGCTCGGCGGCAACGCGGCCGAGTGACCTCCGCGGGGCGGGAGAGCACGTCCGGTGGGCCCACCGGACGTGCTCACTTCTTGACGCGGTGCAGCTGGATCTCCCGGTTCACGAAGAGGTGCACGAAGCCGCAGCGCCAGCAGATCAGCCCGGTTGCGGTCTCGTCGGACCACGCGAGATTGAACAGTTCCCCGCCGGTGCTGTTGAGCTTCACGCCCCGCTCGCGGAACTCGTCGCTCTTGCAGACCTGGCAGGTGATCCACATCTCGCCCAGCGATGCCCGGACAGCCTTGGCCATTGCGTGTCCATCCCCAGTCCGACGTCGGTGGAACATCGATCATGCCGTCGGCGCCGGTCCGGGGTGAAGTGAGTTGAGCAAGAACTGAGAAATCGCGAGGGCGGCCGCTCTGTGGAAGGGTGGATGCGTGAAATGTCCCGTCAGGTGACATTGGCCCGTCATGGGCTGGTTTTCGTATCCGTACACGCCTTCAGGAGGCCCCATGTCCTCGAAGCGACGCCGTAAGAAGAAGGCCCGCCGCAAGCACGCCGCGAACCACGGCAGCCGACCGCAGTCCTGACGTCCCTACGCCCTCTGCACGGCTCCTTCACCGACGGCCGTGGCCCACTCGGTGACCAGTACCTCGTACTCCGCCCGCTCCTCCGCGGACAACTGGCCCCCGGTGCGCGCCCAAAGGTCACGTATCTGCTCGTTGACCACGTCGGCGGACCGTGCGGAGCGCGGGGCGGGGATGGAGGACATGTGAACGAGAGTAGGGGATCGGTACGCCTATGTGCTCCGGTCCGTCACGTGGTCATCGCCATGTGTGATGTTCGCCATGTTGGGCAACCCTCGCGCGATGTGCGCGTAACCCCTGCGTACAGCGGCACGTCTGCCGCGCCCGCTCCTCGTGGGCGCCGGGCTCCGGACGCCTTCCCGGAAGCCTGACGACGTCCCGGTCGAGCAGCGCCGGCCCCCGAGGAACGTCGTCGTTTCCTTGCCCGTGTGCGCCACGCGCGTGACCCGCAGGCCGCATACATGTCCACGGACCGCAGGATGCGCCCCGGTTCGTGAACTTGGCGGACGGCTCGATGGTTTCCTGCCGCCGCGGTGTGCCGGGCGGGGGCCCGATCGGTGAGGATGGTCCTCGCCCCGGGCCCCGCAGGCGAACAGGAGCAGTGCGCATGAGCGACGTCCCCCAGCGCCTCGACATCTCCCGGGCCACGCTCGACGAATGGCCCGTGATCAGCGGCTGGGCCGCCGACGAGGGCTGGAACCCGGGGGTGGCCGACGGGCCGAGCTTCTTCGCGCAGGACCCCGAGGGGTTCTTCCTCGGGCGGATCGACGGCGAGCCCGTCTCCGCGATCTCCGTCGTCAACTACGGTCCCGCGTACGCCTTTCTGGGCTGTTATCTCGTCCGTCCTGACCTGCGCGGCCGGGGGCACGGCCTCGCGACCTGGCGGGCCGGGCTCACGCACGCGGGCGGGCGCACCGTCGGGCTCGACGGCGTCGTCGCCCAGCAGGACAACTACCGTGCGTCGGGATTCGAACCCGCCCACCGCACCGTCCGGTTCACCGGAATCCCCGCGCGCCCCGGCCCCGCCGACACGGTCACCGGAGTCGTGCCGGTCACGGCGGACCCCGGCCTCGTGGCCGCGGTGCGCGCCTACGACAGCGCCTGCCACCCCGCCGACCGGCCCCGTTTCCTGGACTCCTGGCTCACCACGCGGGGGCACACCGCGCTCGCCCGCGTCGCCGACGGCCGAGTCACCGGATACGGCGTGGTGCGCCCGGGGCGCGACGGCCTGCGCATCGGGCCGCTGTTCGCGGACACCGCCGAGGACGCGCGTGCCCTCTTCGACGCCCTCGCGCCCACCGGCGAACCCGTCAGCATCGACGTACCGGAGACGAACACCGAGGCCGTCGCGCTCATGGCGGCCCGTGGTCTGCCCGCGGGGTTCGAGACGGCCCGGATGTACACGGGGCCCGTACGGCCGTTCGCTCAGGGCCGCGTCTTCGGCGTGACGACCCTCGAACTCGGATGAACAAAGGGCGCGTTGGGCCGTCCTGACGCGACGCGGTGCCGTGCCGCGGGCTGACGGACGACGCGTGGCGGACCGGGGACGGATGCATGGAGCGCGCGCCGTCGACCAGTGCGCCGCCGGCACCGAGGCGCCCGCGGGCTCATCCGGCGTCGAAGGACCCGTGCCGCCCCGCCCCGGCGGCGAACCGTCCCGCCCCGTCGAGGCCCTCCGCCAACACGCTCTGCCCGTGCCGGAGTTCGCCGCGCATGGCCGACTCCTCGTCCAGGCCGCCCTGCTCCCGTACCGACGCCCGGTCGCTGCGCAGGCAGGCCTGCGGGAACGCCGCGAGCTGTGCGGCCAGCTCCTCGGCGGCGGCCCGGGACCGTCCCGGCGGCACCAGGCGGTTGGCCAGGCCCATCTCGTACGCCTCCTGCGCCGGGACGGGCCGGCCGGTCAGGATCAGGTCCATGGCACGGCTCTCCCCGATCAGCCGCGGCAGCCGCACCGTGCCGCCGTCGATCAGCGGGACGCCCCAGCGGCGGCAGAACACCCCGAACACCGCGTCCTGTTCGACGACCCGCAGATCGCACCACAGGGCGAGCTCCAGGCCGCCCGCCACCGCGTGTCCGGCCACCGCCGCGATCACCGGCTTGGTGAGCCGCAGCCGCGTCGGGCCCATCGGGCCGTCACCGTCCTGCTCCACCCGGTTGCCGCGCCCGGTCCCGACGGCCTTGAGATCGGCGCCCGCGCAGAACGTGCCGCCCTCGCCCCACAGCACCGCGACCCTCGACGCGTCGTCCGCCTCGAACGCCCGGAAGGCATCGGCCAGTTCCGCGGCCGTCGGACCGTCGACGGCGTTCCTGGCCTCGGGGCGGGCCAGGACGACCGTGGTGACGGGCCCCTCGTGTACGACGCGGACGGACGGCATGGCGGGTCCTCTCCTAGGTGACGTTCAAGGACAGCTTGGCCCGCGCCGTCGACGACGTACCGACGAACAGCTCGAACGCGCCTTCCTCCAGCAGGAATTCGCCCTTCACGTCGTTCGTCCAGAACCCGAGATCGTCGGCCCCCAGCCGGAAGCGCACCGTCCTGGACGCGCCCGCGTCGAGCGTGACCCGCTGGAACCCGCGCAGCCTGCGCACCGGTTGGGTGATGCTCGCCGCCAGGTCGTGGACGTACAGCTGCACCACCTCGTCGCCCGCGCGCGAGCCGGTGTTGCGCACCGCCACCGACACCTCGACTGTGTCGCCCTTGCGCAGCGCCTTCGCCGGGACACTGCCCCGGCTCAGCTTCGGCGTCTCGAGCGCGAACGTCGTGTAGCTCAGCCCGAACCCGAAGGGGAACTGCGGGGTCGGCGGCAGGTCCAGGTACTTCGACGTGTACTTGTTGTCCGCGTCGTAGGGGCGGCCCGTCGACTCGTGGTTGTAGTGGATCGGGATCTGGCCGACGGCCCGGGGGAACGACACGGGCAGCTTGCCGCCCGGGTTCACCGCGCCGAACAGCACGTCCGCGACCGCGTGGCCCGCCTCGGTGCCGGGGTGCCAGGCCTCCAGGACGGCGGGCGCGGAGTCCAGCCAGTCGCCGAGGGTCAGCGGACGCCCGTTCACGAGCACCACCACGAACGGCTTGCCGGTCCGCGCGATCGCGGCGATCAGCTTCTCCTGGTCGCCGGGCAGCGAGATGTCGCTGCGCGCCGACGCCTCACCGCTCATCGCGGTCGGCTCGCCCACCACCACGACCGTGACGTCCGCCGCCTTCGCCGCCGCGACCGCCTCGTCGATGCCGCCGACGTCCTTGCCCTCGGCGTCGACGCCCTGCGCGTACGTGACCTTCGCGTCCGGCGCCGCCTCGCGCACCGCGTCGAGCACCTTCACCGCCGGGAACTTCTCCGCCGACGCCGGCACCACCCACGTACCGAGCAGATCGGCGGAATCGCCGAACGGGCCGACGACGGCCAGGGAGCCGACCGCCTTCTTCAGGGGCAGGACGTTCCCCTCGTTCTTCAGCAGGACCATCGAGCGGGCGCCCGCCGCCCGGGCCGCCTTGCGGGCCTGCGCCGACGGTTCGGTGACCGCCGCGGACTCCTTCACGTACGGGTCGTCGAAGAGCCCGAGCGCGAACTTGAGGCGCAGCACGCGCGCCACCGCGTCGTCGATCCGGCGCCGGCTGATCTTTCCGGCGCGCAGCAGCTTCTTGCCGTTGGTGAGGAGGTTGGTGCTGGTCATCTCCATGTCGACGCCCGCGTTCAGGGCGAGGCGGGCGGCGTCCGCGCCGTCCTCGGCGAAACCGTGCGCGATCAGCTCCTGTACGCCCGTGAAGTCGCTGACGACGAAGCCGTCGAAGTCCCACTCCTTCTTCAGGATGTCGGTGAGCGTGTGGGTGTTGCCGTGCGCCGGGACGCCGCTGATGGTGTTGAAGGACGCCATCACGGTGGCGGCGCCCGCGTCCAACGCGGCCTTGAACGGCGGCAGGTACAGGTTGCGCAGCCTGGACTCGGACACGTCGACCGTGTTGTAGTCGCGGCCGCCCTCGGCGCCGCCGTACCCGACGAAGTGCTTGGCGCAGGCGGCCAGGGTCTCCTTCGTGCCGTAGCCGGAGCCCTGGTACCCCTCGACCTTGGCGGCCGCGAACCGCGCCGTGAGATACGGGTCCTCGCCGTTGCCCTCGGCGATGCGACCCCACCGCGGCTCGTGCGTGACGTCCATCATCGGTGCGAACGTCCAGTGCACGCCGTTCGAGCGGGCCTCCTTCGCGGAGACCTGCGCGTCGCTCCGCGCCACTTCGGGGTCGAAGGCGGCGGCCTGCGCCAGCGGGATGGGGAAGTTCGTCCAGAAACCGTGGATGACGTCAAGACCGAAGATCAGCGGGATGCCGAGCCGGGACTCCTCGACGGCCAGGCGCTGCAACGCGTTCGTCGTCTTCGCGCCGAAGATGCTGAACACCGAACCGAGCCGTCCCGCGCGCGCCGCGTCCTCGACCTCCTTCGTGGAGCCCGAACCGGGATTGAGGTCGTAGGCCCAGGGAAGCTGCTGCAGCTGGCCCAGCTTCTCTTCGAGAGTCATACGGGCGAGCAGGCCCTGGACCTTGCCCTCGTGCGCCGCCGCACGTCCGCCGTCCGCCGCGGACGCGCCCGGGGACTGGCTGGTCACGACGGCCCCCGCGGCGGCGCTGACGCCGATCGCGGACAGCAGAGTACGCCTTCGTAGCTCCGGCATGTCTTCGCTTCCCGATAGACCGAGACCCACAACTTCTGTGGTGGGTACAAGAATTGAGGCGAAGCTACGTTCCGGTTACCCGCGGGTCAAGAGGTGCGCCCGGGGCGCCGTGGCAGATCACCTTCCTGCGCGGAGCTCTTTCCTCCTTCGGTTGACCTCAACATTGGTTGAGGTCCTAACGTCAGCGGTATGAGCATGGAAACGACAGCCTGGACGCAGTTGCACAGCGTGATGAACGCGCAGGACGGCGGCGGGAAGAACCGCCCGTTCGCCCGCGCGACGCTGCGCCGCATCGCCGCCTTCGCCCGGCCGCACCGCCGCCGGATCAGCCAGTTCGTCGCCCTGAGCATCGCCACCGCGCTGCTCGCCGTGGCCACGCCGGTGCTCGCGGGACAGGTCGTCGACGCGATCGTCGGCGGCAAGGAGCAGGGGGTGGTGATCCGGCTCGCCGTGCTCATCGCGCTCATCGCGGTCGCCGAGGCGGGCCTCGGGCTGCTCGCCCGCTGGCTGTCCGCGAACCTGGGCGAGGGGCTCATCCTCGACCTGCGCACCGCCGTCTTCGACCACGTCCAGCGCATGCCGGTGGCCTTCTTCACGCGGACCCGCACCGGCGCCCTGGTCAGCCGCCTCAACAACGACGTCATCGGCGCCCAACGCGCCTTCAGCAACACGCTCTCCGGGGTCGTCGGCAACGTGGTCACACTGGTGCTGACCCTCGCCGTGATGCTCACGCTCTCCTGGCAGATCACCCTCCTCGCGCTGCTCCTGCTGCCGGTCTTCGTCCTGCCCGCCCGGCGCATGGGCTCCCGGATGGCGAAGCTCCAGCGTGAGGCCGCCGCCCACAACGCGGCGATGGGGACCCGGATGACCGAGCGGTTCTCCGCGCCGGGCGCCACGCTCATCAAGCTCTTCGGGCGGCCCGGCGACGAGTCCGCCGAGTTCGCCGCGCGGGCCCGCCGGGTACGCGACATCGGGGTGCGCACCGCCATGGCCCAGTGGGCGTTCATCACCGCACTGACCCTGGTCTCCGCCCTCGCGCTGGCCCTCGTCTACGGCCTCGGCGGCTACTTCGCCCTCGACGGCACCCTGGAGGCGGGCGCGGTCGTCTCGCTGGCCCTCCTGCTCACCCGCCTGTACGCGCCGCTGACGTCCCTGGCCGGGGCGCGCGTCGAGGTGATGAGCGCCCTCGTCAGCTTCGAGCGCGTCTTCGAGGTCCTCGACCTCAAGCCCCTGATCGACGAGAAGCCGGACGCCGCCGACGTCCCCGACGGCCCCGTCGCGGTGGAGTTCGACGACGTATGGTTCGGCTACCCCGCCGCCGACAAGGTCTCCCTGGCCTCCTTGGAGGAGGTCGCCTCGCTCGACACGCGCGGCGGCGCGGAGGTGCTGCACGGGGTGTCGTTCCGCGCGGAGCCCGGGCAGACGATCGCCCTGGTCGGCTCGTCCGGCGCCGGCAAGTCGACGATCGCGCAACTGCTTCCCCGCCTCTACGACACCGACGCCGGCGCGGTCCGGATCGGCGGCGTCGACGTACGCGACCTGAGCGCGGCCTCGATGCGGGCCACGCTCGGCATGGTCACCCAGGACGGCCACCTCTTCCACGAGTCGGTCCGCGCGAACCTGCTGCTCGCCCGCCCCGAGGCGAGCGAGGACGAGCTCTGGGACGTCCTGCGCAGGGCCCGGCTGGAGGCGCTCGTCCGGGACCTGCCGGACGGTCTGGACACGGTCGTCGGCGAACGCGGCTACCGGCTGTCCGGCGGCGAACGCCAGCGCATGACCATCGCCCGCCTGCTGCTCGCCCGCCAGCGCGTGGTCATCCTCGACGAGGCCACGGCCCACCTGGACAACACCTCGGAGGCCGCCGTCCAGGAAGCCCTGGCGGAGGCCCTCACCGACCGCACGGCGATCGTGATCGCCCACCGCTTGTCCACGGTCCGCTCCGCCGACCGGATCCTCGTGATCGAGGACGGGCGGATCGTCGAGCAGGGCGACCACACCGCGCTGCTCGCCGCCGAGGGGCGCTACGCGGAGCTGTACCGCACGCAGTTCGCGGCGGAGGGCCAGGACGGGGTGGTGGAAGCGGCCTGACCACGGCGGGAGCCGGAACGGTGCTCTCAACTGGGTGAGAACAAAACCGAGTTGGGCTCCCTCCCGGCCTCTTGGCGCCGGTGGCCCTGGTCCGAGGCGGAATCCGACCGCGCCCGGACCGGGGCCGTCGGGCTCGTCAGCGGCGGCTCATCGGGGCGGGGGAGTAGCTCGGTAGGGGGGAGTCAGGAGCGGGGCGCGGCGTCGCGTGCGACCTTGCGGGCCCACAGCACCAGCGGGACCTGGAGCGGCACCCGGGCCTGCGCCGCGCGGGCCAGCGGCGCCGGCCGGTGGCGCCA
>NZ_JAAGMG010000543.1 GCF_010548525.1 Streptomyces sp. SID14478
GACCCGGCCTCCCGTGCTCCCGGCGCCGCGTTCGCGCCGCCCGTCGAGGGGCCCGCGGGCGGCTCGGACCTCGACCGGATGCTGGCGCTGCTGGGGCGGGACCCGTCCCGGTGGCCGGCCGGGAAACCTCAAATGTAGCTCTGAACGTCCCCCTCCCCGGGTTCGAACGGCCTCGCCGCGGCGAGGAGAGGAGCAGGGCGAAGGAGGGGGACGACCATGGAGCAGCTCGCGCACCTGGGCACCGGGATCGGCTGGCGACCGGAGATCGCCGACATCGTCGAGGCCATGCCCGGCATCGACTGGGTCGAGGCCGTGGCCGAGAACCTCTGCCCCGGCCATCTGCCCGACTCCTTGCTGCGACTGCGCGAGCGCGGCGTCA
>NZ_JAAGMG010000574.1 GCF_010548525.1 Streptomyces sp. SID14478
CCGCGTGCTCGTCGGGCACCGGCACCCGGGTCAGCGGCGCCGCGACCGCCGCGCCGCACACACGCACCGCCTCCGAGGCGGCCCGGCCCGAGCACACCGCCACCGTGGCCGACCCGGCCCGGGTGTCCATCGCCGCCATCGACGTGGACAGCGCCCTCCTCCCGCTCGGCCTGAACGACGACGGCACCGTCGAGGTCCCGCCCGCCCGGCAGGGCATGACCGCGGGCTGGTACACCGGGGGCGCCGTGCCGGGCGAGCCCGGGGCGGCCGTCATCATCGGGCACAACGACACCAGGTTCGGCAGGGCCGTCTTCCACGACCTGCGCAAACTGGACAAGGGCGCCGACATCGACGTGACCGACTCCCGCGGGAAAACAGCCCACTTCACGGTCACGGCGACCGAGACGGTCAGCAAGCAGGCCTTCCCCACCAAGAAGGTGTACGGCGCCACGCACACCCGCGCCCTGCGCCTGATCACCTGTGACGGGTCCTTCGACGCACAGGGGCACCCCGTGGACAACCTCATCGTGTACGCGGAACGCGCGCACTGACCCGGAGCCCGCGCAGGGGTGCGGATCACGGCCCCCTCCTCCTCGCTACCGCCGCCCGCCGAACTCCCATTCGTGGACCTCGATCTCGGCATATCCGCCCTGGGTGAGGACGTCGCGCGCCGCATCCGGGCCCGCGGCCCGCAGCAGCGCCGCGGTGCCGAGCCAGGTCCCGCCGTCGTCCGACAGGAGCGGCCCGTAGGCGATCAGGTCGTCCCGGTCGGACGGCAGGTCGAGGTCGACGGCCGCTCCCGGGGCGAGGCCGAGGCCGAGGACCAGGTACCGCAGGCCGCCGGTCCGGCCCCCGGGGAACTCCCACATGGTGCGGCCCAGCAGGTTGCGCCACCGGCGCAGCAGGACGGCGCGGTGCGCGCCCGCCTGATAGGTGGGCTCGTCGAAGGCGAACGCGCGGGCCGCCGCCGCATCCGGCAGGTCGACGATGTGCACGCTGCCGACGGGCGTCTCCCCGTCGTCGGCGAACGTCGGTCCGCGGGCGATCAGTTCGGCCTCGTACCCGTCCATGTACGACCAGTGCTCCTCCCGCAGTTTCTCGCGCAGGGCGAGGGAGCCGGGGCGGTCACGGTGGTAGCTGAAGAACTCCATGGGACGGGACTCTTCCTGAGGCAGCGCGTCGGCTCAATGGGTTTCAGCCCTCGCGCGCACCCGACCAGGCCTGCCACAGCTTCGCGTACTGGCCGCCGTCCGCGACGAGTTGGGCGTGCGTGCCGATGTCGGCGATCCGGCCGTCGACCAGCACCACGATGCGGTCGGCGTCCAGGGCCTGGGTGAGGCGATGGGCGACGATCACCGCGGTACGTCCCTTCAGGGCCTGGTCGGCGGCGCGTTCCAGCGCCCGGGCGCCGGCGCTTCCGGCGTCGGCCGTCGCCTCGTCGAGCACCGCCACCGGGGGATCGGCGAGGATCAG
>NZ_JAAGMG010000622.1 GCF_010548525.1 Streptomyces sp. SID14478
GGCGAGGGCCTGGCCGGGTGCGGCCAGCACGGCGAGCGGGCGGCGCCCGTCCCGGGTGTGCCGCCAGCGGACGGTGGTGTCGTACGCCTCGACGGCGGTGCCCCTGATGCGCAGCCGCAGCGGTCGCTCGCCTGGGTCCGCGGCCACGCGCGCGTGGTGCGTGAGGTGGTCCCCGTAGGGGGCGGGCCCGGGCTGGTGGGCCGCGGCGATCA
>NZ_JAAGMG010000654.1 GCF_010548525.1 Streptomyces sp. SID14478
CCTCGATCGGGTCGCCGAGCCGGGTGCCGGTGCCGTGCGCCTCGACCGCGTCGACGTCGGCCGGGGTCAGCCCGGCCTCGGCGAGCGCCTGCCGGATCACCCGGGCCTGGGCCCGGCCGTTGGGCGCGGACAGGCCGTTGCTCGCGCCGTCCTGGTTGACCGCCACCGCGCGGATCACGCCGACGACGGGATGGCCCAGGCGCCGTGCGTCGCTCAGCCGCTCCAGCAGCAGGACGCCGGCGCCCTCCGCCATCCCGAAGCCGTCGGCGTCGGCGGAGAACGCCTTGCACCGGCCGTCGGGGGCGAGCGCCCCGAGCCGGCTGAAGTCGACGAGCATGCCGGGCGTCGGCATCACGGTCGCGCCGCCGGCCAGGGCCAGGTCCGTCTCGCCCGCGCGCAGCGAGCGGCAGGCGAGCTGGAGGGCGACGAGCGAGGACGAGCAGGCCGTGTCGACGGTGACGGCGGGGCCTTCCAGACCCAGGGTGTAGGCGATGCGGCCGGAGGCGACGCTGGTGGTGGTGCCGGTCACCAGGTAGCCGCCGACGTCGGTGCCGCCGTCGGCGAGGCGCGGGCCGTACTCCTGGGCGATGACTCCGGTGAACACTCCGGTCGGCGTGCCGCGCACCGACTCGGGGGAGAACCCGGCCCGTTCGAGCGCTTCCCAGCTGACTTCCAGCAGGAGCCGCTGCTGGGGGTCCATGGCCAGTGCCTCGCGCGGCGAGATGCCGAAGAAGTCGGCGTCGAAGTCGGGGGCGTCGTGCAGGAATCCGCCGGAGCGCTGGCGCACCGTGCCCTGGCGCTTCGGGTCCGGGTGGCCGAGCGCCTCCAGGTCCCAGCCGCGGTTCGTGGGCAGGCCCGACACGGCGTCCTGCCCGCCCGAGAGCAGCTCCCAGAACTGCTCGGGGGTGTGTACCCCGCCGGGCAGCCGCAGTGCCATGGCGACGACCGCGATCGGTTCGTCCGCGGCGTGACCGGCGCCCGGCTCGCGCTGTTCCGGGGGCAGTTGCGCATCGGGTGCGGTGTCCTGGGCGCGCGGGCGCAGCAGGTCGTACAGCGCGTCGGTGAGGGCGCGCGGGGTGGGGTGGTCGAAGAGGGTGGCGATGCCGATGTCCTGGCCGACGGCCGCCGCGAGGCGGTTGCGCAGCTGCACCGCGAGGACGGAGTCGAGCCCGAGTTCGGCGAAGGTGAGCGAGCGGTCCGCGGCCGCGGTCCCGGTGCCGGTCACCGCGGCGGTCTCGGCGTCGACCAGGCGGGCCAGCCGCTGGCGCACTTCGTGCTCGGGCGCGTCAGGCGCGTAGGGCCCCGGGCGGGCGGGACCGGCGGG
>NZ_JAAGMG010000723.1 GCF_010548525.1 Streptomyces sp. SID14478
CCGGCCTGCTCGTCCTGGGGGACGCCGCGCTGGTGACCGTGCCCGACTCCCCCACGGCCGGCCTCGTCACCGCGGCCCTCCAGGGGCTCGGCCCCGACGAGTTGGCCGGGGAACTGGCGGAACCCGGCCGGCTCCGCGAGCGGCTGCCGTTCCACGACCTGCTGGGCCCCGCGCACCTGCTGTTCCTCGCGCCGGCCCTCTTCCGCCCGGCCGCGCGCACCGCCGACGTCGAGCGGGTCTCGGGCGACGACCCGGAGCTGCTCGCCC